>JAYTTW010000285.1:0-4101 GCA_043744855.1 Hyphomicrobiales bacterium
GAAAGCGAAACCCACCGCCGCCAACGCCACTTCGTGGTTCGCCAGCGGTGATTTCACCAGCCCGTCGTAGACGAGCCATCCCAGCCCGAGACCGCCAACGCCAATCGCCGCCGCGCTCAGCGGCGACATCGCACGCACGGCGGGATCGACGAGGTAGAGGTCCGCGCCGAGGTAATACACCCACACCAGGAGAAAGAACCCGGAAAGCCAGGTCGAGTAGGATTCCCACTTGTGCCACATCATTTCGGCGGGCAGGCTCGCGGGCGCCACGAGGTATTTGCGCACCTGGTAGAATCCGCCGCCGTGCACCTCCCACGCCTCACCGCCCTTGTCGGCGGGAATATCCGGAATCGCACGGATCGCCGCATCGAGGTGCATGAAATAAAACGACGAGCCGATCCACGCGATGCCGGTGATGATGTGCAGCCAGCGCAACACCATGCCGCCCCATTCCATAAAAATCGGGTTCATTCCGTTTCCTTTGCAGCGGCGATGAACGGCGCTCGCGCCTGGCTGTAGTCGTCCCGCTGGTTCTTCGTTATAACCGCCGCACGGAAATCATTTCAAATTATTTGCCGTTGACAGGAGTTAAACATTGGGGCGCATTTCCACGCATGTGCTGGATATAAAGGCGGGAACGCCCGCTGCAGGCGTCGCCATCGAGTTTATTTCGGTCGCCGCAGATGGCGCCTGCCATGTCCTCAAGCGCATCCAAACCAACGCCGACGGGCGCACCGACGCGCCGCTGCTGGAAGGCGACGGTTTGGCCCCCGGAATGTATGAACTGCGTTTCCATGTCGGCGACTATTTCCGCCGCAGCGACGCCGCCGCCGCGTCGCCGGCGTTTCTTGAGGTTGTGCCGATTCGTTTTGGCGTCAGCGACGCGGACGGGCATTACCATGTGCCGTTGCTGGTTTCCCCGTGGGCGTATTCGACCTATCGGGGCTCCTGATGAGCGACTATCCGCGCGATCTCATCGGTTATGCCGAAGCGCCGCCGCACGCGCATTGGCCGCGAGAGGCGAGGCTCGCCGTGCAATTTGTCGTTAATTACGAGGAGGGCGGCGAGAACAACATTTTGCACGGCGACGCCGCCTCCGAAGCTTTCCTGTCCGAGATTGTCGGCGCGCAGCCGTGGCCGGGCCAGCGTCACATGAATATGGAATCGATCTACGAATATGGTTCGCGCGCCGGTTTTTGGCGACTGCATCGACTGTTCGCCGCGCGCCAGTCGCCGGTCACGGTTTTTGGCGTCGCCACCGCGCTGGCGCGAAACCCGCGCGTCGTCGAGGCAATGCGCGCGGCGAACTGGGAAATCGCCAGCCACGGCCTGAAGTGGATCGACTACCGGGATTTCAGCCGCGATGAAGAGCGCGCGCATATCGCCGAGGCTGTGCGCCTGCATACGCAGGTCACAGGCGAGCGACCGAGCGGTTTCTATCAAGGCCGCACCTCGACGCACACCTTGGCGCTGACCGCCGAAGAACGCGGCTTCCTCTACAGCGCCGATTCGTATGCCGACGACCTGCCGTACTGGCGAACGGAGGAGGGACGTCAGCAGTTGATCGTGCCCTACACGCTCGACGTCAATGACATGCGTTTTGCCGTGGCTCAGGGCTTCAATAGCGGCGACCAGTTTTTCGCCTATCTGAAAGACTCTTTTGACGTGCTTTACGCGGAAGGCGCGGAGCGCCCGAAGATGCTTTCCATCGGCTTGCATTGCCGGCTGTCGGGCCGCCCCGGTCGCGCCGCCGCGCTGCAGCGTTTTCTCGATTACGTCTACGCCCACGAACACGTTTGGGTGGCGCGCCGCGATGCCATCGCGCGTCACTGGATGCGTTTGCATCCCCCGCCGGGCGGCTACAAGCCATCGCGCATGAGCCGCGCCGCATTCGTCGAAGTTTTTGGCGACATTTACGAGCACACGCCGCAAATCGCCGGTCGCGCCTACGACGCTGGCTTCGATACGACGCACGATCTCGCGCCAGGTTTGCACAGCGCGCTTGTTATCGTCATGCGGGCGATGACATCGCAGGAGCAGCGCGCCTTGGTCAACGCCCACCCGGATCTGGCTGGCAAGCTGGCGCTCGCCAACCAACTGACCGCCGATTCCGCGCGCGAACAGGGCGGCGCCGGGCTCGACCGTCTGACGCGGGATGAACTCGAAACCTTTACGTCGCTCAATGACGCTTACAAGGCGCGCTTCGGCTTTCCCTTCATTTTTGCCGTCAAAGGCGCGACGAAGGCAGAAATTCTCGGCGCGTTCCAGCGCCGGGTCGTCGCGGCGCCGGAGGCTGAATTCAGCGAGGCGCTGCGCCAGATCGAGCGGATTGCCCAGCTGCGTATCGAGGCCAAACTGGCGTCATGAGGCGCCCGCTCCCCAGGTGCAGAATTTCACAAGTGTATCCCGCAGGGGTTGCATCTGCCACGAGTTTGCAGGAAGTTTGATGCGGCTGACGAAGACGCAAGACGTCATTGTTGAAAACCAGGGGGAATTGGAATGATGGATAAGCCGAACGCCGTCGACGAAGTGCTGCCGCCGGGCCGGCTCGCGGCGTTGGGCATCCAGCACGTGCTGGTCATGTACGCGGGCGCCGTCGCGGTGCCGTTGATTATTGCTGGCGCCCTCGGCCTGCCGCCGGAGCAACGCACCCTACTCATCAACGCCGACCTTTTCGCCTGCGGGCTTGCAACCTTGGTGCAGGCTTTTGGCATGCCCGGCGTTGGCATTCGGCTGCCGGTCATGATGGGTGTCACGTTCGCCTCTGTGGCGCCAATGCTGGCGATGATTGGCGCCGGCAAGGCCGCCAACCTGGCTCCGAACGCGATCCTTTTGCAAATATACGGCTCGGTCCTTGCAGCCGGCGTATTTACGCTGCTGGTGGCGCCGCTGATTGGGCGACTGCTGCGGTTTTTTCCGCCCATCGTCACCGGAACAATCATCACTGTCATCGGCATCACCCTCATGCGCATCGGCATTGGTTGGGTCGGCGGCGGCTTGCCGACGATCAAGAAGCCGCTTGACGGCGTGCTGGGGGAATTTCCCAATCCCGCGTTCGGCCAGCTCGACAACATGGGCATCGCGCTGTTGGTCCTGATTGCGGTGTTGCTGGTGGCCAGGTACGCGAAGGGATTTTTCGCCAACATCGCCGTCTTGCTCGGCATCATAGTCGGCGCGCTGATCGCGGTTGTTTTGGGCAAGATGAGTTTCGCGACGGTCGCCAATGCGCCCTGGTTCGATCTGGTTTATCCCTTCCAGTTCGGCCTGCCGACGTTCGAGTTCTGGTCGATACTTTCCATGTGCATCGTCATGATCGTCGTCATGGTGGAATCAACCGGCATGTTTTTGGCGGTCGGCGAGATGACCGGGAAGGAAATTGGCGCGCAAGAGATTACCCATGGCCTCCGGGCGGACGGCGTTGGCACCATCCTCGGCGGCATATTCAATACCTTCCCATACACGTCATACTCGCAGAACGTCGGTCTCGTCGGCGTCACCGGCGTGAAGTCGCGCTGGGTGGCGGTAGCGGGCGGCGTTATCATGGTTATCCTCGGCTTCATCCCCAAGCTCGCAGCGATCTTCGCCGCCATCCCGGTTTATGTTCTGGGCGGGGCAGGTCTTTGCATGTTCGGCATGGTGGCGGCGACGGGCATCCGCATTCTCGCCGGCGTCGATTACAATGCAAACCGCAATAATCTGCTGATCGTAGCGGTTGGCATCGGCGTCGGAATGTTGACCTTGATTGCGCCGAACATCTTCGACAGGCTGCCGCGCGAACTAAAGCCGCTGCTCGATTCCGGCATCCTTCTCACGACGATCGTGACGGTGGCGTTGAATGCGTGGTTCAACGGCGGCGGCTCGGAAGCCGCCGGCCGCATGGAAGCAAAAGCCGCCAGCGCCGCAACTGCCATGCACTGAGGCCTGACCAACCCTGCGGGCCACCGGCGAAAAACATTTTAGCAGGCTGCTGAAAAACGCGTGGACAGCCCTCGTCCTTCGAGATGCCGCTGCGCGGCTCCTCAGGATGAGGACTACTGGGGAATTATTGCGGTTCAAATGCGCTGGATTTGCCTTGGAAACCTCATCCTGAGGAGGTCCAAA
>JAYTTW010000286.1:0-4096 GCA_043744855.1 Hyphomicrobiales bacterium
GGCGGATCGAAAGTGTGCTGAATTGGGCGACCGTTCGCGAATACCGCAAGGGCGAGAATCCCGCGCGCTGGCGCGGCCATCTCGACAATGTGTTACCTCGCCGGTCGAAAGTCGCGGCGGTGGCGCACCATCCGGCCATGGCCTTCGCGGACGCGGGCGAGTTTATGGCGCGATTGCGAGGGCAGGGGGTGGTTTCCGCCCGCGCCCTGGAGTTCACAATTTTGACGGCCGCGCGCACCGGCGAGGCCATCGGCGCACAATGGGTCGAAATCGATCTAGTTGCCAAGGTCTGGACCATCCCGGCCAGCCGAATGAAAGGCGGCCGCGTCCACCGGGTTCCGCTTTCCCCACGCGTTTTGGAAATTCTCGCCAGTCTGCCGCGCGAGGGCGAGTTTGTGTTCCCCGGCGCCCGCGAGGGCAAGCCGCTTTCGAACATGGCGATGCTGGAATTTCTCAGGGGAACACATCCCGGGTTGACGGTCCACGGGTTCAGGTCTTGTTTCCGCGACTGGGCGGCGGAGCAGACGGGTTACGCGAATCACATTGTCGAAATGGCGCTGGCGCACGCGGTTGTCGACAAGGTTGAGGCCAGCTACCGCCGCGGCGATCTGCTTGAAAAACGCGCAAGGCTCATGGACGACTGGGCGGCGTTTTGCGGGCGTCCGGCCCCGGCGGGCAACAATGTCGTGATGATGAGAGGGGCATAGGCTATGCGGTTTCTCCCTCTTATAAAGGAGGACGGCACGATAGAACCTTGCCCCAGGGACATTGTCCGCGCGCATATGTTGGATCCTGAGGACGAATTAGAACGCGCCTACAACATCGCGGCGGAACGAGCATGGCATTCGGCTGGAAGCAGCAAAGTTCCCGACTTCGGGAAATTCATGGACGGAAAATTGAAGAGTGCGGCGGAGGGTGGTGGTACAGCCGCAGCACTCATACTGTTTGACTGGATACAGTTTAACCATCACTTTCCTGATCTGCGCGTCGGAATAAGGAAAGCCCGCTTTTTTCATTGGTATGATTCAAAAATTCGACTGAAGTTAAAAACGGCTAGAACAGAAACCGTTCTTAAAGAAAATTGGCTAAAGTATAAAAACGTTGCGCATTTGTGGGCCGCGCTTCTCTACCGTGTCCATTTGAATAGTGGGACCGCTCCCAATCAAATTCATCTGGCGGAGCAACTCGAAATTTCCGAACAAATTGCCTGCATCGCCTTTGATCTTGGACTGCAAGACTGGAATCCTTGGCGCACGCCGCCCGGCGTGAACCTGTGGAAAAGTCAATCGGCCGGGAATGTGCCCATACCGCAAGTTATTATTCCGAAGCCCGACGCGGAGGACATTCGCAACATGCGCAGATATCGAGCGAGTGGAAAGCACGAGATTTAGAAAAAAACGATGGGGCAGTTCCAGTTGCCCCACTTACGGGCCCGAAGCTTATCCGCCAACCTCTTCGCATGTTCCGAATTCTCGGAACGCCAAAGGGGATTGAAATGGTCAAAAACCAATTCTGGCGACTTGCCCGCGTCGTCGCGGAAACCGGCCTCAGCCGCGCCGGCGTGTACGAGGGGATGGCGGAAGGCACGTTCCCGCAATCATTCAAAATCCAGAAGCGTTCGGTCGCCTGGCTTAGCGATGAAGTCGAGGCATGGAAGATGGTTCGGCTGGCGAAGGCCGGCCGGGCTCTGGAAGCGGCTTGATCGATGGCCGCTAAGAAAAACCCCGCGCCAGGCGAGCGCGGGGTCCCGAAGATCGTTCATCCTGGCGGGTCGAACGGTTTCCAGAATAGCCAAACGCAGGCTGGAATTCAAGCCTCATTCATTGCGCGCCGCTTCCGGATCGATCCCGCGCTTGCCGCAGCGCTCGCCGAATTGGCGTTTTTCGTGGCGGTGCGGCCATGACGCGCCAACGCCTCTCCAATCGGCGAAAGTCGGAAAATATCTCCTTCGAACACGCCGGGGTCAACTTCGTCGCCAGCGTGTCACGCTTCCCGGACGGGAAGCTCGCCGAAATATTTCTCGGGCTCGAAAAGCCGGGCGGGAGCCTTGACGATTTAAGCCGCGACATCGCCGTTACCACGTCGCTCGCACTGCAATTCGGCGCCACCGTCGAGACGATCCGCGCCGCTTTAACGCGCTCGCCGGACGGCGGGGCAGCGGGGCCGCTGGGGCGTTTGCTCGACGTCATAAACCAGGAGGCGCGCGCATGATAGTCTTGGGAATTGATATCGGCATCAGCGGGGCGCTCGCGCTCCTCGACGACCACGGCAGATTGATCGAAGTCGCCGACATGCCCGTGCTGGCGGATGGCGCCAAGAATCGCCGCACCGTCAATGCGGCCCTGCTTGCGGAAATCGTCTACAAGTCGCAGGCGAAGCGCGCGTTCATCGAATACGTAGGGCCTCGCCCCGGAGAAGGCGCTGTTGGCGCGTTCTCATTCGGCCGCTCCCGTGGCGTCATCGAAGGCGTGCTGGCGGCCTGTGGCGTTCCTGCTGTCTTTATCACGCCTCCGGCATGGAAAAAGATAATAGGCATTCCGCCCGGAAAAGAAGGAGCGAAGGACGCCGCCAGATCCCAGTCACTTCGCCGGTGGCCTGCGCACGCTGGAAAGTTTGCCCGCGTTATGGATCACGGCAGGGCGGAGGCGGCCTTGATTGCTGTTGCTGGCCTTGCACGGGAGGCGCAGGCATGAAAGTTCCCGTAAGGCACCCAAAAGTGGAAGAGGCCTGCGCAGTAAGCCTCGCCGAATATGTGGTGGAAACCGCCGATCTGTTAGTCAGTTTTGCCACATCCCTCAGGGAGGCCGCTTACCAGCGCTCGCCTTACCTGGCCCGTTACCATGCGATGCAGGCTCGGCTTATCGTGATCGACTTGTTGAAGAGCACGGCCGAAATGCAGGCGGCGGAAATGTCCCGGCGCGAGCGTGATGCGGAGGCCGCATGACAGTTCTCGACGATGCCCGCCGCGCCCCGCCAAAAAAACTGACACGCGGGCTCGCATTCAAGGTATTCGCCGATATCGAACTGTCGCCGCGCAAATCATGGCTTGTCGCGGGCATGTTCGGCGCCGGTGAAATGTCGTGCATTTACGCCGGTCCGGGTTCCGGCAAATCGATCCTCGCAACGGACATGGCGGCACACGTCGCCGCCGGCTGGGAGTGGTTTAGCCGGCGCGTTCAACGCTCGGCGGTGCTTTACGTCGCAGCCGAACGCGCCCGGCTTGTAGAACGCCGCCTCGCCGCCTTTCGGACCTACCACAAGGTTGACGTTCTGCCGCTCGCCGTCGTGTCCGGTTGCGTCGACCTGAGGTCGTCTGACGCGCACGCGCGCGAAATTGTAGACCACGCGAAGCAGTTGCGGGAGATGTATGGCTTGGAAGTCGGCCTCGTAGTCGTCGACACGGTTTCCCGCGTGCTCGCGGGCGGCGACGAGAATAGCCCAAAGGACATGGGCGCATTGGTTGGTTTCCTCTCTCAAATTCAGGAGAACACCGGCGCGCACGTGCTGTTGATCCACCACACGCCTCAGGACGGCAACGCCCGGATGCGAGGCCATGGCGCCTTGCTCGGGGCCGTGGACACGTCAATCGCCATCGAAAAAGCAGGATCCTCGCGGACCGCAACCGTGGTGAAAAATAACGACGGCGAAGATGGCGCGTGCATCACCTTCGCCCTCGAGAGCATCATCCTCGCGATCGATCCGGAGACCGGCGAGCAGACAACAGCGCCCGTCGTGAAGCCTGCCATCGCGTCGGGAGACATCAAACAGACGCAGACAACACGCCTCCCGCCATCGGCAAAAATCGCCCTTCGCGCGTTGCACGACGCCATTGACGACCACGGGGAAATTCCGCCAGCCTCGAACTACATCCCTGCTGGCGTAAAATGCGTCACCCTCGACCACTGGCGCGAGACCGCCTACCGAAAAGGCGTCGCCGGTTCGGATTTACCCCGCGCCCGTCAGGCCGCATTCAAGCGCGCTCTCGAAACTCTTGTCGCCGGAAACCGCGTCGCCATCTCGGAGCCGCACGCATGGCCCCTGTAGCGAACACCATGCGCACATAGCGCACATCTTTAAAGAGATGTGTGCGCTTTGT
>JAYTTW010000287.1:0-16098 GCA_043744855.1 Hyphomicrobiales bacterium
ATCCGCCATCGTCGTGCTCCACAAACAGAATCAGTGGACGACGACAGATTCAGTACTTCACCAGTTTGTCACGAGGTTCTTCACCCGATTGCCCTGGCATAGTTCGGCCTTTGCGAGACGTTGAAGGCGCGGCCGCTTGAGGTGTTTTCGCTAAATGCGGCCGCCCGTACCGCTACCCTTTCTGCAGCATCTCCCAATTCTTTGGTAGCAAGAACCACGCCGCCGATCGGCGCCAACGTCCCGGGTGACGCTCCCGCGAGGGCCTCGCCAATCGCTGCAGCCGCTTCAATCCGGCAGACCGGATTTACAGCGCATGCCACCATGGCTTCTGTCGCGGGGACTGCCATCACGACGCCGCCGACGCCGACAGCAAATGCTCCAGCGTAACCTGGAAGTCTCTCCCATACCGTCGGTTGCCGGTTCGCCGTCAGCGTGATCGCCTGTATCCATGCCCCTAGCGGATTGTTCTGCCCGCCGGAGGTTGACGCGATCGCGCTGTCCGGATTGTAGCCTCGCCCGGCAAGCAAATTGTCGCGGATTTCACCGGCGGCGCTCCAAATGGAGGAAAGCGTTCCCGCATTGATGTTTGCATTGATGGCGCTGTTGATCTCGGTGCGAAGGGTGCGGCTTAGCGTGAGACACGCTGCGCGCCTGATTTGCGCCTGATTTCACTCGGTCATAACCTTGCGCGCCGCTGCGATAATCTCAGGCGGGGCGCCGGCGATGTCGGAGACGATGGCCAGCGCTTCCTGTGCGGTTCGCGGTTCGAGCGTCAGGCGTTGGCGATCCAGATCCGCCTTGAAGTCGGCGCGCTTCACCATCTCCTCGAACGCGTCACGCAAGATTTTGACCCGCTCCGGCGGCGTTTCGGCGGGCAGGATGAACGGCCGCGCAATCTGCGTTGATTTCGTCAGCAACGATGCGATGGCTTTTTCGCGCGGGCCTGGCATCACATCGACGACGTATGGCGTCGTCGGGTCCATATAGGGGCCAAGCGACAGGGTATTTTTGATGAACGGATAGATTTTTTTGTCCCGTGGCCATTCTTCAGGAATGACAGCCCACGCGCCGCAATCGCCATCGACTTCGCCGCGCTCAACAGCGAGGCGCAATTCAGCGCTGCCGGGAAACCCATGAATTTCGTTGATCTTCACGCCGAGAATGTTTTTCAGAATTCGTTGCGCGATGTCGCTCGAACTCCCGGCCCCGGTTTGACCGAAATTCACCTGTCCCCAGGCTTTCACCTCAGCCAGGGTTTTCGGCCCTTTTGTGTGCCACATGTAACAAGCCGAAATATCCTCGGCCAAACTGCCAAGCCAGGCGAAGCGACGGAAATCGAGTTTGACTTTTTCCGGCGACAGGACAGAATCGCCGATCAGTCCGTGATTGAAGGTGAGCAGGCTCGAACCATCACGCGGCGCCACATTGGCAAGCCACAGGGCGGCGCTGAGCGAACCGGCGCCCGGCATGTTCTGCACGACCAACTTCGGATTGCCTGGAATATATTTGCCCAGATGCCGCGCCAACGTGCGCCCATACAAATCGTAGCCGCCGCCGGCGGAAAGCCCGATGACGACAGTGAGCGTGCGATCCCGGTAGAAATCCTGCGCGCGCGAAGGCGAAAGTGACGCAGCGGCGATGCACGCCAGCATCCCGATCACCCGACACAACATGTTCGACCCTCTCGTCCACGCCCAGTGTAGCGGCGTGGGGCAGGCGTGCAACCGCCGTGCCGTTAGCCGTTTCGCTTGGCGGCGCCGCCGATTGTCGCGGCGCCCTTGGTCGCGCTGCGCTTTGTCGCGTCGTCCTTGGTCGCGCCGCCACTTGTCGCAACCTGCGGAACAGGCCATTGTCCCCATAACATTCGAAGCTGGCCTGCCAGGCGTTGCGATCCCCGGGAAAATAAAATGTCCGAATTACGATATGAGGCGCCGGCGGCGCTCAAAGCGGCTGCGGCGTTGCTGGCTAAAGAAGTAGGGGTGGCGCGAATTCTTGCCGGCGGCACCGATATCATCGTGCAAATGGAGACGGAGCTCATTGAGCCTGCACTGCTCGTCGATATCAAGAAAATCGCGACGCTGCGCAAAATAACTACGGAAAATGGCGGCTTTCGCATTGGCGCAGCCGTCAGCGGCATGGAGATGATGGAGCACGCCGCGTTGTGCGAGGCGTGGCCGGGCGTTATCGACGGCGTCAAGCTGATCGGCTCGATCCAGGTAAAGGCGCGCGCCACGGTCGCCGGCAACCTTTGCAACGGCTCGCCCGCCGCTGACAGCGTGCCGCCGATGATCGCCGCCGGCGCCACAGCGCGTATCGTCGGCGCCGAAAACACCCGCGAGATTCCCGTCGCGCAGATTCCCGCTGCTCCAGGCAAAACGACGCTCGCCAAAGACGAGATCATCGAGTCCTTTTATCTGCCGAAGCGGGCGAAAAACTCCGGCGACGCTTACGAGCGTTTCACGCCGCGCACCGAAATGGACATCGCTGTCGTTGGCGTCGCGATTCATCTGACGCTCGATGACAAAGGCGTCTGCACAGCGGCGAGCGTGGTGCTTGGCGCCGTTGGACCGACGGTCATCGTATCGAAAGAGTGTGCTGCGGCGCTGATCGGCACGCCCGTCGACGCCGCCGCGCTCGACAACCTGGCTGCCGCCGCAAGCGCTGCGTGCCGCCCCATCGACGACAAACGCGGCACCAAAGATTTTCGCATCAAGATCGCCGGCGTGCTGGCGCGCCGCGTCGCGCAAAAAGCCCTGGAGCGGGCGACGGGCAAGGCAGGAAATCCGGCATGAGCAAGCATCACATAACCACGACCGTCAACGGCGACGAATACGAATTTCTGTGTGAGACAAGCCAGACCTTGCTCGACGTTTTGCGCGACGAACTCAAGCTTACCGGAACCAAGGAAGGTTGCGCGACAGGCGATTGCGGCGCGTGCAGCGTCACTGTGGATGGGCGGCTGGCATGTTCTTGCCTCATGCTTGGCGTCGAAGCCGCCGGCAAGAAAATCGGCACCATCGAGGGCATGGCGAAGGGCGATGAACTGCATCCGCTGCAACGGCATTTTCTCGAATTGAACGGTCTGCAATGCGGCATCTGCACGCCGGGCTTTCTGATCGCGGCGAAATCGCTGCTCGAGCGCAACCCGGATCCCAGCGAGAGCGAAATCCGTTACTGGCTCGCCGGCAATCTTTGCCGTTGCACAGGCTACGACAAAATCATTCGTTCGGTACAAGCCGCAGCCAAAGAGATGAGGGCAGCCTGATCATGACAACCATTCTTGAGAAGCCGGGCTTCAATCCGGATCGCAAATACAAGATCATCGGGACGTCGCCGATAAAGCATGACGGCTTTGACAAGGTGACGGGGCGAGCCAAGTTCGCCGCCGACGCGTTTTTGCCGGGCATGCTGGTCGGGCGTTTTTTGCGCTCGCCGCATCCGCACGCCATTCTCAAAAGCATCGACGTATCGAAAGCGGCGAAAATTCCCGGTGTAAAAGCCGTGGTATGCCGCGCTGATTTTCCCGAAATCAAGGCAGGCTCCGGCGCCGGCGACATGACGCGCATCGCCATGGCGCGCGAGAAAGTTTATTGGGAAGGACACCCGGTCGCCGCTGTCGCGGCCACCAGCGAAGCCGTCGCCAAGCGCGCGCTGAAGGCGATTGAGGTTGTCTACGAAGTGCTGCCGCACGTCATCGATCCGGTTGAGGCAATGCAGCCGGGCGCGCCGATTTTGCATGATTATTTGCGCACCAAGGGCGTCAAGGGCGCAGACGCCGAGAAGCAGACCAATGTCGTCGAACGGCTCGAACTGTCGAAGGGCGATGCGACGCTCGGCTTTCGTGACGCTGACGTGATCGTTGAATACAACTACGACACCAAGCCGATGCATCAGGGCTACATCGAGCCGCAATCCTGCATCGCCAACGTTTCCGACGACGGACAGGTGGAGCTGTGGTGCTGCACGCAGGCGCCGTGGGTGTATCGCGACCGCCTGACCGAAATTCTCAAAATGGAATCGTCGAAAATCCGCATCCAGCAGTCGGAACTCGGCGGCGGCTTTGGCGGCAAGACGACCTTCTACACCGAGCCTGTGGCGGTAATGCTGTCGAAGAAGGCGAAAGCGCCGGTCAAGATGACATTGACGCGCGGCGAAGTTTTGCGCGCCACCGGGCCGGTTTCAGGCACCGCGTCACGCATAAAAATGGGTTGCAAAAAGGACGGCACGATTGTCGCCGCCGATGCTGAACTGGTTTTTCAGACCGGCCCGTACACCGGCTCGGCGTTCTCCAACGCGCCGCAGGCGATGCTGACCCGTTACGACATTCCCAACGTCAAAACCGTGTCGTGGGAAGTGGTGTCGAACCGGCCCAAAGTGTCATCGTTCCGCGCGCCGTGCGTGCCGCAGGTGGTGTTCGGCGTCGAACACGTCATTGACGAGATGGCCAAAAAAATCGGCATGGATCCGATTGATTTCCGCCTGAAGAACGCCATCGCCGAGGGCCACAAAACCATCTACGGCGAGACATTCAACCGCATCGGCTTTGTTGAAACGCTGCAGGCGGCGAAGGCGTGCGCGCACTACAAATCGCCCGTACCGCAGGGACAGGGGCGCGGCATCGCCACAGGATTCTGGTTCAATCGCGGTGGCGAGACGACAGGCTCGATGAATCTGGCGCCCGACGGCACCGTCACCATGATTCTTGGCACGGCGGACGTGGCGGGATCGCGCATGTCGATGTCGATGATGGCGGCGGAGGAGTTCGGCATTCCGGTTGAGCGCGTGCGCTCGGTGCTCGCTGATACGCACTCGCTTGGCTACAACCGCGTCACCGCCGGCAGCCGCACGACCTTCGCCAGCGGCATGATTGTGGTCGACGCGGCGCGCAAAATCATTGGCGAACTTGTGCGGCGGGCGGCGAAAATCTGGGGCGTGCCGGAGGATGGCGTGATGTTTGAGGACGGCCATTGCCGCCCCGCCAGCTCCAACGTCGGCAATTTCGAGCCGCTGTCGATGAAGGACATCGCGTCGAAGACCACCTATACGATGGGCGCCATTTCCGGCCATTCGGAAATGAATGTGACGGGCGCGGGTCCGGGCTTTGCGGTGCACATTGTCGATGTCGCTGTCGATGAGGAGACCGGCCTGACGCAGATCAAGCGCTACACGATCATCGAAGACGCTGGCAAAGCCATCAGCCCGGCGCAGGTGGAGGGCCAGTTTCAGGGCGCCGCCGTGCAGGGCATCGGCTGGGCGTTGAATGAGGAATACATCTACGGCGCCGACGGCAAGTTGCAGAACGCCGGGTTTCTCGATTACCGCATGCCCGTCGCCTCCGACGTGCCGATGATCGACACGGTTATCGTCGAAGTGCCGAACCCGCGCCATCCCTATGGCTTGCGCGGCGTTGGCGAGGTGCCATTGACGCCGGCCATGGCCGCCATCGGCAACGCCATCGGCGCTTGTATCGGCGTGCGGCCAAGGTCGCTGCCGATGTCGCCGCCAAAGGTGTTGAAGCTGATCGAAGAGATGCGGGCGAAGCGGTGAGGCGTTGGAGGCGTTGGCTGCGGGGTGGCGGGGCTCGAACCTACTTGCGACCAAACAACCGTTCGATGTCGGCGAGTTTCAGTTCGACATAGGTGGGACGCCCATGGTTGCATTGGCCGGAGCCCGGCGTCGCCTCCATTTCGCGCAGCAGCGCATTCATTTCCTCGCCGGTGAGGCGCCGGCCAGCGCGAACCGAGTTGTGGCACGCCATCGTCGCCAGCACGTAATCGAGGCGTTTTTCGAGTGAGGTCGCCGCGCCGTGTTCGGCCAGGGTGTCGGCGACGTCGCGCACGAGACGCTCGATGTCGGCGTTGCCGAGCAGCGCCGGGGCCTCGCTGACGGCGACGGCGCCGGGGCCGAAACCCTCAAGCGCCAGCCCCAGACCCTGGAGGGCGAAAGCGTTGGCGAGAAGCCGCTCGCATTCGCTGGTGTCGAGTTCGACGACGACCGGAATCAGCAGCATCTGCCGGACCACGCCGGTTTTGGCGCGCTGCGCCTTCAGTCGCTCATAGACGAGACGCTCGTGCGCGGCATGCTGATCGACAAGCACAAAACCATCGCGTGTCTGGGCGACGATGTAGGTGTCATGCAACTGGGCGCGGGCGGCGCCGAGCGGCGCTTCGAGATCGGCGGGTGCGGCGGAGGCGTCATGCGGGCGCATGTCGGCGGCAGGCGAGGTGACAAATTCCTGCTGCTGGGGTTCGGCAAAGCCGTGCGGCGCGAGCGGCGAGGCGCGCCAGTCCCAACCGCCGGAAAAACGCGGTGGCGCATGGCCGGCGCTGCGGGCCAAAACCTCGAGTGTGCGGGCGCCGCCGGTTGTGGAGGCGCGATGCAGCGCGCCTTCGAGAGACTGTTTCAGGGCCCCGACGATGAGCCCGCGCACCATGCCGGGATCGCGGAAGCGCACTTCCGATTTCGCCGGATGCACGTTCACATCGACGGCGTGCGGATCGCAATCGATGAACAGGGCGAGTGCGGGATGACGATCCGATGGCAGGTAATCCATGTAGGCGCCGCGCACCGCGCCATACAGCAGTTTGTCGCGCACCGGGCGTCCGTTGACGAACAGGTATTGCGCCTGGGCGTTGGCGCGATGGAAGGTCGGCAAGCCGGCAAAGCCGGTCAGCCTGACGTGTTCGCGTTCGGCGTCGACAGCAAGCGCATTGGCGCCAAACTCGCCGCCCATCACCTGCGTGAGGCGCGACAACCAGCCCTCTGGCCCTGGCGGGCAGGCGGCAAAGTCGAGACCGGAGAAATTGTCGTGCGACAGCGCGAAGCGCACGTGCGGGTGCGCCATGGCCAGACGCTTGATGACATCGGCGACCGCCTGCGCTTCGGCCCGGTCGCTCTTGAGAAATTTCAACCGCGCCGGCGTCGCCGCAAACAAGTCGCGCACATCGATGCGGGTGCCGGGCGCCTGCGCGGCCGGAACGACGGCGTGTTTGCGCCCCTCATCGACACGGATGGAAAAGCCGTTGGCGCTGCCTACCGGACGGGTGAAGATTTCAAGTCGCGCCACAGAACCGATGGACGGCAACGCCTCACCGCGAAAACCCAGCGTCACAATGTTCGACAAATCGCTATCGGGAAGTTTCGACGTGGCATGGCGCTCAACGGCGAGCGCCAGGTCTTGCGGCGACATGCCCGCGCCGTCATCGACAACGCGGATCAGTCTGCGACCGCCCATCTCAATGACGACATCGATACGGTGCGCGCCCGCGTCAAGGGCGTTTTCGACAAGCTCCTTGACGGCCGACGCCGGCCGCTCGACAACTTCGCCCGCCGCGATGCGGTCGACGAGAACGGGATCAAGTTGACGGACAGGCATGGGCGACTCGTTTGGGGTTGCCGACACTATCCCGAATTGCTGCGAAGCGCGCGTCGCAGGCTCTGGAAATTCTACCGGAAAACGCCGAAGATGTCGGCGAATAGAATTCAAGGGAGCCAGCCATGACGACATCGACTGCCCAGTCCACCGTCGCATTTTCGCCAGGCGATGCGACGCACTCGCGTTACGGGGTCGATCTGGCGACGACCCGCCCTGGGACACCGGGCGGCATCTTCATGCGGCAGTTTTGGGTTGCTGTCTATCGCAGCCAGGACATCGTCAATGGCGAGGCAAAGCCGTTGCGCATCATGAGTGAGGATTTCACCATCTATCGGGGTGAGGGCGGGGCTGTGCATATTGTCGACACCCATTGTCCGCACCGGTTCGCGCTGATGCATCTGGGCTGGGTGGAAGGCGACAACATTCGTTGTGTCTATCACGGCTGGAAGTTCGACTGCGTCGGTCAATGCATCGAGCAGCCGGCGGAAGATCCGGGCTTCGCGCGCAAGGTGAAAATCCGCAGTGTGCCGGCGCGTGAGCACGTTGGGCTCGTGTACGCCTATTTTGGCGAAGGCGAACCGCCGGCGTTTCCGCCTTTCCCGGTGCGCGAAAGCGACGGCATTTTCGATGTCTGGGCGGTGGAGAGCCTGCCCTGCAACTATCTGCAGAGTTTTGAGAACAGCATGGATGAAGTGCACGTCGCCTTTACCCATTCGCCGGGCGGCTCCCACGCGCCGCTGGCGGTCGATCTGCCTGTTGTGTCGGCGGAAGAAACCGACTGGGGCCTGTTGCGTTTCGGCACGCGCAAAAACGGGCTGGTGCGCGTCAGCCTGCACTATGCGCCCAACATTACGCGCGTGCTGGTGCCGCCCCGCGCTGGCATGGATGGGGTTGGCGGGTGGCGCGAAATCTATTTCAACTTCACGCCGCTCGATGACGAAAATCATTTGTGGTTCATCGCCGGGCATATCGAGGTGAGTGGCGCAGCCGCAGACGAATACCGGGCGAAGCAAACAGAATACGACAAAAAGGTTGCGGCTGCGAGGCCGGCCGGCGCCATCGCGCGCGAGCTTATCGCCGGACACGGACGCTACGCGGATGTGCGACACCCCGATCTCGCCGTCATTCAGGACATCGCAACCCAGGCGGGACAGGGGCGGATCGTGCCGCGCGAGAGCGAACGGCTTGGCCGCTCCGACATGGCGCTCATACTGTGGCGAAAAATTCTGGCGCGTGAACTGCGCGCCATTGCCAATGGCGGCGCGCGCAAAACGTGGCGTGTCGCGCCAGCGGATATTGTGCCTACACTAGGGTTTTAGCGGCTGGGGCGGCGGCGCCCCTCTGGTTTCAATCAGAGGGCCTTGGCGGCGCCGTCACATGCCAACCGGGCGACCGGCTGCGGCGACGGTCAACTTGTTGCCTTCAAACAAGCGTTTGGAAACGCGTTTGGCATCGGCGAGACTGACCGCATCGATGCGCCGGTTACGCTCATCGAGGAAGCCGGGATCATAGCCGTCCAATTGTAGCGCAGTGAGATTTCCAGCGATTTTTGTCGAGGTGTCAAAGCGCAAGGCATAGCTGCCGGTGAGGTATTTTTTCGCCTTGTCGAGTTCGTCTGCAGTCGGGCCGTCCGCGCAGAGCGTGCGGATTTCCGCCTCGATGACTTCGAGAGATTCAAGCGCCCGTTCGTTCTTCGTTGAAGTGCCGCCGCTGAACATGCTGGCGTGATCGAGCGACACAAGTTGCGAATGCACGGAGTAGGCGAGCCCACGCTTCTCGCGCACCTCGCGAAACAGGCGCGCCGAAAACACGCCGCCGCCGAGGATGTGATTGACCACGATGCCGGTCCAGTAATCGCGATCATGGCGATCGAGGCCCGGCATGCCGAAGCGGATGGTGGTTTGCGGCACGTCGACATCGACGACGACGCGCGAACCCATGGCGCTCATGGTCACATCCGGAATTTTGCGCAGGTTTCCATGCGCCGGCAAGTCGCCGAAAACGCTGTCGAGAAGCGTGGCGAGCGTGGTCGCGGAAATGGCGCCAACGACGGAGATTTTCAGCGTATCGCGCGCCATCAGGGCGGCGCGCGCGCCAACAACATCGGCGCGTTGCAGGGTCGGGACGCTGTCCAATGTGCCGCACCCGGAGTGGGCGTAGGGATGCTCGCCGAAAGCCGCCTCGCGCCACGCCTTCGCGGCGAGGGCGTCGGGATCTTTCAACTCGCTCTTCAGTCCGGCAATCATTTGCCCGCGAACCCGCTCAAGCGCGTCCGCATCGAAACGTGGCGAGGTCAGCGCGAGGCGCAACAGGTTTGCCGCCGCGTCGAGGTGGCGAACGAGGGTTTTCAGGCGGCCGCGAAAACTGTCCCGATCGGCAGAGAACGAAATTTCCGCTGCGATGTCGTCGAGTGCGCTGTGGAAAGCGTCGGCGTCCATTTCGCCGGCGCCTTCGTCCATCATCGCCGCCAGCATGTAGCAAAGACCGGTCTTTGTTGCGGGGTCTTGCGCGCCGCCACCGCGAAAAGCGAAATCAAACGCCACCAGCGGCACGGCGTAGTCTTCGAAAAGCCAGGCTTCGACGCCAGACTTCGGCGCGCGCACTTTCTGTACACGCTCGGCTCGTGATTTGACGATCGTTGCAGTGTTCATATCGTTGCCTGTCGGCAGCCCTCTTTCTGGATTACAGTGAAACCCGTTTTCACGCCGCATCGCGGGCGCTCGTGTCCGGCAGCAGGAAACCGGTGACGCCACGTTTTGCATCGAGCCATTTGACGCAGACGTCGCGGATGGCTGGTGCGGTGACGGCGTCAATGCGATCGGGCCAGGCGCGAATGGCGGCCATCGAGCCGCCCGTCGTCAGCGCCGCGCCGTACCATTGCGCCAAACTCGTTTGGTTATCGCGCGCATAAACCGCGTCGGCGATGAGCCGCGTCTTGGCGCGAACAATATCCGCCTCGGCGACGCCTTTGCTGGCGACCTCGGCGATAACCTCGCAAATGGCGCGGTCCAGCGCTTCAAGCGTAACGTTTTCTGCGGGCACGCCGTAAAGGTAGAAGCGGGTTTGATCGAGCGCTGTGCCCATGTAATACGCGCCCGCCGCGACCGCCAGTTTGCTGTCAACGACGAGGCGACGGTAGAGCAAGCTTGTCTGGCCACCGCCCAGAAGGTGAGCCAGCAGTTCGAGCGCCTCGGCCTCGCCCGGTGCGGCGGTGGTGTACGACGGGGCAAGATACAAACGCTGTTGGCTGGGTTGCTCCACCTTGTCATCGGCGAGCGACACGAGGCGCGCGGCGCGCGGTTCGGGTTCGCGCGGACGCAGGCGTTGCGGCGGCGCCCCACGCGCGACAATTTTCCCGTAGGTGCGTTCGGCAAGGTCGCGAACCTCGTCAACCTCGACATCTCCGGCGACGATGAGAATGGCGTTTTCCGGAGTGTAGAAGCGTTGATAGTAGGCGAGCGCGTCGTCGCGCCCCAGACCCTCGATTTCGTGCATCCAGCCAATGATGGGCTTGCCATAGGGATGATGGGTGAACAGCGCGGCGGTCACCGCCTCGCCCAACTGGGCGCCGGGATCGCAATCGGTGCGCATCCGCCGCTCCTCGATGACGACATCGCGCTCGGGCGCAACAATTTCGTCGGTGAGGACAAGATTGGTCATCCGGTCGGCCTCGTACTCCATCATGACGCCCAGATGTTGCTTGGCGACGCGTTGATAATACGCGGTGTAATCGTTCGAGGTGAAGGCGTTCTCGTTGCCGCCGAGTTCGGAAACCATTTCCGAAAACTCGCCCTGACGATGCAGATGCGTACCCTTGAACATCAGATGCTCAAGGAAATGCGCAATTCCCGATTTCATCGGCGGATCATCGGCCGAGCCATTCTTGTACCAAACCATGTGGGTGACGACGGGCGCGCGACGGTCGGGAATAACCACAACCTGCAAGCCGTTGGCGAGCTTGAACTCAGCCACGTCAGGAGCGTCGGCGACGCCAGACGGAGCCTCCACTGCGGTGAGTGCTGCGCGCGAGCCGTGATCTTGAGACATCAGATGCCAGTTCTGAGTAAGCGATTGATTCCGTGAAAGCTATATAGGATGAGTCGCCGGCATATCTGTCAAGATTGGTAAATTTATCGTGCGCCGGCAAGGTTGCAGCGACCCAAATGACGCCCGGCGTTTGACGGGGCAGATCAAACCGAAAAGCGCGGCAGTCTGCCGCGCCGCTGATATCAAAGCTGGCGGAAATGGCCCAAAACGGCGCGGATTATTCCTGAGGTTTCGGCTTCTGGCGGTAATAATCCGCAGCCTGACCATCTTCCTTCGGTTGCGGCGCCTCGAACGTCGCCTTAACCGTGCGTGTCGCCTTCAGGTAGCCTTTCGGCGGTTGGGTCAGGTATTTGCGGTCGGGCTCGACGCCAGCCTTCAAATCATACTTTTCCTCCGACTTGACTTCAAGGCTCTTCCAGAAGACCTCCGGCGAACAATTGCCCACCTCTGACTGGTCCGTGCTCATGCGGCAAGCGGTTTGCGGCCCGGCAAGGCCGGCCGGACCGGGCGGGTGATTGGGAGGATTGGCGACGAGCCCGCGCGGCGCTGATTCGTCACGCGAACGCGCGAGCTTGTCGGCGGCGGCCAGTCTGCGGGCTTCGACTACCTCCTGGTCCTGCGGCCAGTTTGGCGCTGCGCCAGCTATCGCAGGACGCGGCTGCGGCAAGGCGGTGCGCGGCGGCAACACCAGCGGCGCCCGCTGGCGGTAGTTGATGACCGGATCCTCTTTTTTTTCGGCAAGGCCGAACATCTCGAACAGCGTATCGACCGTGCTGCCCCGCCCCTCGTCGAAAGCCAGCGCGGGCTGCGGCGATAAGGCGAGGAGGCTCACAGCGCCGAGCGCGCCCGCGAGCGCCAAACCGAAAGTCCATGGCAAGGTTTTCATCGGCTCATCCTGTTAGACGATTTCGCTGGTAGAAGATTGCGCTGGTAGCAAGATTGCGGTCAGAGCCCCATCGGCCATTCATTCGCGGCAATTTGGAGGCGAGGAATGCTTTATTCAAGCTTTCGGGGCCGACGGTGGGCGGCTTCCCTCAACAAAAGCTTCATACAAGAGAACCCCGGCCCCGGCAACGATCCCGACATCGGCGATATTGAAAACGTAGTTCGACAGCGGCCCGGCCCAGAACGGCGTGTGAAAATCGAGAAAATCGGCGACCGCGCCGTGGGTGGCCCGGTCGAGCGCGTTGCCTAGTGCGCCGCCGAGGATCAGCCCGGCCCCCGCCGCCGTCAACCTTGACGCGGCGCGCCACAACCAGACAGCGAGGCAGACGCTGGCGAGCAGGGAAAACGCCAGCAGCAACATCGGGTGCAGCGGCAGGTGACCGTAGGAAACCCCCTGGTTCCAGACCAGCGTGAGGTCGAGGAAAGGCAGCAGCCGCAACGGGGCGCGCCCGGCCGACTGATAAATTTCCAGCGCCCAGTATTTCGACGCCTGATCGGCGAGGAAAACAAAGGCTGCGAGTGACACTCCAAGAGCGCGTTTCGTCATCGACAATCAGCCGTGACGGGGCCGATTTGAAGCGGTGAGAACAGCACGGCGGTCATTGCAGAGTCCTTGGTGGCGTCCTTGGCGGCATCCTTGCAAATGGGTCGCCGCAACGTAGTACCCGGAATAAAAGTTTCCGGGTACTTCGTTTTTGTTGAAGTATCCACTTCTCATCTCCAGAAAGCTCGTCACTGCGTGACTCACTTTCTTCCGATGGCGGATACTGGCGAATTCGGCGCAAAAGAAAAGCCGCTGTCAGGCGGTCGCCTTTTGTGCAACTTCCGCCTCCAGAAACGTGCGAACCGCTTCGCTCATCGGCGGCGAGGCGATATCGACGTCCATTTCCGCCATCAACTCGGCGACCTCGACAAATCGCCGCGCCCGCCTGTCGTAAACTCCGGCGCGCATCAGGGCTTGCGTGTTCAGCAACTCGCCGCCGTCGGCGCTGCGCGAATAGAGGCGATGTTGCATGACGAAGGTTGCGCCAGACCAATGCAGCAGTTGCGTCTCGATGCGAAATTTGTTCCACACGCGCAATTCCCGGCGGAAGCGGACGCTGGCGGCGCTCAACACCGGGCTCCAACCCCTGCGTCGCGTCGCTTTCATCAAGCCGCTGCGCAAGAACATGTCGAGGCGCCCGAGATCCATCAGCGTGAGATAGCGACCGTTGTTGACGTGGAAGAACACGTCGAGGTCGTTCGGCATAACCCGCAGGTATATGGTCGACGCCTCAAGCGGTGAGGTGAGCGGCGCGCGACGCCACGCTGTGAGCCACAGCCACAGCAAGCGAAACCAGAGATTCATGGCCTGCCCTGCCGGTTGCGACTAGAGCGCGATGACGCTTCTTCGAATCGTCGTCGCACTTCAGGTTTTTAATTGAGCATGATCTTTTCCGAAAACCGGCGTTCCCTTTTCGGGATCATGCTCTACGCGGCTTTTTTTGGTGCGAAACGCGAGTAGAACGTTTCCCCCTTCGCCGCCATATCCACAACGAGTTTGCACGGCTCGAACCGTTCGCCGTATTTCGCCGCCAACCGCTCGCATTGCTCGACGAACGCCTTGGCGCCCATGCCATCGATGTAACTCAGTGTGCCGCCCGTGTAAGGCGCAAAACCGAAACCGAGAATGGAGCCGACATCGGCCTCACGCGGATCGGTGACGACGCCCTCCTCGACGGTGCGCGCGGCCTCGTTCGCCTGCGTCGTCAAGAAGCGCTGCTTCATTTCCTCGACGTTGATCGTGTCGGGATCGAGTTTTTTCAATTGCAGGTCGGCCAGTCCAGCCCACAGCTTTTTGGAGCCCTTTTCCGGGTAGTCATAAAAACCCTTGCCATTTTTGCGACCCATGCGTTGGTTCTGGTTGTAAAGCGCGTCGAGAATGCGCTCCTCGGCGGCGTTGACGGCTTGCGGACCCAAATCCTTCTTCGTCGCTTGCAGGATTTTCCAGCCGAGATCGACGCCGACTTCGTCGTTGAGCGAGAGCGGCCCAACCGGCATCCCGGCCATTTTGGCGACGTTCTCGATCATCGCCGCCGGCACGCCCTCATCCAGCATGATGTGGCCTTCGCGGATGTAATTGAGCACGCAACGGTTGGCGTAGAAGCCGCGTGTGTCGTTGACGACGATTGGCGTCTTGCGGATGGCGCGGACGAAATCGAGCGCCATGGCGAGCGCCTTGTCGCCGGTGTTCTTGCCAAGAATAACCTCGACGAGCATCATGCGCGCCACCGGCGAGAAGAAGTGAATGCCGATGAAATCGACCTGCCGCGAAAAATTTTCCGCCAGCGAGGTGATCGGCAACGTCGATGTGTTGGAGGCGAAGATCGCATCCTTGCGCATCGCCGCTTCGGCTTTTTTTGTCACCTCCGCCTTGACGGCGCGGTCTTCGAAAACAGCTTCAACAATGAGGTCGCAATCGCCGAGCGCGGCGTAATCCGAGGTGGCGAGAATGCGCGCCAGCAGCGCATCGCGGTCGGCGGTTTTGGCGCGGCCACGATTGATCTGCTCGGTCATCAGCTTGTGCGACAGTTGCTTGCCCTTGTCGGCGGTTTCCTGATCGCGGTCGATCAACACCACGTCGATGCCGGCGTTGGCGGTGACGTAGCCAATGCTTGCGCCCATAAAACCAGCGCCGAGAACGCCAACCTTTTTGATTTTCGACGGCGCAAATCCTGCGGGACGCCGGGCGCCCTTGTTCAGTTCGCCCAGGGAGACGAACAGCGAGCGGATCATGGCGGCGGCTTCTTTGGATCGAAGAATTTTGGCGAACCAGCGACTTTCCACCTGTAGCGCGAGGTCCATCGGCAATTGCAGGCCTTCGTAGGCGGCATGCAGGATGGCTTTGACGGCGGGATAGTTGTCCTGCGTCTCGCGACGATAAATGGCGTTGGCGGGCGGCCAGATCATCATGCCCTGCGGCGAGAACACGCGGCCCGATGGGGCGCGCCATTCTTTGGTGTCCCACGGCGCGACGCCTTTGCCGCCAGCCTTGATCCACGCTTTGGCCCGGTCAACGATTTCGGCGGTGGGCGCCACTTCATGCACGAGGTTCATGGTTTTGGCGGCCTGTGGCGAGAGCTGGTCGCCCTTCAACAGCATCTGCAAGGCATCGCCCGTCGGCATCAGGCGAGACACGCGAGTGGTGCCTCCAGCGCCGGGAAACAGGCCGATCTTGACTTCCGGCAACCCTACTTTGGTTTTCGGATTGTCGGAGACAACGCGATAGTGACAGGCAAGCGCCAATTCAAAAGCGCCGCCGAGGCAGACGCCGTTGATTGCCGCAGTGAATGGTTTGCCGCAGGTTTCAAGCTTGCGATAGAGTTGCGAGAGTTTGCGCGAGCCGTCAAAGAACACCTGACTGGCTTTTGCCTCGCCGTCGGTCTTGAGCATCTGCGCGTATTGACGGCCGAAGCCTTCGAGCATCGTCAAATCAGCGCCGCCGGAAAAGTTATCTTTCCCCGATGTTATGACGCAGCCCTTGATGGCGGGGTCAGCCGCGACCGCGTCGATGATTTCCTCCAGTTCGCGCATCACGTCGAGCGTGATGACATTCATCGAGCGGTCTTTCATGTCCCAGGTGACAACGGCAATGCCGTCGGCGTCGGTCTCGAATTTGAAAGCGGTGAGGTTCATTTTTTATAGCTCCGATCCACGACCCCTCTCCCTGTGGGAAAGGTGGTCACACCCGT
>JAYTTW010000288.1:0-4077 GCA_043744855.1 Hyphomicrobiales bacterium
GAGTTTCGCGGCCGGGTAATGAGCGTCAATCAAATCGCATGGCAGGGGCTCGAATATCTGGGTGTCCTGTTCACGGGGGCGCTGGCGGCCTTTTTCACCGTGACGCCGGTTCTGGTTGCCGCAGGCTTCCTTATCGTGATCATAATCGCAGTTGCGCTCCGCCTGCGGCCCAATGTTGCCGCTACAGCGTGAAGGTTCTCCTCGCGCAAAATCCGTGAATTGGAGGCGTGCCTGCTCAAGATGTTCAACAGGGTTCGTCGTCTCGGCGATCCTGACTTCGGGAATTCCCACGTCGGCAGGAAAGTAGCGGCTAGAAACCCGGGAAATAGTCTGCTGTGCTACCCCGGTGCTACCCTGTCAAATGAGTGGCGATCAAGCCTAAGTCTAAGTTATTGATTTAATTGGCGCGCCCGAAGGGATTCGAACCCCTGACCTTTGCCTTCGGAGGGCAACGCTCTATCCAGCTGAGCTACGGGCGCATGCGTTTCATCTAGCCGATCCCTCGGCGCCGGGCAACGGTCGGCTCCCCAGCCCGAACTCGCGCGCCAGAATTTCGAATGAGCGTTTGCGGTCGGCGAGTTCGTAGGTATGGGTGAGCAGGGCCAACTCCTGCGCATCATGTTGCGTTGCGTAGGCGCGCAGCCTGGCGGCGCAGGTCGGCCCGTCCCCCAGAAATGCCTCCGCCGCCAGTTGCTCGGCGCGCGCCACCTCCGCCGGGCTCGCGTCCTGCATGGCTGCGTCCGCCGGCAGCATGGGCGCGCGTATGCCGCGATCCCGGTTGAGCCGCGAGCGCGCCCGCGTCTGGAACAACCGGCGGGCTTCTGCGGTGCTGTCGGCGGCCAGCGCAAACACGCACACCATTGCGTAGGGCGTCGGGTGGCGCTCGCTCGGCTGATAATGCCGCCGGTAGATTTCGAGCGCTTGCGCCACGCCGCGCTCGTTGATGAACGCCGCAAAACAGAACGGCAGGCCAAGATAAGCCGCGACCTGGGGTCCGTAATCGGACGAGCCGAGCACGAACACTTCCGGTGCATTCGGCGTCTGCGGCGTCACCAGCATGGCGCCGAGCGGATGCCCCTCGACGAGCGGTTTGTCGGCGGTCCACGCGACAATGTCGCGAACGTTGGCGGGGAAGCGCTCGACCGCCTGATCGCCGGCGGGATTGAGCGCCCACGCCGTGCGCCCATCGCCACCTGGCGCGCGTCCCAGCCCCAG
Organism: Hyphomicrobiales bacterium; assembly: GCA_043744855.1. GTDB lineage: Bacteria > Pseudomonadota > Alphaproteobacteria > Rhizobiales > Beijerinckiaceae > Terripilifer. The sequence goes on from JAYTTW010000288.1 coordinate 1,216, forward strand.
ATCAATGCGACCGGGCGCAATCGCTTCGAGCACGCGAAATTGCTCGGCGACTTTCATCGGCGCGTAATGCGGCAACATGATGCCGGCTGTGCCGACGCGGATGCGGGTCGTGCGCGCCGCGATGGCGGCGGCCAGTATTTCCGGCGCGGAGCCGGCGATGGTTTGCGAGCCGTGATGTTCGCTCACCCAGAAGCGCGCATATCCCAGCGCCTCGCAATGAACAGCCATGTCGATTGTTTGGCGTATGGCCTGCGCCGCATCTGCGCCGGCCTGCGTCGGCGATTGGTCGAGAACCGAGAGCTTAAAGGTTTCGCTCACTCAAGGTCTCGCTCACTTGATATTCCGCTCACTTGATCGGCGGGCGCGGCAGGCGCGAGGGGCCCTTCTGCATCTTGAATGCGTAATCGAGCGACACCCAGTCGCCCGTGACATCGCCGGCTGGCGCCTTGTCGCGCCGCCGCTCGTATTGGCCAACCAGGGCCCGCGTGACGCCAAACTGTGCGTCGGTTTCAAGGCGCGGATCGTCCTTGTCATAAATCTGGCTGATCAACGTCTTGAAGCCGGCCTTGACGGCGAGGAAATGCAAATGCGCCGGGCGAAAGGGGTGGCGAACCTGGGCTTTCAGCAATCGCCCGACCGGACCTTCGGTGGGAATGGGATAGCCGAGCGGCATGATGCTGCGGAATGAGATATCGCCGTTTGCGTCGCTGTGAAACTTGCCGCGCAGGTTCATGTTGACCTGCTTTTCATCCTGATTCTCGTAAAAGCCTTCATCGTTCGACTGCCAGATGTCGACCTCGGCGCCTTCAATCGGCGCGTCGTTGGCGTCGGTGAAACGCGCCTTGACGAACATCGGCGTGCCCGGCGTTGGGCAGCGCAAGATACTGCCGCCGTTGGCCGTCAACGGCGAGTGCAATCGCCAGAACGGGCCGAGCAGGTTCTGGTTGGTTTCCGTGTTGCCTTGATCGCCATTGTTCAGCAGGCAAACCAGCGATGAAACGCCTAGGGATCCCGCCATCAGCACAACCTCGTTGTGCGTGTCGTTGCTTCGCTGGCCAAGCTCCGCGAGGATGGCGCAGGCTTCCTGAAATTCAGCTTCGCTCAAGCGCACCTCGCGCACGAATGCATGCAGATGCTGGATCAGCGAGGTTGTGATTTCGCGCAGCCGGGGGTCTGGAGTCCGCGCCATCACCTCGAGGGCAAACTCGGTCAACTGTTTCTGGTTTTCGACAATCATGAAAGCGGGTCCTGCGTCCGGTCGCCCGCGCCGGATACGCGGGCGATCTGCGGTTCAGATATTCTCAAATATTCCAGATATTCTCAGATAGTTTTGGCGAAGAAATCGAGCGTACGCTGCGCCGCCAGATCGCGCGCCGCTTGCTGGAAGGCGCCACGTTCATCGCAGTTGAAGCCGTGGCCGGCCCCGGCATAAACGTAAACCGGAACTTCCGGTCGTGTCGCCTTGAATTTTTCCACGTCGGTCATCGGAATCGACGCGTCGGTTTCGCCAAAGTGCATGATGACAGGGCATTTGGGTTTGTCGTTGGCCATGGCGCAGGCGCCGCCGCCGTAGTAGCAACTCGCAGCCGCGACCCCACCGATGTGGCAGGCCGACGCGTAAGCCATCGTACCGCCGAAACAGTAGCCGACGACGCCGACTTTTCCAGCCTTTGCCGCTTCGTCTACAGCGGCCTTCAGGTCGAGCATCAGTTTGGCGTTATCGAGCTTGCCGCGAATGCCGGCCCCTGTTTTCACATCGTCCTGCGTGTAGCCGCACTCAAAATTCGGCTCCACGCGATCATACACCGCCGGCGCAACGGCGAGGTAGCCATGCGAGGCGTAAAAATCGGCGACGGCGCGGATATGATGATTGACGCCAAAAATTTCCTGAATGACGACGATGCCGCCCTTCGGCGTCCCGGCGGGTTTGGCGACGTAGGCGCCGATGCTGACGCCATCGCTGGCCGTGAGTTTTATGTGTTCGCCCATGACATTTCCTCTATCGCTTGATCCACTGCCGGTGAGGCGTATGGCCCGGGCGCAATAAAGAACATTTGCATCGTCAAGGCTAGAGCGGGTTCCGCAAAAGTCATTCAACTTTTGCCGCGTCCGCGCCGGGGCTCGATCCGGTCAGTCAGCCAGCGCGTGCATCGGCGCGGCGGCGCCCTGCGGCGGTCGACGCATGAGCAGCAGCAATAACGCGGTTGGCAACGTGATCCAGAACATGAATTTGAAATCGTCGAGGTAGGCGATGGCGAGCGCTTGGCGAGTGACCTCGGCGTTCAGCGCGGCAAGGCCACCGGGACTCGCAGAGTTCCACAGCAGATACGCGCCGCCGGTTTGCATCTCCCGATTGAACGGCGTCAATCCTTCGCTGATTTGCGCATGAAGAATTTGCGTATTCTGCGCCAGCAGAAAGGAGGTGACGGAGACGCCGATCGCCGAGCCAACGTTGCGAACAAGGCTGAACAGCGCCGCGCCGTCGGTGCGGAAACGTTGCGGCAGCGTGGCGAAGGCGACGACCTGCAGAGGAATAAACACGAACCCGAGGCCAAACCCTTGCAGGCTTGTCGCCCAGGTCAATGTGAAGACGGAGACGTCCGGCGTCCACTGCGACATCTCGAAAAGCGACGCCGCCAGCAAGGCGATACCGAACAGCATTTGCAGGCGCGGGTCGACGCGCGTGGCGAGCCGCCCGGCAATCATCATCGCCACCATCGTGCCGAGCCCGCGCGGCACCATCAGCAAGCCCGCCTGCCGCACCGGATAGCCGGCCATGGTTTGCAAATAGGGGGCGAGCAGGGCGGAACTCGCCAGCAACACCATGCCTATGGCGAACATGACGATGAACCCGGCAAGAAA
>JAYTTW010000289.1:0-4065 GCA_043744855.1 Hyphomicrobiales bacterium
ATTGAACTACATTTGCCCTGAAAACCTCATCCTGAGGAGGTCCGAAGGACCGTCTCGAAGGACGAGGTTTTCACGCCAGCTTATTCAGCAGCCTGTTAGAGCGCTGTCACAGCCAAGGCATCAACGATGCGTGGATGACATCCTTCACGCCGCCTTCCTTGTTGCCGACAGACTTGATCGCGAGATCGACATCCGCAAGGCCAAATTTGTGCGTAGTGACCAGTTCAAGCGGGAAGCGCTTTGACGCAAGCTGCTGCAAAGCGAGTTCGCAAGCCAGATACGAATGTCCGCGGGCCGAGTGCAGACTGATGTATTTTGTCGTCATCTTGCCGATCGGGAAGTTGGGAAAATCCGGCATTTCGCCCTGCACGACCATGCGACCGCCTTTGGCTTTCAGCGCCTCGATGCCCAACAGAATCGGCGCTGTGCCGGCGCCCGCCGTGCAGTCGAGCACCACGTCGACGCCAAGGCCGCCCGTGTACTCCCTGATTTTTTCCAGCGGATTTTCGGTGCTGACGTTGATGATGTGATCGGCGCCAAGTTTTTTCGCGACTTCCAGACGCGCGCCATCCTTGGCGGTGCCGGTGATGATGATCGTCTTGGCGCCAGCTTGTTTGCAGACGACGGTTTGGGAAAGGCCCTGCTGGCCCGGCCCCTGAATGAGCACGGTGGAATTGTATTTCACCTGGCCCTCAAACAGCGACCACTCGATGCCATTCGCCATCGGCGTCACTAGGCCGGCGAGTTCGGCTGAGACACCTGCGGGCACATGATGCACGACGGAGTTCCACGGCAAATACACATACTGCGCAAAGCCGCCGTAGAGGTGCGGCGGGCGCCGGGCCGAGGTGTAGCCGTAGCGGATGGCGTCGGGGTTGGTGCGCCAGTTGGTGTTTTCGCAGTGGCGATACTGGCCGGCGTGGCAATGCTCGCACTTGCCGCACATGACATAGTGTTCAACGAACACCAGATCGCCTTCCTTAAAACCTTTGCGCCGGGTGAATTCCTTGCCGGCTTTGGCGATGTAGCCGATGTTCTCGTGCCCCATGATGACGGGTTCGCTGGTGGGTGGATGCGCGTAGAGTTTGACATCGGTGCCGCAGATGCCGGCCACTTCCATTTTCATCAGCGCGGCGTCGTCGGCGATTTCAGGCATCGGATATTGCAAAATTTCGGTCTTGCCCGGCGCGGTGCGGACGGCAGCGAGAACTTGTTCGACCACGGTTTTTCTCCTGAGGGGATGGGTGACCTTGCTAGCACCGCGTTTGCGCAGGCGCAATTTCCGGAGCGGGCCGTCGTCTGGAGGTCATCCAGTGCCCGTGGTTGGCGAGCGACAAAGAGTGAGGCCATGGCTGAAACTTTTCGGTTTCGGATGCCCGTGCTACCGCTTTCCCCATGGCGGAACCGCGCAATCCCTTCGCGAAAAAAGCTGCCGCGCCGCGTGCCGCACGGGCGCATGTCAAAGCGATGGTGCGCCAGCGTTTCCGTCTGGGCGAGACGGCGTCCGTGATGGTCGCGGAGATCGCTTGCCAGACGCCCGGATGTCCGCCGATTGAAACGATGATCGCGTTTTGGGGGGACGACGAAAAGCGGCGGCACTATCGCGTGTTCAAGCCGGTCGCCGATGTCGTCGAGGACGATCTGCCGCCGTGGTGGATGAAGGACGCGCTGGTGCAGGACGAGAGTTTCGGTTGTCCCTGCTGTTAGCGGGGATCAGGGCGATCCCCTGCGTGCCGTCTTTGGGGTATCAAGCCTTTTCCGTGCGATAATACGGCTCCACCGGGCCGGAATATTTGAGCGTCATCGGATTGCCACGGCGGTCTTTGGCGACGCCGACGGTCATGCGAACCCATGCCTCGCTGACGCAGTATTCCTCGACGTTGTTGCGCTCGACACCCTTGAAGCGGATGCCGATGTCTCGCGATAAAACGGCCTCATTGTAGTAGGGGCTGCGTGGATCGGTGGAGAGGCGGTCGGGCAGCGGCGGGGCGGGTTGCGATTGGGTTTCCGGTTGCGATACCGGCGGGGTTTGCGAAGGGTCGTTCATAAGGGGCTCGTGCGGTGCGGGAAAAGCCAAGGGGTTGCGGCGCCTATAGCACATGCTGGCAGGGGCGCACAGGTTTAGCCAGGCGCAGCGTTGCGCCAAAGCAGCGCGGCAAGCGCGGCGGGTGCAGCGCGCGGCTGGAACCACCAGCGCGCCCGGAGGTTTTCGTCATGTAGCGACCCGGGCCGCTTCACCTGTGACCGCGCGTCCTCTACAACAGCGTCTTCACAACGCTGGAGGCGCCGATGACCCATCCCACACTGAAAACCGTTACCCGGACCTGCGGCCTCAATCTGGCTTTCAAAAATGGCGAGGCCGCGCCGAAGACATTCACGCCGCAATTTATCGAAGTCGATCCGCTCATCGCCGCGTTTCGTCGACAGGTTCGCGGTAACGAGTTCGACATCTGCGAGATGGCGATCACGACCTATATTTGCGCGCGCGCCCATGGCAAACCGATGACGGCGATCCCGACGCCCATCGTGCGCGCTTTTCATCATGGCGCGACACTCGTCAACAAAAAGTCCGGCGTACGCCTGCCGCGCGAACTCGAAGGCAAGCGCGTTGGCGTCAATCGTGGTTATACGGTCACGACGGGCGTCTGGGCGCGCGGCATCCTGCAAGACCAGTACGGTCTCGACCTGTCGAAAGTGACGTGGGTTCTGTCAGGCGATGAACACGTTGCGGAGTATAAAGCGCCACATAATGTTGTCCCCATCGACCCCGGCAAGAAGATGGAGGACATGCTCGCGTCGGGCGAGCTGGCGGCGGCGATTGGCGTTGACGTCCAACATCCCGATGTGACGCCGCTCATTGCAGATGCAATGACGGCGGGGCTCGAGTCTTTCAAGGCTACCGGTGTGTTTCCGATCAACCATGTCGTCGTTATCAAGGACGAGGTGCTGGCGAGGTATCCCGACCTCGCGGCTGACCTGTTTGAGGCGCTGGCCGAATCGAAGCGCCAGTATCTGGCAAGGCTCAAATCCGGCGGCATTGAAAAGCCTGATGCGAGTGACGCGCTGTATCAAAAAGTCATCGCGTCTGGCGTCGCCGACCCCGTGCCGTATGGCATCGAACCCAATCGCAAAACCTTGGAAACATTGATTGGCCATGCATTGACGCAGGGCATCATTAGTAAAAAGGTTTCGCCGGAGGATTTGTTCGCCAAGAGCACGCACGATCTGCTGGGGTGAGGCTTACTCCCGCTGCAGAAACCCGATGAGTTTGGGCATCGTCGCTGCCTCGGTTTGATCGGCGACCGGCGCATCCCAGTATTCGGATTTCGGCAGGCATTCGTGCAGATAGCGGGCGGCTGAAGTGGCGTGCGAAGCATCGTTGCCCGGTACGATCCAGGCTGGCGTCTGGCACACCAGCATGTCTTCAGGCTCGGCTCCGGGTGCGGTGTCGCGATCAAACATCGTGCGGGCGAAACCGGCGACGATGTGCTTGTATTGTTCGACGTCGTATTTGGCATAGGCGTCAGCAAAGACGTCGTCGTGTTGCAGCACCGAGGCCCATGGCCCGCCGCGCGGATCGGCGCCGAACGGTTTGGCGCCCTCAAGCGCCAGTTTCACGACAGCCGCGAGGCCTTCGCGTTGCACGAAGCCCAAATGTTCGGCGAACCGCAGTTGGCTCGACAAGCGATATTTCGCGCCGCCGACCGGCCAGTAAAGCACCATTTTCAAGACGCGTTCGGGATGCAAACAGGCGAACAGGGCGACAGGTGAGACCCCCATGCAGCCGCCCATCAGGTGGGCTTTTTCGATGCCGAGATGGTCGAGCAAGGCAAGCCCGTGGCGCACGTAGTGTGCATACGTCAGCCGTTCAATGCGCCCGCCCGACTTTCCACATTCGCGCCGGTCGAAGAGGATGCAGGAGAAGTGCCGGGGCAAATGCTGCATCGGCTTGATCTTCGCATAAACGCCCTGCGTCGACCATTTCTCGATTGTCGCATCAAAGCCGCCGGGCGCGTACATCAGCAGGGGCGGGCCTTCGCCAACCACATCATAGCGCGTGGAAAT
>JAYTTW010000290.1:0-4050 GCA_043744855.1 Hyphomicrobiales bacterium
CTTATCATCTCCAGAAAGCGCGTCACTGCGTGACTCACTTTCTTCCGATGGCGGATACTAGAAAACTTTATAGGCTGACATGACGAGGCACGTGGTAGGCGCGTTGGATGAAGTGGCGCCGGGCCAATCCAAGCTCGTTGACGTTGGCGGGCGCGAGATTGGCGTCTTCAACGTCAACGGCGAATTTTATGCGCTGGCCAATCGATGTCCGCATGCCGGCGGCTCGTTGTGCAAAGGCGTGATTACCGGCCTCGCGCTGTCTGACCGGCCGGGTGATTACAGGCTGGTTCGCAAGGGTGAATTTCTGCGCTGTCCCTGGCACGGGTGGGAATTCGAGATCAAAACGGGTCAATCCTGGTGCGATCCCAAATCGACGCGGGTGCGGCAGTTCAACGTCGCGGTGGTGGGCGGCGAGGCGCTCGTCAAAGGCCCTTATGTCGCCGAAAGTTTTCCGGTTTTGATCGAGAAAAACTACATCGTCATCGATTTGTGAGCGCCGGCGTTAATTCCGCTTCAAACCTGCTCAGCATTTGTGTCTCACCTGGTACATGGAGCGTCAGGTTTGTGCCCGCAGAACCACGAGGCCGTCGAGCGCCACGGCGCCCTTGCCTGGAGGCAACGCAACGAGCGGATTGACATCAATGCTTTCGAGGCGGTCGCCGAGGCGCGCGGCAAGTTGCGAGAGGGCGACGAGCGCGGCGATGACGGCGTCCCGATCCAGCGCTGCGCCGCCGCGATAGCCGTCGAGCAAAGGGCTGACGCGGGTTGACGCGATCATGGCGCGCGCCTGCGCCGGGCCAAGCGGAACCGGACCGAAAGCGACATCCTTGAGGAGTTCAAGCAGGACGCCGCCGGCGCCGAACATGACGACGGGGCCGACCTCAGGATCGCGATGCACGCCGAGCACAAGTTCAAGGCCGCCGCTAATTTGGGGCGCAACAATCACGCCGCCGAAGTGCGCGCCAGACGCCGCTGCGGCGAGATTTTTCGCGATGGCCGCGAAAGCAGCGCGCACGCCGTCGTCGCTGGAAATATTGAGGCGCACGCCGCCAACATCGGATTTGTGCTGAATGTCGTCGCTGACGAGTTTGAGCACCACGGGATAACCAATGTCACGAGCCGCCACGACGGCGGCTTCGGCGTTGTCGGCGTGCGCTTCAGCGGGCGAGCGCACGCCATTCATCGCCAGCAATCGCTTCGATTGCCGCTCGTTGAGGGTTGCGTGATCGCCGGCGCGCGTCGCGCCTGCAAGAAGTTGCAACTCGGCTTCGCTCAACGGCGTCAGCGCGTGCGGCACTTCGCGCGGCGCCTGCATCTGCGCGCCATATCGGGCGACGTGCGCCAGGCAATTGAGCGCCTTGCTGACTTCGTGCAAGACCGGGAGATGCGGGAAGCCTTGGCGAAATTCGCGGGTGTAATCGGTGTACATATACGAAGCCATGGAGACCACGGCGACTGGCTTGCGGCTTGCCTCAATGACCATTTTGTCGACGGTGCGCAGGTTCGCCGCCTTGGCGTTCTGGCCTTCTTTCAGCGGTAGTTCTTCCTGCACGCACAGCGCGTCGATGTTGGAATCCTCAAGCATGATTTCGATGCATTTGAAATAGACGTCGGCGCTCGACAGCGCGGCGAAGCCGGCATCGAGCGGATTGCCAAGCGAGGTTCCGACGCCGAGCTGCTGTTTCAGCCGCGCCAGGGTTTGCGGCTGCAAAGACGGGAAGCTGACATCGTGACGTTCTGCGGCTTCGAGAAACAGACCCTTGAGGCCGCCTGAAAAAGTGATGGCGCCGAGGCGATTGCCGGCGGGCGGATGCGAGTGCGTCAGAAATTCGGCGACTTCGACCAGCTCGTCAATGGTGTCGACGCGCAGCAGTCCGAGCGGTTTTGTCACTGCATCAAACGAGGTGAGCGAGCCGGCAAGCGACCCGGTGTGCGCGAGGGCGGCGGCGCGGCTTGCCTCTGAACCGCCGATCTTCATGCAGACGACGGGCTTTCGCGCGCGGCGCGCCACATCGAGCGCGGCGAGAAAGTCGGCGGCGTCGCGTATGGCTTCGATGAAGCAGCAAATCACTTTTACGCCGTCGTCGGCGACCATGTAGCGAATATAATCAGCGGTTGTGAGGCCGACTTCGTTGCCCGTGGTCAACGCATAGGACGCAACGACGCCGCGACTTCTAAGCGCGCGGAAGATCGCCATGACAATGCCGCCGCTTTGTCCGAACAGACCCACAGGTCCGAGCGGCAAGTCGGGGATGCGGTCGTCGGGCAAGGTGGCGAAACCGAAGGGCGCGGCGAGATTGCCCATGCAATTGGGGCCGGACACTGCAAGGTTGCTTTCGCGCACGGCGGCCTGCAAGGCGACGCCGAGCGCACGACCCGCCGCGTCACCGCCTTCGCCAAAGCCGCTCGCAAAAACCGTGGCGCTGCGCGCGCCGGCTTTGGCGGCCTCGCGCAGCGCTTCAATCGCTGCGGCGCCAGGCACGAGTATGGCGACGTGATCGGGCTTTTGCGGCAACGCCAGCAGCGAGGGATAACACGGCTTGTCCCAAACCGTTTCATTGCGCGGGTTGACGGGAAAAATTTCGCCGGCGTAATTATAGCGGTTGAGCGCCCGCCAGACCTTGCGGCCCCACGAGCCGACCCGGTCGCTCGCGCCGACAATGGCGACGTTGGTGGGCGACAGCAAGGCGCGCACCTTGTCGACGTTTTTCAAATCGTCCAGCATGGGCACGGGTCTCCAGTGCGTCGGTGTTAGAGCGCGATGACGCTGCTTCGCATCGTCGTCGCACTCCAGGTTTCTGATTGAGCCTGATCGTTCCGAAAACCGGAGTTCCCGTTTCGAGATCATGCTCTAGCGAAACAATTCCAGGTAGAGCTTCGACCACTTCTCATAGCCCCTGGCGGTTTCTTGCGGCGAGAAAAAGTTTGCCTTGAAGGCGCCACTGTCGGGCGCGAGTTCGGGCATGGCCGGCGACAGGCCGGCGTGGGTCGGGAAGTAGCTGGCTTGGCGAAACAGTTCCTGGCCCTCCGCCGACAACATGAATTCGACGAACAGCTGCGCGGCATTCGGGCTTTTGGAGCCCGTTGTCAGCGTCACCAGTGTCATTTGCACCATTGCTGGCTGCATTTTCAGCCACTGCACTGGCGCGCCTTTGGCGGCGGAAAGTGCGGCGTGATGATTGAAAATTTGCAGCGCAACCGGGTATTCGCCGGCAATCACCTGATCGACAACAGCGCGCGCGCTGCCGCCGATAGATTTGACGCCCTGGCTTGAGAGCTTGCGCAAATAGGCCATGCCGGCGTCCTCGCCCATGCTGCGCAACACGTTGGCGATGAAGCCCGGCGCACCCGAGAGGTCGTTGGGTTTCCACGCCAGCTTGTCTTTCCATTTCGGCAATAGCAGGTCGTCGAATGTCGCGGGGCGATCCGCCTCGGCGACGAGGTCGGTGTTGGCGGCTGGTGTCATGACGTAATAATTCGTCGATACCCAATAGCCCCCAGGGTCACGAAATTCCGGGCGTATTTCGGCGGCGTTGGCGGGGCTGAATTTTCGCACGGCGCCGGCGTCAATCAGCGATTGCAGGCCGCTGGTCAGGCCAAACACGTCGGCCTGCATGCGCCCGGCCTTGTGTTCGTTGATGAGCTTGATCGAGGTATCCTGCGAATCGGCGCGCGAGTATTCAACCTTGACGCCGTATTTCGCCTCGAAAGCGGCGACGAGCGGACGCACGATCTGGTCGACGATCAGGTCTGTGTAATAAACCAGTTTGGCTTCGGCCTTCGCCCGGACGACCAGATCGGCGTTGGGCTCAGCCGCGAGGCTGTGGGAAGCGGCAAAGGCGCAGGCTGCGAGCCCGGCCAGGCGGCGCAATGGTTTTCGCATGTCCCCTCCGGCAGGTTGTTGGCAAATCGTGACATACGGCGTGCAGGCTTGCAATGAAGGTCGCGTGCAACGCAGGGCCACGAACTTAAGTTAACGGCGATTAACGGATTGTGTTTTGCGTGATTCAGTGTGGCGGTTTGATTCGGAGCGCCGCCATGAGCCTTGCC
>JAYTTW010000291.1:0-4024 GCA_043744855.1 Hyphomicrobiales bacterium
CGCCAACCGTCGAAGTTGTCGACGGGGTGCCCATGACCGCGAGCACCTGCTCGGCGACCGACCCCGGGTGGACCTGCGCCAGCAAGTTCTCATCGAGCACATAGCCGTGCTGCAAACTGCCGTCGTAACCGAGACAACCCGACAGGGACACCGCAAGGGCGGCGGAAAGCGACAGGGCGCCCAGCCGGCGCCGGAGACTTTTTGCGGCAGCGGGTTGTGCGCTCGCGGGCGCGGTTCCGGCAAGGCTTCCGGCAAGGCTTCCCGCAGGGTGGATCAACTCTCGCATTGTCTCAACCGTCCCCATATAGGTTTGCCTGACTGCAACCTGTGGCCCGCAACAGCAGCAATGCATCAGCATTGGCGACTACGAAATTTGCTTGCATTGCGCGGGTGGGATGCCTAACCCCCGTGCAACGGAAATGCAAGCCGACACTTGAACTTGCACCTGAATTTGCCAGAACTTGCACCCGAACGTATCGCCCTTCGCGTCTGCCGCCGGGGCGGTCGAAGGCGCCGGAGAAATCGATGGTTTTCGCCCTTTTCCGCAAAGCGCCGAACCAGCCAACCATTGATCGGCTTCACGGCGAGATCATGGCGGCGGCGCGCCAGCCGGCCCTGTTCGCCAATTTTGGGGTCAGCGATACCACCGAGGGCCGTTTTGAGGTGCTGGCCCTGCTCGCCACCCCGCCGGTGTGCCGGCTTGCAGCACTTGCCGCCCCCGGTCCGGCAATCGCGCAGGCAATCACCGATTCGATTTTCACCGGCTTTGATGATGCCGCGCGGCAGATCGGCGTCAGCGATGTCGGCGTGCCCAAAAAAATGTACAAGCTGGCCGGCGCCTGGCTTGGCCGGCGCGACGCCTATGCCGCCGCATACGCTGCGGGCGGGAAAAACCTTGCCGACGCGATTGCCCGCAACATCTTCGCCAGCGCACGATCCGGCGAGGCGGCGCAGGTTGCTGGCCTCGCGCGTTATGTGCAAGCTGTGTGGGCCGCCCACGACGCGGCAGGCTTGGCCGACTTCCAGATGCGGCCGGCGCCATACCCTCCCGCCGCAGACTTCATCTGAGAACAGACATGAACCGTCGCTCGCAACAACCAGAAACAGCCAGTGTTAGTGGCCCTTTCAAGCGTCGCTTTCTCGTCGAGGCCGCACGCGACCGGGCGCGCCACGAGGAGATTGCGGCCGAACCAGCTGAATGCTTGGGCGTTGCCGGATTTTTAGGGCTCGTCGCTGTCAAATCTCTGGTCGCGTCCTTCACGATCACGCCGTTGAGCGGCGGTCGTTTTGAGGTGACCGGCAAGGTTCGCGCCAGCGTGGTGCAAAGCTGCGTGGTGTCGCTCGACGATTTCGACGCCGACATCATCGCCCCCGTCGCGGTCCTGTTCGCGCCCCTGCACGAGGAGCGCGGTCAGAATGCCCGCGATGCCGCGCCCGTCTCGCGCTTTGAATCGGACGACCCGCCTGACCCCATCGTGCGTGGCGGCATCGATCTTGGCCAGGTGGCGGTCGAGTTTTTGTCGCTGGCGCTGGAGCCCTATCCGCGCAAACCCGGCATCGATAGTGCCGATCGCCAGGCGGCGGCTGACACGGCGCCTGCCGCCTCTCCCTTCGCGGCTCTGGCCCACTTGAAGCCGGGCTAGCGCCCGCCGCCCACAACTGCCTGTCGCCCTGCTGTCGCGCTGGCTTCGCCGCCATTGCGTCCACAGGTTAAACCTCTATTGTCCGCCGCCTTGGTTTTGGCCGAGGGTGCAACACTCTACTTCGCGGCAGGATAAGCAACAGATGCAGCAGCCGGTGCGAATCGCGCTCGACGCCATGGGCGGCGACCACGGCGCGAGTGTCTGCATTCCCGGCGCGGCTCTGGCGCTGGCGCGCCGGCCCGATGCGAGCTTTCTGATGTTCGGCGACGAGCCGACCTTGACGGCGTTGCTCGCCAAACACCCGGCGCTGGCCGCCGTCACCAAGGTGACGCACACCACTTACTCCGTCGGCATGAGCGACAAGCCGAGCCAGGCGCTGCGCCAGGGCCGCCGAACCTCGTCGATGTGGATGGCCATCGAGGCGGTCAAGAAAGGCGACGCCGATTACGTGGTCTCGGCCGGCAATACTGGCGCGCTGATGGCCATGGCCAAGTTCTGTATCCGCAGCATGGCGCAGGTGGATCGCCCGGCTCTGGCGGCCATATGGCCAACCCTGCGCGGCCAGTCTGTTGTGCTCGACGTCGGCGCCACGATCGGCGGCGACGCCCAGCACTACGTCGATCTGGCGATCATGGGCGCAGCCATGGCGGCGATCATGTTCCAGGTCGAGAAACCGACAGTTGGGTTGCTCAACGTCGGCGTCGAGGAAATTAAAGGCAACGAAGAGGTCAAGGCCGCCAGTCGCTTGCTGCGCGAGATAAATCTGCCGAAACTCGCCTACCACGGTTTCATTGAGGGCGACGACATCGGGCAGGGGACGACGGACGTTGTCGTGACCGAGGGCTTCAATGGCAACATCGCTTTGAAGACCGCCGAAGGCACGGCCCGCCAGATCAGCGCCGTGCTGCGCGAGGTGATGCAGTCCTCGTGGCTCAACAAGGCTGGCGCGATGCTGGCGCGCGGCGCTTTTGCGGAACTGCGCCGCCGCCTCGATCCGCGCAATTCCGCTGGCGGCGTTTTTCTCGGTCTGGAAGGGCTAGTCATAAAAAGCCACGGGGGTTCTGACCCCGTAGCGTTTTGCAACGCTATCGACCTCGGCTACCAGATGGTGCGGCATGGGTTGCAAGCCCGCATCCGCGAATCTCTTGTCGTGGCGCAGGAAGCGCGGCTTGTCGCGCCGTTGCCCGCACAACCCCAGCCCGCTGCTGATAACTCCAACGGAATTCTTCAGTGACTGATTCCCGGGTTACACGCTCCATCGTCACAGGTGTCGGCGCGTCTCTGCCGCAACACAAGATGACCAACGCCGAACTCGCGCTGCGCGTTGAAACATCCGACGAATGGATCGTGCAGCGCACCGGCATCCGCTCGCGCTACATCGCCGGGGAAGGCGAAACCACTTCGACGCTTGCGACAGAGGCGGCGCGGCGGGCGCTGGCGGCGGCCGGTCGAAACGCTGAGGACGTCGATCTCATCATCCTCGCGACATCGACGCCCGATTTCACCTTCCCGGCAACCGCGACGCAGGTTCAGGCGGCGCTTGGCGTCACTCGCGGCGCCGCTTTTGACGTGCAGGCGGTGTGTTCCGGCTTTGTCTTCGCGCTGGCGACAGCCGACAAGTTTATCGCCTCGGGCTCGCATCGCTGCGCGCTGGTTATTGGCGCGGAAACGTTCTCGCGCATTCTGGACTGGCAGGATCGCACGACTTGCGTGCTGTTTGGCGATGGGGCCGGCGCGGTTGTGCTGGAGGCAGGCGAGGGCGCCGGCACAACGGCGGATCGCGGCGTGCTGACGACAAAACTGCGCTCGGATGGTCGCCATCGCGAAAAACTTTATGTCGACGGCGGTCCGTCCACGACGCAAACCGTCGGGCACTTGCGGATGATCGGCAAGGATGTGTTTCGCCACGCTGTCGGCATGGTGACCGACGTGATGCGGGACGCCTTCGAGGCGACCGGCATAGGCCCCGATGACCTCGACTGGTTTGTGCCGCATCAGGCCAATGAACGCATCATCGATGCGTCGGCTGCAAAGCTGCACATCGCGCCGTCCAAAATCGTCAAGACGGTCGCCATGCACGGCAATACGTCGGCTGCCTCGATTCCCCTGGCGCTGGCGACTGCGGTCGAGGACGGCCGCATCCAACGCGGTCAACTGGTCATGATCGAGGCCATGGGTGGTGGGTTTACCTGGGCCTCGGCGATCCTGCGTTGGTGAGGCTGTAAAAGCCTGGCGCGACGTAGGCTTGGCGCGTGCTTTGCGATCAACCGGGCGCTAACCTCGATCCCAGGGGAATCGGGTGAAGGCGATCACGCTGCGATGAGGCTGGCGAGATAGTCGTCGTCCCATCCTGCGGTCTTGCGGCGCAGGCGGATTGAATC
>JAYTTW010000292.1:0-4020 GCA_043744855.1 Hyphomicrobiales bacterium
AGCATGATCCCGAAAAGTGGACGCCGGTTTTCGGAAAAGATCATGCTCAATCAAAAACCTGGAGTGCGACGACGATTCGAAGAAGCGTCATCGCGCTCCAATGATTAGCGCGCCGCCCAGCGCGGCATGACTTCGTGCGCAAACAGGCGCATGGAGCGTTGCGCGGCGTCGCGCGATTTGACGATGGCGGGCATTGGGTTCAGTTTTGAAATCAAAGTCAATCGAGGGACGGGAAATCATGTTTGTCCGTTGCATACTCATGGTGCTGGGGCTCGCGGTCGGGCTGGCGGCGCATGCGGGGAGCGCGCAGGAGTGGCCGACAAAGCCGGTGACGCTGGTGGTGCCATACCCGGCTGGCGGCCCCAATGACGCCTTGGCGCGCATTGTTGCGCAGCGGCTCGGCGACAAAACCGGACAACCTTTTATTGTTGAAAACAAGGTCGGGGCCGCCGGCAACATCGGCGCAAATGCTGTCGCACGCGCGCGGCCCGATGGTTACACGTTGCTGGCCACCTCGACCGGGCCGCAGGCCAACAACAAATTCCTGTATGCGGATTTGCCTTACGATCCGGTCCGCGATTTCGCCGCCATCGTGCTGATCGCAAAATCCCCAGTGCTGATTGCGGCGCGGAAAAACGCGCCTTTCGCCAGCATGGCGCAGATGGTCGCCTATGCAAAAGCCAATCCGGGGAAGCTCAATATTGGTACGGCTGGGCATGGCTCGGTGGCGCACATCACCTCTGAATTCATGCAGGGCGCCGCCGGCATAAAACTTACCCAAGTGCCGTTTCCCGGATCGACGCCGTTGCTTCAGTCGCTGCTCGCCGGTCAAATCGATCTCGTTTCCGATCTCGCGCCGAGCCACGTGCCGATGTTGAAAGACCATCGCTACCAGGGGCTGGCGATCGCCAGTGCGCAGCGGCTGGCGTCGCTGCCGGATGTGCCGACCTTCGCGCAGGCTGGCTTGCCGGCGTTCGACGCCAGCGCCTGGACGGCGTTGATGGCGCCGGCCGGCACGCCGGCGGCCGTCGTCAGCCGTCTGAACCGGTTGGTGAACGAGTGGATCTCCAGCCCCGAGGGCGCCCGTCACCTGGCGACCTTCGAGATGGCGGCGCAGGGCGGCAGCCCGGCGGATCTTGACGCCTTCATCGCCGCCGAGATCGCCAAATGGGGTCCGATTATCGCCGCCGCCGGCATTACCGCGCAGTGATTGTCGGCCACTGGAGCGATGTTGCCGCTTGACGCACTGCACCAATTGGCTTAAAAACGAACGTTCATTCTTTTTATGAACCGGGTGGGCAATTTCGGCCCGGAGCCATATGCCGAAGCTTTCGCAAGATCAGCAATCACAGCGTCGGAACCACATTCTCGATGCAGCGGAGCTATGTTTCGCCTCGGCCGGTTTTCATCGCACCAGCATGCAGAAAATCTGCCAGCGAGCGGCAGTAAGCCCCGGCGCCCTGTACCTTTATTTCGATTCCAAGGAAGCGCTGATCGCCGGCATTGCCGAGCGGGATCGCACCGAGGTTATCGAGCGGTTTGCGGCCTTGACAACCGCCTCGAATTTCATTGAGGCGATGCGCTCGGTAATGAACACCTGCATACTCCAGCAACCCGCCTACAAATCCCAGTTGTATCTCGCCATCGCCGCCGAGGCGGTACACAACCGCGCCGTGGCGCACTCGTTGGCGGAATGCGATAACGCTATCCGCAATTCGCTCACCGGAATTTTGCGACGGGCGCACCTTGACGGTCGCATCAACCCGGTCGCGCCGGTCGAGCGCATCGCCGCCGTGATGAGCCTTATCGCCGATGGCATGTTTTGGCGGCGGGCGGTGGACCCGGCTTGCGATCTCGTCGCCATCGCGGACGACCTGACCGAGGTTATCGGTAGATATCTGCGCACTAGCGAATTCGAGACGGGCGAACCTGAAACGGGTTCTCTCCAGCAGGTGAACTCATGAAGTTTCGCGAATCCTCTTTAATTCTTCGCATGTTTGCGACGGTTGCCCTCATCTGGCTGGCGCCCGGCGCGGCACAAGCCGCCGACAGCAAGCCAGCCGCAAAAGCGCCAATCCCCGTGGTCAGCGTCGTCGAAGCCCGCCGCCAGGAGATTACGGAAATCGTGCGGGTTACGGGCACGCTGGTTCCGCGCGAGGAAATTTTGGTCGGGCCGGAGATCGAGGGGCTGCGCATTCTGGAATTGCTGGTCGACGAGGGCGACAAGGTCGCCAAGGGCCAAGCGCTGGCGCGTCTGTCGAAAGACATCTTGCTGGCGCAAGCCAGGCAGCTTGACGCGCAGGCAGCCCGCGCCGACGCTTCCATCGAGCAGGCAAAAGCCGCCATCTCGCTCGCTGAAGCGTCGATTGCGCAGAGCGAACCGGCGCTGGCGCGAGCCCGGTCCCTGCAAAAAACCGGCGCCGGCACGGAAGTCATAACCGAGCAGCGTATGTCGGAGCAAAACGCCAATCTGGCGCGGCTCAATTCGGCGCGTCGCGGGCTGGGTGTTTCGCAGGCCGACAAGGTCAACCTTTTGGCGCAGCGCGACGAACTCAACCTGAAAATTGTGCGGACCGAAGTGAAGGCGCCGGCGGCGGGTCTCGTGTCGCGCCGCTCGGCGCGCATTGGCGGTGTCGCCTCGATGGCGGCGGAGCCGATGTTCCGCATCATCGCCGGTGGAGACATCGAACTCGAGGCCGAGGCGCCGGATTTTCGCATGAGCGCCATTCGCGCCGGACAATCCGCCATGGTCTATCCAGCCGGGGATGCGCAACTCAAAGGCGCCGTGCGGCTGGTGTCGCCGGAGATCGACAGAACCTCGCGCCTCGGCAAGGTACGGATTGCCGTTGGGCCGGATTCCCAGCTCAAGATCGGCGGCTTCGCGCGTGGCGAAATTGAAACGCGCCGCCACAACGGCGTGGCGTTGCCGGCGAGCGCGGTGCTCTATGATGCCGACGGCGCCTATGCGCAAACCGTGCGCGATGGCGTGGTCGTGACGCGACGACTGAGCGTGGGACTGGTCGCCGGCGGGTTCGCCGAAATCGTCAGCGGTCTCGACGGTGGCGAAAGCGTCATCCTTCGCGCCGGCGCTTTTCTGCGCGAGGGCGACGCGGTCGAGGCAGCGGCGGGCGCTGGCGCCGCAGCTGGAACACCCCGGCAAGTGGGCGAACGCTAATGCGCATGAACATTTCCGCCTGGTCGATCCGCAACCCGATACCCTCCCTGGTTCTGTTCGGCGTCCTGATGATCGTCGGATATCTGTCGTTCCGCGATCTGCCGATCACCAAGTTCCCCAACATCGACGTTCCCGTGGTGCAGGTCAGCGTCACGCAATCGGGCGCTGCGCCGGCGGAACTTGAAACGCAAGTGACACGCAAGGTCGAGGACGCCATTACCGGCATCAACGGCGTCAAGCATGTGACGTCCTCGATTACCGACGGCAGTTCCACGACAACGGCGGAGTTTCGCCTTGAGATCAACGTGGATCGCGCCCTCAACGACGTGAAGGACGCGATTGCGCGCATCAAGGCCGACCTGCCGAAGACCGCCGACGAGCCCATCGTACAGCGCCTCGAAATCGAGGGTGCGGCGATCATGACCTTCGGCGTTTCAAACAAGTCAAAATCCATTGAGCAAATATCCTGGTTCATTGATGACGTTGCGATCCGCAGGCTGCAAACCGCGAAGGGTGTCGCCAGCGTAACCCGCATTGGCGGCGTTGACCGGGAAATCCGTGTGTCGCTGGACCCGGATCGACTGGCCTCGCTCGGCATCACGGCGGTGGAGGTCAACCGGCAGGTGCGCGCCACCAACACCAAGCTTGCAGGGGGTCGCGGCGAAGTGGCGGGGCAGGAACAAGCGATCCGCACCATCGCCAGCGCGCGAACCGTCGAGGCTTTGGCTGACACCTCCATTTTTCTTTCGGGCGGGCGCAAAGTGCGGCTTGGCGATCTCGGCGAGGTCACCGACGACTCTACGGAGCCGCGCACGTTCGCGCGTCTCGACGGACAGCCTGTGGTG
>JAYTTW010000293.1:0-15696 GCA_043744855.1 Hyphomicrobiales bacterium
CTTCGCATAGTAGAATATAATGTCGTGGACCGGTCCATATCTTTGCGATGAGCCATGCGCGTGGGTGCGCTTCCAAACGATCTCGTTCAGGAAGCACCCCCTCCCAAACACCGCATCCAGCAAAATCTTCAGATAATGGCTCGCCGTCGGATCGCAGTGCAGATACAGCGACCCCGTCGGCTTCAGCACGCGATGCAGTTCGATCAGCCGCACCGCCATCATCGCCAGATAGGCCATCATGTCGTTCGTGCCGAGAAACTGCCGCATGGCGTGCAGCATGGTGGCTGCGTCGGAATTTCCCGACCGCATCACCTCGTCGAAAGCCTGCTCGGCGCTGGCGGTCCAGTGCCACGTATCGTCGAACGCCTCGATCTGCGCCTGCGATTGGTGGCCATCCGGCGCCTTGAACAGAACATTGTAGGTCGCATTGGAGTTGAAAGGCGGATCGAGATAAACGAGATCAACGCTTTCGTCCGCAACATACTCCCGCAGAATCGCAAGATTGTCGCCGTAATAGAGCGTGTTGCCGGCAGGCGACCTGACCATCAATAAAAGCCTCGATCAAAATTACAACAATGCCCGCCGTCCTTCTCCCATAGGGAGAAGGTGGTCGGCAAAGCCGACCGGATGAGGGGTGACAACCTGTGTAAGCTGGCGCTGCGAAACGCAAGGCGGTCCGGCGAATAACTGGGATGCAACCCCTCACCCCGGCCTTTCAGGCCGACCCTCTCCCCATGGGAGAGGGTTAACGCACCACCCCGATCCGCCGTATCTCCCACCGCAACTCCACCCCGCAATGTTCGCGCACCCGGCGCCGCACTTCCTCGCCCAGCCCCTCAATGTCGGCGGCGCTTGCCGCGCCCCGGTTGATCAGGAAATTGCAGTGCATTTCGCTCACCTGCGCGTCGCCAATCACAAGCCCGCGACAACCTGCGGCATCAATCAGCTTCCAGGCGCTCTGCGGCTTGGGGTTGGCGAACGTTGAGCCGCCGGTCTTCTCGCGGATCGGCTGCGAGGTTTCGCGCGCGCTGGTGATGCGCTCCATTTCAGCCGTGATGGCGGCGGTCTCGCCGGCGCGCCCCTGAAACGTCGCGCTGGTGAAAATCACATCGTCGGGCGCCGTGCAGTGGCGATACGAAAATCCCATTTCGGCAAGGTCAAATGTACGTACGTCGCCAGCCCGGTCGACGCCGCGCGCCGAAACAAAAACATCGCAGGTTTCGCCGCCGTGGGCGCCGGCGTTCATACGCAGCGCGCCGCCAACGGCGCCGGGTATGCCGCGATAAAACTCAAGCCCCGCAATGCCGGCCTGCGCCGCCGCGCGCGCCAGCATCATGTCCGGCACCGCCGCGCCCGCACGTATCTGCGCTTCGCCGAGCGGTTCAATGGCGTTGAACCCCTTGCCCCCGAGCCGCACGACAACGCCCGGCACGCCGCCGTCGCGCACGATCAGGTTGGAGCCAAGGCCAATGACCGTGACCGGCGTTTGCGCCGGCAGCGCCTGCATGAACGTCACCAGATCCGCCTCGTCAGCCGGCGTGAACAACACCTGCGCCGGGCCGCCGACGCGAAACCATGTGTAGGGCGCCAGCGGAGCGTTGGCGGTGAGGCTCCCGCGCAAACCCGGCGCGCCTTCGGCGAGGCTCGCGGTGATGTCGGGAAAACTCACGCGCCTTTCCCGGCGGCGAGATCGCCCGGCAAAGCATAGGCCCATCGGGTGATGTCGCCGGCGCCCATGCACAACACGTAATCGCCGGCTTCCGCCATGCCGCGAATGAGGCCGGCGAGTTGGTCGGGCGCCTCAAGGCCGACGACATTGCGGTGGCCATGCGCCTTTATCGCCGCGACGAGATGCGCGCGGTCGATGCCTTCGATGGGTTTTTCGCCCGCCGGATAAACATCCGCGACAACAACCGCATCGGCGTCGTTGAAGCAGGTGGAAAACTGTTCAAACAGCGATTGCAGCCGCGTGTAGCGATGCGGCTGTACGATGGCGACGACTTTCTGCCTGGTTGAGGCGCGCGCCGCACGCAGCACGGCGGAAATCTCGACCGGATGATGCGCGTAATCATCAAAGAACTGCACGCCTTGCCACTCGCCGGTTTTGGTGAAGCGTCGTTTGACGCCGCCAAACCCCGCCAATGCCGCGCGGATCGCCGCCTCGCCCATGCCCAGCTCATGCGCCACCGCGATTGCCGCCGTGGCGTTGAGCGCATTGTGGTGGCCCGGCATCGGCAACGCCAGTTGCTCGAGAAACGTCGCGCGCGAAGTTTTGCGGTCGCGGATCAGCACGCTGAAATGCGAGACGCCGCCGGTCAGATCGACATCCAGAAGCCGCACGTCGGCCTGCGGGTTTTCGCCATAGGTGATGACGCGCCGGTCCTCGATGCGACCGACCAGTTCCTGCACCGTGGGATGATCGAGACACATCACGGCGAAACCGTAAAACGGCAGGTTTTCGACGAGCGTCAGAAACGCCTCTTTGACTGCATCGAACGTCTTGAAATGATCGAGATGTTCGGGATCGATGTTGGTGACAATCGCGATATCGGCGGGCAGCTTCAAAAACGTGCCGTCGCTTTCATCGGCCTCCACCACCATCCATTCGCCGGCGCCCAGCCGCGCGTTGGTGCCGTAGGCGTTGAAGATGCCGCCGTTGATGACGGTCGGATCAAAGCCGCCCTTGTCGAGCAACGTTGCGACCAGCGATGTCGTCGTCGTCTTGCCGTGCGTGCCCGCGACAGCGACGCATTCTTTGAGGTGCATCAGCTCGGCCAGCATTTCGGCGCGGCGCACCACCGGCAGGCGACGCTCGCGCGCTGCCGACAATTCCGGATTGTCGCGCTGGATGGCGGTCGAAACCACAACGACGCCAGCCTTGCCAAGATGTTTGGCGTCGTGACCGACATGAATTGTCGCGCCCCGGTCGCGCAGCCGCCGCACATTGGCGCTGTCGCTGGCGTCAGACCCCTGCACTTCGTAACCGAGGTTGAGCAGCACTTCGGCGATGCCCGACATGCCAATGCCGCCGATGCCGACGAAATGTATGGCGCCGGTTTCGCGCGGCAGTTTCATTGCAATCTCTCAGAGCTGAATGTTGGCGACGCGAATGACCAGCGCGGCGAGCCGGTCCGCCGCATCCAGCACGCCCACGGTCTTGGCCGCCTGGCCGCGTTCCGTCAAGACATCGGGCGCTTCGAGCGCCTCACGCAACAACCCGGCAAGGCGCTCCGGCGTGAATTCCGCCTGCGTCAGCACGTCGGCGGCGCCCGGCTTGGCCAGAACCGCCGCGTTGCCGGCCTGATCCTGATCGAGCGCTCCGGGCAGCGGCACCAGAATGCACGCCCGTCCCACCGCCGCGAGTTCGCACACGGTGCTGGCCCCGGCGCGGCCAATAACGAGTTGCGCGGCGGCCATGCGCAACGGCAAATCATCGAAGAAAGCCGCAACCTCATGCACAACGCCGGCTGCCGTGTAGGCGGCGGCGACGCGTTCGCAATCTTCCTGACGCGCCTGCTGCACGACGCGCAACCTGGCTCGCGCTTCGGCGGGCAGACTGGCGATGGCTTGCGGCGTCACGTCTGACATCACGCGCGCGCCCTGGCTGCCGCCGGTGACCAGCAAGTGCAGCAAGCCATCCTCGCCGGTTGGCGCGGGCAGCGCCGCCGCCTCCAGCACCATCGGGCGCAGGGGATTGCCGACAAAGCTCAGCTTGCTTTGCAGGCCTGCGTCGAGCCCGCTCATGTCGGCAAAGCCTGCCGCGATGGCTGTCGCGCTGCCGCTCAAAAAACGGTTGGCGCGGCCCATGACCGCGTTCTGCTCGTGCAAAATGGTGGGAACTTTCAAGTGCACCGCCGCCACCAAAGGCGGCACCGTGGGGTAGCCGCCAAAGCCGACCACCGCCAGCGGCTGCCTCTCGCGCAACAGCTTGCGCGCCGCCAGCGCACCGCGCGCCAAGGTGAACGCCGCCACGATCTTCGCCAGCCAGCTTCCGCTATAGGGTGTCGCCGAAGGAATGCCGTGTACGGCGCGGGCCGGGAACTGCGCCCCAAACTTCAGCGCCCGCGTATCGGACACAAGTTCGACCGCGACGCCCCGCTTCGCCAAGGCGAGCGCCAGCGCATGCGCCGGAAACAAATGGCCGCCGGTGCCCCCGGCAGCCAGCAGCACAGCGCGTTGGCTCAGCCCGTCACCCAAATCCAGTTACCCCTGAGGCTCGGCGCGCGGCAGCATTTCGGACTGCGGCCGCTTGCGCGTCAATGCGATGAGAAATCCCATGCAAAGCGCCACCGAAACCAGTGAGGAGCCGCCATAGGAAATGAATGGCAAGGTCATACCCTTGGCCGGCATCAGGCGCAAATTCACCGCCATGTTGATGGCGCTCTGCAAACCGAACAGCATCACCAGTCCGGCCGAGGCGAAGCGGCAAAACGGATTGACGTTGTTCGACGATTGCAAAAGCACGCGCAACACCACGAAGGCGAAAACGCCGACCATGAACAGACAGAAAAGCACGCCAAACTCTTCGCCGGTGACCGCGAAGATGAAATCTGTGTGACTGTCCGGCAAGACGCGTTTCAACGTCCCCTCGCCCGGCCCTTTACCAAACCAGCTTCCTGAAATGAAGCTCTCCATCGCGGTATCGACCTGAAAGGTATCGCCGGGTGAGCCATTGACCGAGGGATCGATGAACTTCTCGATGCGCGCCCGCACGTGCGGCACGAACTTGTAGGTGACGAGCACCCCGGCAGCGCCAACGCCGCCGATCCCCGCGACCCAGAACCAGTGTAGCCCCGCCATGAAAAACAGCGCCGCCCACACCAGCGAAATCAGCATGGTCTGGCCGAAATCCGGCTGCAGCATGAGCGGAATGATGGTCAGCGGCAACAATGTAACGGCGATCGTGTTGGCTGGCACGTTGCGCCCGCGACCGCCTTCCGAGAACGCCCACGCCACCAGAACCACGAACGCCGGCTTGACGAACTCCGACGGCTGCACGCCAAAAATCCAGCGCCGCGCGCCTTTCACCTCGACGCCAAAATACAGCGCCGCGACAATCAGCGCCATGCCGACGACAAACACCAGCAGCGCCGCGCGCCGCACCAGCCGTGGCGGCAGGAAAGAGGTTGCAATCATCAGCAGCGCCGCCGGCACCAGATAGGCGAACTGGCGGTTGACGAAATGGAACGGCGGCAGGCCCAGTCGCTCGGCCACCGCCGGCGAACCCGCCAACGTCAGCACCAGTCCCAGCACCATCAATCCGCCGAGGGCGGTGAGCAGCCAGCGGTCGACGGTCCACCACCAGTCGGCAAACCAGGATCGTTCAGCGCGCGATGCCATTTTGCTCTCCTCAGGCGTTGGCGGTGCGCGATGGCAGCGCCTGGGCTAGCTCGCGAAAACGGTTTCCGCGCGCTTCGAAATTGGCGAACTGGTCGTAGGACGCGCAGGCCGGCGACAGCAGCACAACCGGCTCGGCAGCCTCGCTCGCCAACGCATCGCGCGCCGCGCGCTCGAGCGCCGCGTCGAGCGTGACGCAGGCTTCATAGGGCGCCGCGCCTTGCAGCGTGCGGGCGAACGCGTCGCTCGCCTCACCGATAAGGTAAGCCTTGCGGACGCGCCCAAACAACGCCCGCAACGGCTCGATGCCGCCGGCTTTTGGCTGCCCGCCAGCAATCCAGAAAATGTCGTTGTAGGACAGCAAGGCTTTTTCCGTCGCATCGGCGTTGGTCGCTTTGGAATCATTGACGACGAGCACGCGATTGCGCTGCGCCACGACTTCCATGCGATGCGGCAGGCCGGGATAGGTGATGAGACCGTTGACGATGTCGTCGTGCGCAACGCCAAGATGCGCGCAGACCGAATAAGCCGCCGCAGCGTTCTGCCAGTTGTGCGCGCCGCGCAGATTGGGCATTCCGCCGGGCGAAATGCGCGCCCCTTCATGCCGCGCTTCAACAAGCTGTTCGCGGCCCTCCGCATCGCGCCAGCGCACCGCGCCCGGCAACGTCGGCATGTGCTGGCTGACCGGCACGCACGCCGCCGCAGGACGCGCCGCGCATTGCGCATAAATGCGCGCGCAAAAATGGTCGTCGACGCCGATGACGGAGAAATCCGCCGCTTCGACGAGGCGCTGCTTGACGCCAGCGTACGTCGCCATATCGCCGTGGCGGTCGAGATGATCGCCCGTCAAATTGAGCAGCACACCGACACCGGGCCGCAGCGATGGCGCGAGATCGATCTGGAACGAGGAACATTCGATGACGTGATATCGCCCCGGCGCCGGCGGCTCCAGCGCCAGAATCGCCACGCCAATATTGCCCCCCATTTGCACATCCTTGCCGGCCCCGCGCAGGATGTGCGCCACCAGCGCCGTCGTCGTCGATTTGCCGTTGGTGCCGGTGATGGCGACGAACGGCGATCCGGGCGCAAGCCGCGCCCGCTCGCGGCAGAAAACTTCGATGTCGCCGATAACCTCCACCCCCACCTCGCGGGCGCGTAAAACCGTCCAGTGCGGCTGCGGGTGCGTCAAAGGAACCCCCGGCGACAACAGCAGGCTGTCAAACGCGCGCCAGTCCGCCACGTTCAAATCCACAACCGGAATTCCGCTCGCCGCAGCCTTGTCGCGCGAGGCGGAATTATCGTCCCACGCGCTGACCTCAGCGCCGCCGGCCGCCAGTGCGCGCGCGCTCGCCAGCCCCGAGCCGCCGAGGCCAAACAGCGCAACCTTGCGTCCTGCGAACGTCAGCGCCGGCGTCATCACCTGACCTTGAGGGTTGCGAGGCCAATCAACGCGAGAACAAACGAAATAATCCAGAAGCGGACGACGATTTGCGGCTCGGACCAGCCCTTCTTCTCGAAGTGATGATGGATCGGCGCCATCAGGAAAACCCGTTTGCCGGTCCGCTTGAACCAGCCGACCTGAATGATGACCGACAGCGCTTCCACAACAAACAAACCACCGACGATGGCCAGCACGATCTCGTGTTTCACCGCGACCGCGATGGTGCCGATGAGGCCGCCCAGCGCCAGCGAACCTGTGTCGCCCATGAAAATCTGCGCCGGCGGCGCGTTGAACCATAGAAAGCCCAGACCCGCGCCGATCATTGCGCCGCATACGACCGTGAGTTCGCCCGCGCCCGGCACATAGTTGATGCCAAGGTACGTCGAGAAAATCAGGTTGCCGGCGAGGTAGGCGATTGCCGCGAAAGTACCCGACGCAATCATCGCCGGCACGATGGCGAGGCCATCGAGACCATCGGTCATGTTGACCGCATTGCCGGAGCCGACAATGACCAGCGGCGCAAACAGCAGGAACAACCAGCCAAGGTTGATCGCGTAGCCGTTGATGAACGGCAGCGCCAGCCGCGTCGCCGGCGCCGGGTTGTAGAACGGCGCGCTCAGCGAGGCGAAGAAATCCGCCACCGAAGCCACCGGCGGCGTTGCGCTCGCCACCATCATGAAATAGGCGGCGAGCATGGCGATGACCGTTTCACCCGCCAGCCGCGCCTTGCCGGAAAGCCCCTTGTGGCTCTGCCGGGTGACTTTGAGATAGTCATCATAAAAACCAATGGTGCCAAAGCCGAGCGTGACGAACAGCACGATCCACACGTAGGCGCTTTTGGGGTTCGCCCACAGCAACGTCGACACCACCAGCCCGGCGATGATCATCAAGCCACCCATCGTCGGCGTGCCCGTTTTGGTCAGCAGATGCGAGGCAGGTCCATCTTCGCGAATGGGTTGACCCTTGCCTTGTTTGAGCCGCAGCGCGGCGATCATCGAAGGGCCAAAGAAAAACACAAAGAACAACGCTGTCGCGGTGGCGCCCGCAGTGCGAAACGTGATGTAGCGAAACAGATTGAACGGGCCGAAAACACTGGAAAAATCCGTAAGAAAAGACAGCATTTGGATCCCTTCAACCTGGCCCGTCGGCGCAAAAATGTTGTTTCAGTGCAGTCACAATCGGCCCCATGCGGCTGCCGTTGGAGCCTTTGACCATCACCACATCGTCAGGCGCAAGCGCTTCCTTCAAAGCCGCCTCCAGAGCGGCGGAAGTTGCCGACCAACCACCGCGTTTGCCAGCCGGCAACGCATCATGCAGATGCCGCATCATCGGGCCTGCGGCGAAGACCAGATCGACATCGCGCTCGAGGATCGTTGACGCGATGTCGCGATGCAGGGTTTCGGCTTGGGCCCCAAGTTCCAGCATGTCGCCGAGTACCGCGATGCGCCGGCCCTCGCCCTGCGGCGCACACTCGCCAAGCAGCGCCAGCGCAGCCCGCATCGACGTTGGGTTGGCGTTGTAACTTTCATCGATCAAGGTGAGCGCCCCATCACCAACGCGCAACTGTAAACGCTGGCCGCGTCCGGCGGGCGCGGCAAAATCACCAAGGCCTTGCGCCGCCTCGCGCGCGCTCACGCCAACCCGCGCGCAGGCCAGCAGCACCGCCATGGAATTCATCGCGAGGTGTTTGCCGGGCGCGCCGATGTAGAACGAAATGTCTTCGCCCAGAATCCGCGCCGCGACGCGCGAGCCGGCGTCCTCGCCCGTTACCGACAGCAAACGCGCATCCGCCGCTTCGTGTTCGCCAAACGTCAGCACGTCGACGTTGCGCCCGCGCAGCGCCCGCGAAGCCAGCAAGCCGAACTGCTCGATGTCGCGATTGATAACCGCAGCGCCGCCTTCGACGAGGCCCGAAAAAATCTCCGCCTTGGCCTCGGCGATATCGGTCAGCGAACCAAAGTGTTCCAGATGCACCGGCGCAATCGTCGTGACAATGGCGACATCCGGCGAAACCATGCCGGTCAGCGGCGTGATCTCGCCCGCGTGGTTCATGCCAATCTCGAAAACGCCAAAACGCGTCGAGCCCGACATTCGCGCCAGCGACAACGGAACGCCCCAGTGATTGTTGTAGGAGGCGGCGGAAGCGTGCGTCTCGCCATGTCGCGAAAGCGTCGTGCGCAAGGCCTCTTTGACGCCGGTTTTACCGACCGAGCCGGTGACCGCGATGACAGACCCAGTGCAACGCTGGCGCGCCGCACGACCGAGCTTCTCCATCGAGGCAAGCACATCGTCGACGATGTACGTGGCGCCCTCGTCGCGCACCGTGTCGGCGTGTTTTTCGTCGATGACAACAGCGGCGGCGCCCTTCGCCAGCGCGGCGCCGACGTAATCGTGGCCATCGCTCGCCTCGCCCTGGATCGCGAAAAACAGATCGCCCGGTTGCAAGCTGCGCGTATCAATGGAGATGCCCGTGACGCCTTGCGGCGTGCGCCCGCGCACCCGCGCGCAAAGCTGCGTCACCAAGGCGAACCCGGACCACAGATACGTTTCGTTCAAGCCTTGGTTCATGCCCCGGTTCATGCGCCGATTTCCTGCAACGCCGACAACACCGCGTCGCGGTCGGAAAACGGCAGCACCGTATCGCCAACGATTTGGCCGGATTCGTGTCCCTTGCCGGCGACAACCAGCGCATCGCCAGCCCGCAACGCGCCCACCGCTTGAGTGATTGCGCCAGCGCGGTCGCCAATCTCGATGGCGCCGGGCGCCGCAGCGAGTATGGCGGCGCGGATGGCGGCGGGGTTTTCGGAGCGTGGATTGTCGTCGGTGATGAACACGACATCCGCACAGCGCGCGGCGATCTCGCCCATGATCGGCCGTTTGCCAACGTCGCGGTCGCCGCCGCAACCGAACACCACAATCAGCCGTCCGCTGGCGATCGGCCGCAGAGCGCCGAGCACTTTTTCAAGCGCGTCGGGTTTATGCGCATAGTCGACAAAAATTGGCGCGCCCAATCGTTCGCCAACCCGCTCCAGCCGCCCCGGCGCACCGCTCAGTGTTTCGAGCGCGGCGAATACCTGCGCCGGCGCCTCCCCCGTGGAAATGCACAAGCCCGCCGCGACAAGCGCGTTGGACGCCATGAATTCGCCCGACAAGGGCAAGCGCACGGCGTAATTCACATCGGCATGCCGCACTTCAATGCGCATCGCGTCCGCGTCGGCCCGGATTTGCGTCAACGCAATGCCATCGCCGCGCCGCCCGACGGCGAGTACGCGATGCCCGTGCGCCTCGCAAACAGCCCGGACTTGCGTCGCGACATCACTGTCTGCGTCGATCACGACGGGCGCGCCGCGTGGCAGCAGCGTATCGAACAATCGCATCTTCGCCGCAAGGTAGTGCGCAGCCGTTGGATGATAATCGAGATGATCGCGCGACAGATTGGTGAACGCCGCCGCCGCCAGCCGCACGCCGTCGAGCCGCCGCTGGTCGAGCCCGTGCGACGACGCTTCCATGGCGAGGTGCGTAACGCCTTCAGCGGCGAGTTCATCCAGCGTTCTATGTAACGTGACAGGATCCGGCGTCGTCAGCGACCCATATGTTTCGCCCGACGGTTTCACGACCCCGGTGGTGCCCAGCGCCGCAGCGGCGCGACCGAGTCGGCTATAAATCTGGCGCGTGAACGCCGCCGTCGAAGTCTTGCCGCTGGTGCCGGTAATTGCCACCACCGTGCCGGGTTGCCGGGGGTAAATTTTCGCCGCCGCATGCGACAGCGCGGCGCGCACGTCGGCCACGCCAATCACCGGCGCGCCGCCAATGACGTCGCCTGCATCGCCTTCAGCGACCACCGCGATGGCGCCCGCGTGAACCGCCGCTTCAGCAAACTTCATCCCGTCGGCTTTGGCGCCTGCCACCGCGAAGAACACAAATCCCGGCTTCACCTGCCGGCTGTCCGCAGTCACGCCGGCGACCGGCAGCGCGCCGATGCCGCCACGCGTCTCCTGCGAAAAGAGTTCGCCAACCGTCGTCACTTTCTAATGGCCTCCACCATGCGAGGGCGTGTTGACGAAGCCGTAGCCCAGGCGCGCCAGCAGCGGAAACGGCGCCGTCGGCAAATCCAGACGCGGCGGCAGATTGAGCAGCGTCGCGACGCGCTCGATGATTTTGCCGGTGACGGCGCCCGCGTTCCACGCCGCCGTGCGATAGCCGTGGGTTTCCGGCAAGCCCTGCGGTTCATCCATCAGCGTAAAAAAAAGATAGCGCGGCTTGTCGGCTGGCGCGATCGCCATGAACGTCGTGAAGACGCGATCCTTGGCGTAATGGCCGTGCACCAGTTTGTCAGCCGTGCCGGTTTTGCCGCCGACGAAGTAGCCGCGTATGTCGACCGACTTGGCGGAGCCTTTTTCGGCGTTGAGCCGCATCAGATATCGCACCGCCTCGGAAACCTCCGGCCGCACCACTCGCGGCGCGCCGCTCCGGGCCGTGGCCTCGTCGCGACGCAGAAACGTCGGCTTGATGAGCTGGCCACCGTTGGTCAGCGCGCCCACCGCCATCATCGCCTGCAATGCGGCGACGTTGAGGCCCTGTCCAAAGGCGATGGTGATGGTGTTCAATTCCGACCAGTGTTTTGGAATGAGCGGCTCGGCGCTTTCCGGCAATTCCGTGCGCAGGCGATCCAGCTGGCCCATTTTGCGCAGGAACGCCTTGTGCCCTTCGACGCCCACCATCAACGCCATTTTGGCGGCGCCGATGTTGGATGAATAAGTGAAAACCTCCGGCACGCTCAGGATGCGGTTCTGCGCGTGAAAATCGCCAATCTTGAAGCTGCCGTAACGCAACGAGGCGCGCGCGTCGATGCGCGAGTTGAGATTGACCTTGTTGGCTTCAAGCGCCATCGCGATGCTGATCGCCTTGAAGGTCGAGCCCATTTCGTAGACGCCAACATTCATCCGGTTGATGCGGGTCGGCTCCAGCGCATCTGTTGGCTTGTTGGGATCGTAATCAGGCAGCGAGGCGAGCGCGATGATTTCGCCGGTGTTGACGTCGAGAATGGCCGAGGCGCCGCCCTTCGCCTTGAATTTCTCCATACCCTTGGCGAGTTCATCGCGCACCGCGTGGGTGACGCGCAAATCAATCGACAGTTGCACGGGTTTCAGGTCGGCGGCTTCCATCTTGAAGCCAGCGTCGCTCAGTTCGCCGAGGCCCTGATTGTCGATATATTTCTCGATGCCAGCGATGCCGATGTTATCGACGTTGGTAAAGCCCAGCACGTGCGCGGCGAGCGGGCCGTTGGGGTAGATGCGCTTGTGTTCGGGCAGAAAGCCGACGCCCGGCAGGCCAAGCCGGAAAACTTCTTCCTGCTCTTTCGGCTTGATGGCGCGCTTGACCCAGATGAACCCCTTGCGCGAACCGAGCCGCTCGCGCAACTCGCGCGCGTTGACGTCGGGAAGAACCGCGGTGAGCAACTCGACCGCTTCGTCCTTGTCGATAATGCGACGCGGTTCGGCGAACACCGACATGATCTTCACGTCTGTCGCCAGCACCTCGCCATTGCGGTCCACCACGTCAGGCCGGGGCCGCGAAACCGCTTCCGATGCGGCCCGCCGCAAGCTCTGTGGATCGGGCTTGAAGGCGAGGTAGACGAGCTTGCCGCCGATAACCGAGTAGAGCAGCGCGAAGCCGACAGCCACGAGGCGAATGCGCATGGTGCTTTTGGCGAGGCGCGTCTGGAAGAGGTCGCCGAGGAGCGTTCTGGCGCGCGCCAGCAATGATCGCTTTGGCGCGGCCGCCGGCGCCGCAGCTTCGGCGTCGACGTCTGGCGGCGCCAGTGGCAACTCTGGTTGTGGCGTCTGCTGCATCGGGCTCACCGTGGCGCACGCGTCGGCGCCGACGCAGAATTTGAACCTGGGTTCGACACCAGCGCCGGCGACGGCGCGAGATCCGCCAGTCCGAGCGCCTCGAGCTTGCGACCGATGAGATCGGACTTCGAGGCTTTGTCCGGCAAGCTCGCCGGGCTGGCGAATTGCTCAATCGACAGGTTCTGCAGATCGAGATGGCGCTCGGCCAGTTGCTGGATGCGGCCGGGGCGGCTCAACCAGGCGTAATCCGCCTTGAGCAGGCTCAGCGCATCTTTCTCGCGCTGGATGGCGTGCTGCATGCGGCTGATTTCCGCCGAGTACCGCACCGTCTCGTATTTGATCGAATAGGCGTAGGCGGCGGAACCCAACAGGGCGGCGACCGCGACAACGTTGAGCCAGCGTAACACGTCAGCGCCTCCGTTCGTTGTGATTGGGCAGGCTCGCCAACCCCTGCAACTTCGCATCGACGCCGCGCGCCGGCCCGTGTGTGCGTTGCGCCCAGCGCAATTTCGCCGAGCGGGCGCGGGGGTTGGCCGCGATCTCGTGTTGGCTGGCACTGATGACGTGCCGGTCGCTTTGCGTAAATGTCGCCTCGCGCCGCGCCGGCTCGCCGGGCAACAGGCGCGACGGCGTTTTGCCGAGACTCGCCCGCGCGGCGAAGAATTGCTTGACGATGCGGTCTTCAAGCGAGTGAAACGTCACCACCGCCAAACGTCCGCCCGGCGCCAGCACAGCCTCCGCCGCAACGAGGCCGTTGACCAGTTCGCCCAGTTCGTCATTGACCGCGATACGCAGCGCCTGGAATGTCCGGGTCGCTGGATGAATCTCGGTGGGTTTGGCCGGCGCCACGCGGGCCACCATGCCAGCCAGTTGCAAGGTTGAGGTAAAAGGTTGCGCCTCGCGGTCGTGCACGATGGCGCGCGCGATGCGGCGCGCCTGTCGCTCCTCGCCATAGTGATAGAGGATATCGGCCAGCCGTTCGGCGCTGCCGCCGTTGACTATGTCGGCGGCGCTTTCGCCAACACTAGCCATGCGCATGTCGAGCGGCCCATCGTGCCGGAACGAAAACCCGCGCGCCGCCTCGTCGATCTGCATGGACGAGACGCCGACATCGAAGGTGACGCCGTCGAAGCCGGAAAAACCGTGTGCGGCGCTGACTGTCTGCAACGCCGAAAAACGCGCCTCGACCAGCACCAGCGCACCTTTGGCTGCATCGACCTGGCGCTGCGCGGCGAGGATCGCCTGGGGATCGCGATCCAGCGCCAACACCCGGCCGCCACGATCCAGCAGAGATCGCGAATAGCCGCCGGCGCCAAAGGTTGCATCGAGATACAGGCCGCCCGGCTGCGGCGAAAGCGCCGCCAGAACCTCCTCAAGGAGCACGGGAATGTGCCGGGCCGGTCCGCCTGCGGCGAGACTTGCATCGTCGCCGCCGCCCGCTGTCATTCCCGTGCTCCTGGAGGCCGCGGCGGTGGCGCCGCCGCGTGTCGGGAGCTGAGCTGTTTCCGTAGGTCGCGCACGCGGTTTCTGGCCTCGTCCATGTGCGCACGGAACCTGCTTGGCTCCCAGATTTGAAACTTGTGCCCCTGACCCACAAAGGTGATCTCTGCCGAGACGCCCGCGTAGGCCTTCAAACTTTCGCTCAGAATGACCCGTCCTTCCGGGTCGACTTTCAGCACCTCGCTGGCGCCCAGCAACGCGGTCGAAAACATGTCGCGCTCTTCCGAATAGGGCGACAACGTACCCAGCAGTTCGTCGATCTCCTGCAGCAGCGCGTGTCCGCCGCAGTCGATCCCCTCCACATCGAGGGAAGGATGCACATACAAGCCGTCGAATCCGTCCCGCGCCAGCACCGCCCGAAACGGCGCCGGGATGGAAACACGACCCTTCGCATCGAGCCGGTTGGTGAAATTCGAGACAAACCGCTCCAAGGCGCCCACTCACCTTTTGCCCACGCACCCTTCGCGCACTCACGCCACGCCTACCGACGCTTGGCCCGCACACGGCGAAGAAAGCGACCCTTCGAGAGGCAGGGTTCGGGGGCCAGGAGAGACGTCGCGGGAAGGCCCGTTGACGGCGCTGTCCTGTTCCGAACGCAACTTCAAACGGGATGATTTGGGATAGCATGGGCTATTATGGGCGTCAAATGGAAAGTGAGTCGAAACGGGACGCTTCGGCTGGCCCTTTCATTAGCTGTTGTTAAGGTTAACGAAGCGTTCATCGAGCCGCGCCGCTGCAGGGTGAAACGCGCTTGCAACGACGCAGCCAATCCTGCATCCCCTGACTCGATTGAGTTGCGCTCCGAGGCTGCCTCGCCGCGTGTCTGGCGGGAAAGACTTGCAGGGAACCCTTTTCGGGAACTCTTTTCGGGAACCCTTGGCGGGAACCCTTGGCGGGAAACCATTTAATGCGGCCGCCCAACGACATCGATTTCTGGCGCGGCCTCGCCCTGGTGATGATCTTTATCGATCACATCCCGGGCTTCTTCTATGAAAACTACACCTACCAGCACATCGGCACTTCCGACGCCGCCGAGGTTTTCGTATTTCTGGCGGGATGGTCGCTGCGCATCGTCACCTCAGGCAGCCGCAAGCAGAGCCTGCTGCGGACGACGTTGCGCCTGGAATCGCGAGCTTTCACGATCTACATCGCGCAACTCTTTGTCACCGCCACCGCCCTCGCGATGACTGCGGCTGGCGCCATAATCCTGAAGGATTCCCTGGTGCTCGAATGGAACAACGCCGCGCTGGTCTTCGAGGCGCCGCTGGAAGCCCAGCTCGGCGTTGCGATCATGACACACCAGCTCAGCTATTTCGATATATTGCCGCTTTACGTGGTGTTGATGGTGATCGCCCCGGCAGTGGTTTTCCTTGAGCGATACAATAAATGGCTGGTCTTGGCGCTGTCGATGAGCGCTTACGTCGTCGTCCTGTGGACGGGCGCGAATCTCCCGACATGGCCGGTCGAAGGCCGCTGGTTCTTCAATCCCTTCGCTTGGCAACTGGTCTTCGTGCTCGGCTTTCTCTGCGCCAATCCCGAGGGAATATTCGGCTTCGCCTGGCGCCG
>JAYTTW010000294.1:0-3930 GCA_043744855.1 Hyphomicrobiales bacterium
AACTTCAATCAGAAAGCCCTCGCATTCCTGCGTTTGTCCTCCATCCGGCTCATGTTGAGAAAGTTATGCAACCCAGCGTAATGTTTCCGGATAGACTCTTAGCGTCCAACATTGCATAAAGTTCTGATGCGATACATCTCGAACTTTCCCCCTTTAAAAAACACGTTAGGGCGCGGCTAAGGCTCTGCCCGCCCCCCTACCCCGCCAGCGCATCCAGTATCCGCGCCCAACTGCGTGCGCCCTTGTGGAAGCTCGTCACTTCATACTTCTCGTTGGGTGAATGAATCCGGTCGTCTTCGAGAGCGAAGCCGATCATCAGGGTGTCCATGCCGAGATCGCGTTTGACGTCGCCGACGATGGGGATGGAGCCGCCGGAGCCACCGACGACGCATTCCTTGCCCCACTCGCGCGCCAGGGCGCGTTGGGCGCGGCTCATCGCCTCGGACGAGGCGGGAAGCTGCAGGGCGGGCGAGGCGCCGTGCGAGATGAACTCCACCTTGCAATCGGCCGGCAGTCGTTGGCGCACGAAAGCGCGGAAAGCTTCGAGGATTTTTTCAGGGTTCTGCTTGCCAACCAGCCGAAACGAGAATTTGGCGCTGGCCTGCGCCGGCAGAACGGTTTTGGAGCCGGCGCCCGTGTAGCCGCCAACGATGCCGTTGACGTCGCAGGTCGGGCGCGACCAGATCATTTCAAGCACGCTGCGGCCGCTTTCGCCCGCCGGTGTCGAGAGCCCGACGGCGCCGAGAAATTTTTTGCCGTCGAAGGGCAGCTTGCGCCACTGCTCCGCCACGTCTTCCGGCAACTCCGTCACGCCGTCGTAGAAACCCGGCAGCGCAATGGCGCCAGAGGCGTCATGCAAATCCGCGATGATTTTCGCCAGCACATGCACCGGATTGACGGCGGCGCCACCGAACAAGCCTGAGTGCAGATCGCGCGAGGCGCCGCGCAACACCACTTCTTCGAGCGCCAGGCCGCGCAGCATGGCGGTGATCATCGGCGTCTTACGATCCCACATGTTGGTGTCGCAGACGAGGCAGAGATCGGCCTGCAATTCCTGCTTGTTGGCGGCGAGGAAAGCCGGCAGGGATTTCGAGCCGCATTCCTCCTCGCCCTCAAACAACACAGTGATGTCGCAGGGCGCGCCGCCGCTCTCGATAAAACCCCGGCAGGCCTCCAAGAACGTCAGCAACTGGCCTTTGTCATCGGAGGCGCCGCGCGCGAGGATGCGGTCCGCGCCGTCAACTGTTTCCATGCGCGGCGCGAACGGCGGGCTCGTCCACAGTTCCAGGGGATCGGCAGGCTGCACGTCGTAATGGCCGTAAAACAGCACGTGCGGCACATCGCGGCGCGGCGCCTTGAGGTGGCCGATGACGATGGGGTGACCTGATGTCGGGCGTACGGACGCGGCAAACCCGAGACCCTGCAATTCACTCGCCAGCCACGCCGCCGCGCGGGCGCATTCTTCCGCATAGGCGGGATCGGTCGACACCGACTTGATTTCCAGCAGTCCGAAAAGCCGCTGCAGCGCCGCTTCGCGATTGGCGTCGACACGAGCCAGGGCAGCGTCGAGATTGGGCATGCGAATCTCCGTTATCGGACGCCTCGTGTGTAATGGGATTGGGCTGAAGTTCAAACCGGCATTGCGGCTTCGCATAAGGTTCGCACGCCGCCGGTAGAATATCGGTTTTTTTAGTCGCGGTCTTGCGATTGAAAATGAACGCCAAGGCATTACCAGCCAACTAACAACGACCGGCGCTTGTCAACAGAGCGCCATGCTGTCAGTTTCCGAACCAAGTGAAGTTCATCTGGCGAATGTCGGCTACGTGATCTGCCCCGGCACGAACGACAAGCCCGTGATGATTTCCGTCAAATAGCCGGGCTCTGTTTCTGGATCGCATGGCAAGGAGAAAATCATGACTGCCTTCAACGCCGTCCGTTTTCGCGTCAAGCCGGGTCGCGAACAGGAGTTCCTCGACGCGCACAGGGCTGTGGGCGCGGAATGGCCCGGTCTTCTCCACGTCAATATCATCAAGTCGGGCGACAGATCCTACTGCATCATCGCCGAATGGACGGGCACGGACGCCATGGCGGCGGCGCGACCGCAGATGATCGCGACGCTGAATTCATTTCGCGACACGCTGGAGGACCTTGGCGGCGGGCTCGGCCTCACCGATCCCGTTTCTGGCCCGGTCGTGATGGCGCTGAAATAGTCCGGCGCGTTTCTGCAACCGCACGTGCGCAAAGCCCCCTTGCATGTTGCGACATGCAAGGGGGCGCGACGCCGGATTGTTTGCCGCTAGCTTTTGGAAAAGCCGCCGAGCACATTGCGCATGATGGCGCGGGTAATCTGCGTGCCGACGGAACGCGCTGCGGATTGCGCCATCGAGCGCGCCATCATCTCGCCGGTCGACAGGCGCGCATGGCCGCCACCGCCGGCAGCGCGGCCGAGGTTGCCACCGCCGCTGAAAAGCCCGCCAATCATGCCGCCGATGGAACCGAGCCAGCCGCCGCCACCACCGGCGTTCTCCTGAACCGTTGGCTGCGGCTGCATCTGCGGCATTTGCGCAGGCTGTTGGGCAGGCGGTTGGGGCGGCGGATTGCCCCACATGTTGGCATCGCGCGCCGGCGCCTGCGCGGGCGTGGGCGCGGCTTGCGAGGGCTGCGACCAGCGGCCGCCGCTAGCGCGTTTCTGCAGTATCTCGAAGGCGGAGTCGCGATCCACGGACGTGTCGTATTTGCCCAGCACAGGGCTTGAAGCGATAATCGCTTTGCGCTCGTCGGGCGTGATCGGTCCGACACGCGAGGCGGGCGGGGCGATGAGCGCGCGCGACACAATTTCAGGCGTGCCGCCGGCTTCCAGCATCGAAACCAGCGCCTCGCCGACGCCGAGTTGGGTGATGACCTCCGCCGTGTCGAAATGCGGATTCTGACGAAAGGTGTCGGCGGCCGCCTTGACGGCTTTCTGGTCGCGCGGGGTAAAGGCGCGCAGCGCATGCTGCACGCGGTTGCTCAGTTGTCCCAGCACGACATCGGGCACATCAAGCGGATTTTGCGTGATGAAATAAACACCGACGCCTTTTGAGCGAATCAGCCGCACGACTTGCTCGATGGCGGTCATCAAAGGTTTCGGCGCGTTGTCAAACAACAAGTGCGCCTCGTCGAAGAAAAACACCAGTTTGGGTTTGTCGAGATCGCCGACCTCGGGCATCGTCTCGAAAAGCTCCGACAGCATCCACAGCAGGAACGTCGCGTAGAGACGCGGCGAGCGCATCAGCTTGTCGGCGGCGAGAACGTTGATGGCGCCACGTCCGTCGCGATCCGTGCGGATGAAATCCTGAATGTCGAGCGCCGGTTCGCCGAAGAACTTGTCGGCGCCCTGATTTTCCAGAACCAGCAACTGGCGCTGGATCGTGCCAATGGTAGCCAGCGCGACGTTGCCATATCTGGCCTGCAAATCCGCCGCGTTGTCGGCCACGTACTGCAGCATGGCGCGCAGGTCTTTCATGTCGAGCAGCAACAACTGCTGTTCGTCGGCGACCCGGAAGACGATGTTGAGCACGCCTTCCTGGGTGTCGTTGAGTTCGAGTAGGCGCGCCAGCAGCAGCGGTCCCATCTCGATCACCGTGCAGCGGATCGGGTGGCCCTGGTCGCCGAACAGGTCCCAGAACACGACCGGAAACCGGTTGGGCTCGTAGGGCACCCCCAGCTCCTCGGCGCGCTTGACGAAGACCGGCTTCGATTCACCCGCCGCCGCCAGGCCGGATAGGTCGCCCTTGATGTCGGCGGCAAAGACCGGGACGCCGGCATTCGAAAAGCCCTCCGCCATGACCTGAAGCGTCACGGTCTTGCCAGTGCCAGTGGCACCGGCGACGAGGCCGTGGCGGTTTGCGAGCCTGAGGGTGAGGGCTTCCGGCTTGGCCCCGCTCTTGC
>JAYTTW010000295.1:0-3886 GCA_043744855.1 Hyphomicrobiales bacterium
GCGCCAGCGGTCGCGCCATTTTCGCTGCTGGTGCCGGTATTTGGTTTCCTCTCCGCGCAGATCGCTTTTGACGAGCCGACCGGCGGGATCGAGATGGCAGGCGCTGCGATGGTGTTTGCCGGCCTTGCGTGGATCCTGTTCGGCGCTGGAGCGCTGTCGCGGCTGCGCGGCCCGCCAGTTTGAATTGTTCGCGCCGCCTCTGATACATGCTGACAGCCATGCAATCGGAGCCGTCCACGCCACTGTGCGGGAGGCGGCGCAAATGGGTTCGACGTGAAATTTACCGGGATACACCTCCATGCATGACATCCGCTGGATTCGCGACAACTCCAACACGTTCCGCGACGCGTTGACGGCGCGCAACTGGGACAGCGACAAGGCGGACGAGACCGTCGCGAGAGTGTTGCAACTCGATGACGCCCGCCGCGAAATCATTGCCTTGACCCAGCACGGCCAGGAACAGCGCAACCGCCTGTCGAAAGAAATCGGCGAGGCCATGAAGCAGAAAGACGCGCCTCTCGCGGCAGCGCTGAAAGCTCGCGTGGCTCAATTGAAGGACGACATGGAGGGTGCTGCGGGGGCCGAAAAGGCCGCCATCACAGCGCTTGAGGAGGCGCTGCTCGAATTACCGAATTTGCCGCTCGCGCAAGTGCCGCACGGCAAGGACGAACACGACAACGTTGAACTGCGTGTCGTCGGCGACAAGCCAAAATTTCCCGAGGGGTTTACGCCGAAACAGCATTTCGAAATCGGCGAAGCCATGGGCTTGATGGATTTTGACGCTGCCGCCAAAATGTCCGGCGCGCGTTTCGTGGTGCTGAAAGGCGATCTGGCGCGACTGGAGCGCGCCATCGGCCAGTTCATGCTCGACCTGCATGTCGACAAACACGGTTACACCGAGATCAACCCACCCATTCTGGTGCGTGACGAAGCCATGTTTGGCACCGCGCAGTTGCCGAAATTCCGCGACGAGCAGTTTCGCGCCGGCGAAGAGTTATGGCTGATTCCAACCGCCGAAGTGCCGCTCACCAACCTTGTGCGCGAAAGCATACTCGAGGAGACGCAATTGCCGATGCGCGTCACCGCGCTGACGCCGTGCTTCCGCGCCGAAGCTGGCGCCGCCGGTCGCGACACGCGCGGCATGATACGCCAGCACCAGTTTTCCAAGGTTGAACTTGTCTCCATCACGACGCCGGAAGCCTCGCTGG
Organism: Hyphomicrobiales bacterium; assembly: GCA_043744855.1. Classification (GTDB taxonomy): domain Bacteria; phylum Pseudomonadota; class Alphaproteobacteria; order Rhizobiales; family Beijerinckiaceae; genus Terripilifer. The sequence continues at coordinate 1,209 of JAYTTW010000295.1, forward strand.
CTGAACACGAGCGAATGACCGGATGCGCCGAGGCTGTGCTCAAGGCGCTCGGACTGGCGTATCGCGTCGTTACGCTTTGCACTGGAGACATGGGCTTCGCCAGCCAGAAAACCCACGATATCGAGGTGTGGTTGCCCGGACAGAACCGTTACCGCGAGATTTCTTCCTGCTCGGTATGTGGCGATTTCCAGGCCCGTCGCATGAACGCGCGGTATCGTCCGGCAGAAGGGCGGTACCGTCCGGCAGAAGGCAAGGGCGCACGCTTCGTTCACACGCTCAATGGTTCGGGCGTGGCTGTCGGGCGCGCGCTTATCGCCGTGCTGGAGAATTACCAAAATCCTGACGGCGCCGTGCGCGTGCCACAGGCGTTGCAATCCTACATGGGCGGTCGCCAGCAGATCGGCGCAACTGTCTGACGCGCCCGTCGTAACTCGTTTCATGGGACATGCCCGATGCGCATTCTGGTCACCAACGACGATGGCGTGAACGCGCCGGGCCTCGATGTTATGGAAGCCATTGCGCGCCAACTGTGCGATGATGTCACAGTGATAGCGCCGGAATCCGACCAGTCCGGCGTCGCCCATTCCCTGTCGCTAAACGATCCCTTGCGTTTGCGTGAAATTGGCCCGCATCGCTACGCCGTGAAGGGCACGCCGACCGATTGCGTTTTGATGGGCGTGCATCACGTCATGGCGGGGCGTCGTCCAGACCTCATTCTGTCGGGCGTCAATCAGGGCCACAATCTCGCCGAGGACGTGTTTTATTCGGGCACCGTCGCCGGGGCTCGCGAAGGCGCGATCATGGGCATTCCCTCGATCGCATTGTCGCAAGGCTTTCAGCCAGGCATGCGTGACGCCACCAACTGGAGCTGCGCGCAGTCACTCGCGCCCGACATTCTGCGCAAGCTGCTCGACCACGGCGTACCGCGCGACCGGCTCATCAATGTCAACTTTCCCGGCCTCGCGCCGGGAGACGTGAAAGGTGTGCGCGTCACCATGCAGGGCCGCCGCGACATCAGCGTTGTAAGCCTTGAACAACGTCACGACGGACGCCAGCGACCGTATTTCTGGATTCGCTACAGCGGCTCGCGCGCGACGCCAACCGCTGGCACCGATCTCGACGCTGTGCGCAACGGCTATATCTCCATAACCCCCTTGCAGCTCGATCTCACCGACAGCGCAACGCAGCGGTCTCTGGCCGGCGCCTTCGCGTGAGCGATGCCAAGTCGCCTGACAGCGCCAAGTCGCCTGACAACGCCAAGCCGCCTGACAACGCCGAGGCGGTAATGGCCTTCGTGCTGCGATTGCGGGCGCGCGGCGTCGCCGATGTCGCGTTGTTGCGGGCGCTCGAAACGACGCCACGTCATTTGTTCGTGCCGCATTTTTTCACCGATCTTGCGTGGCGCGACATTGCGCTGCCCATCGCTTGCGGCCAGACCATGCCGGAGCCCATGCAAGTGGCGCGCATGATCGAGGCGCTGCGTCTTTCCCCGCATCACCGCGTGCTGGAAATCGGCACCGGCTCCGGTTACACTAGCGCTGTCCTGTCGCGGCTGTGCCGCGAGGTGGTGAGCGTTGAACGGTTTGGCTCGCTGACGAGCGAGGCGGGCGCTCGGCTGCACCGCATCGGCGCCCGAAACATTCAGCTTCTGCACGGCGATGGGCTGGCGTTGGCGGAGGCTGGCGGCGCATTTGACCGCGTGCTTGTCGATGGTTCCCTGATCGAAATACCGCAGTGCCTTCGCCTCAGGCTGGCCGACGGTGGCGCGGTTGTGCATGCGCGCCCGGCCGGCGCCGGCCATGTCCTCGCGCGCACCCGGTTCGATGCGGCGGGTAAGCCGACCCAGACGCTGATGGGAGCCTGCCGCGCCGTCGAGTTGGTCGCCGGAGTGTCCCACACACTCTAGCCACCGGGCCTGTCCACCAAGCCGGGCCAACCCGGGTTCATAGTTTTTTATCTCAAACACCGGAGAAACCGATTCATAATAAACCCTCCCTTAACCCGGATGCTTTTTAATCTCGGAAGTGACAGTGCGTGAAGTGTGAGTATCCTGATGCGAGTTCAACTGCGTCTTTCGTGTTCCCATGCGGCAATCCGCGTCGCTTTTGCTGGCGCTGCCGCTCTGCTCCTGGCGGGCTGTTCCTCGGATTCGACACGTCTTTCCCAAGACGGTCGTGCCGACCTGACGCCCACCGCGTCAATTCCCAACGCTGCCGCGCGCTCGTCGTTGACACCCTCAGCCGGCCTTGGGGCTGCTGGCGCCAGCCTGGTGCCGCGCGGTTCCAGCATCCAGTCGACGCCACTCGCGCCGCTGCAAGGCAAACCGCTGGCGGCGTTAACGTCCAAGCCCGCGTACGCGCTTGCCAAACCGTCGTATTCGGTTGCCGCGACGCCGAGCCCGCAGGCGAGTTTGCGCGCGCCCATTTCGGCGCCCGCGACGACCGCATCCATTCGCCCTCCCGCCACGGCTGGCGGCTGGACCGCCTCAGGCGGCACACCGGTTGTCGTCGCGCAAGGCGAGACAGCCGCGATTCTGGCTTCGCGGTATGGCGTTCCACCGGATGCATTGCTGCGCGCCAACGGGTTTTCATCCGCCTCGCAGGTGCAGCCCGGCTCGCGTCTGGTGATCCCGGTGTTCAGCAACGCCGCACGCACCGCTCAAGCGTCGCCCTCGACAT
>JAYTTW010000296.1:0-3869 GCA_043744855.1 Hyphomicrobiales bacterium
AGAGCGTCGGCGCCCTGAAAAACGACGACAGCGCGAAAGCCGCCGACGCCCGCCTCAGGGCCGAACTGCCAAAGTGGGAAATGCTGGTGAAAGCCGCCAACATCGAGCCGCAATAGGTGGGGAATTATCAGCCATGGACCATTATGAAACTGTCATGGTGCATTATCTGAGGGCGGATCGTGCTGTGTTTGTAAACTCGGAATGCTGCATTCAATTAAACCAAAGCGCCAATCCGGATTCTAGCGGGCCGCATTGGTACTGCGATTCCGCCGCCGCTGACTTTAGAAACAAAACGATCTTTCTCTGTGAAATTTCTTATAGTAAAGGCATGCGGACTCTCACCAAGCGTTTGAAAGGATGGCACGCTGATTGGGAGCAGGTTTGTTATGCGCTCATTCGGGATAGCTTTCTGGATAAAGATTGGCCGGTGCGTCCCTGGCTTTTTGTGCCAGAAGATTTCGTCCCGTTGCTACTCCGGTGATTTAACGAAATCCGCGCCGGTCAGCCGCTCAAATTTTCGCCGAGAATAACGACCTTGGAGATGATCCAACCTTGGCGCTTCCAGTCCTGGAATAGAACAAGCGAGGCTCAAAAACCGGAGTGCATTCCTGAGGAAATGCGGACATAATTTCAAACTGACCCACTACCGAATTATCGCCGCAGTGAAGTGGCGACGGCCTCGCGCAAGGCTGGCAGCACGTCGAGCGCAAACCAGGCGTTGCGTTTGAGCCAGCCGCTGTTGCGCCACGAGGGATGCGGCAGCGCAAATACCTGCGGGCGTCCGGCGCTCAGTTGACGCCAGCGACGCACGACGCTGTCGGTGGTCTCGCCTTTGGCGCGGGGCAATCCCAGTCGGCTAAAATGATAATCCTGCGCGTAGGCGCCCAGAACGAGCAGCGTTTCAATCTGCGGGAGTTGGGCGAACAACGCATCATGCCAGTGGGCGCGACACTCGCGACGCGGCGGCAAATCGGCTTTGGCTGCGCTCCAGCCTGGGAAACAGAAGCCCATCGGGATGATGGCGATGCGGCGCTCATCGTAGAAAGTCGCGCGGTCAACGCCCATCCAGTCGCGCAGGCGGTCGCCAGAGGGATCATCGAAGGGCATGCCGCTTAAGTGAACGCGAATCCCCGGCGCCTGGCTGACCACCGCAAGGCGGGCGCTTTGGCTGGCGCGCAAAACCGGATTGGGTTCGTGCGGCAGCGGCGCATCGGCGGGATTGTCACGGCAAATACGGCAGGCGCGGATTTGCCGAAGCAAACCTTGCAACGAACGTTCAGACATCCAGAATCAAACCGTCCTCAAGCACGATGGCGCCAGAGCGGGCGATCTCGCGCGAGCGAGCCTGCGCGCTTTCGCTCATGTGGGTGATCGCCACTTGCTTGGCGTCAAGTTTGTGCAGGTTGGCGTCCAAAGTCGGCCAGTCGATGTGGCCCGGCGTCGCCTGGCTGCCAGACGAACATTCGACGACGAAAAGGTCCGCCTTTGCGGCGAGGCCGATCAGCGCCGGGGTCCACTCGGTGTCGCCAGAATAGGCGAAAATCTTGTCGCCCGCGGTGATGCGAATGCCCGTGGCCGGAGAATCGCCACAGGAATGAACCACGGCAATGGTGTCGAGCGACCAGCCCGGCATCGCAAAGTTCGCGCCAGGCTCAAGCTCGATAACGCTCCACTCGAAACGCCAGGTCTTGGCGCCAAAACCGGGGTAGAGCGTATCGATGGCCTGCTGGAGGCGCGAACGCGTACCGGGTGGGCCAAATATCGTCAAAGGATGATCGCGTTGCACATGATATTGATTTTGCAGTAGAAAAAACGGAATTCCCCCAAAGTGGTCGCCGTGCAGATGGCTGACGCAGATGGCGTCGACATCGCGTGGGTCAAATCCCATCCGGTTCCACGCGGCAATCGCCGTCGCGCCGAAATCGACAAGCACACACTGACCGGCAAAATCCAGCCGGAAACAGGTGTGGTTGCGACCATTGGTGGCCCACGCATCGCCGCAGCCGACAACCGACATCCGCATGCTTGTTTCTTTCGCAGCCTTCGGCGCGCCTGCGGGCGAATTTCGCAGATCCGGTGGGGGGCGGGAGAGGTCCGGCATTTCCTTGAAAACGTGCGTTAACGCCGTGTTTGGGCGGAGACAAGGCTGAAATACGTACATGCGAACAAAATCCTGGGAAAAAGCGTCTGAAAAATCACATATCAGCATGATTTTCGCCGGATCGACGCTTTTGCGCTGTGCGGCAACACACAGTGTCGCAGGTGCGGGCGAACGCGGTCGCGACAGGCATGCGTTAAGCTTTTTCGCGCATCCTGCCATTTGTGGTGGCAATCAGCGTTTCGAGTAACGGCGTGAGTGAGATTACGGCGGCAATGATTGAACGCGGGCGCGGTCCCGATCCGCGCGCCGTTGCCCATCGACGCACGCTTGCCTCGAAGGTTCAGGCGACGCGTGAAAAGCTGACTTCGTCCGGCTCGGGGTTTCGCGCTTTCGACGTTGAATTGATGCGTCTGTTCGCACGGACCCACCTTTCGTCCATTCTGACGATTGCGCTGCTCGCCGCCGCTATTGGGGGGGGCGCGGCGCTGTGGCTCGAAATTCAGGTGGTGCTTCTCTGGTTTACGATCATGGGCCTCGTCCACGGGCTCAGTTATGCGATTTCGGTAAGTTTTCTGGCGCTTAACGACGCGGAAATCGCCGTCAAGTCGTGGAAGCGGAAATTCATCCTGGCGGAAGCTTTGCGAGGCGTCGCGTGGGCGATGATTTTCGTCGCGCTTTTGTCGCAGCCCGATGAACCGGCGCGAACGTTCGTGTTGATTGCCATGCTGCTCGCCGCCGCCATGACATCGATGACCGGCGCCGGCATACCGGGCGCAGTGTTCGCTGGCGTCGCGCCTTTGGTGGCGGCGACCTGCATTTTCATGTCGCCCTGGACGGGCCTGCATAACCTGTCGTTGGCGGCGATGGCTGTCGGCGCGCAGCTCTATTTCGTTGTGCTGGCGCGACGCCTCTATGCAAGCGCGTTGCAAACTCTGGCGCTGAGCATGGAAAAAGAAGAACTGATCTCCGAACTCGAACAATCCAAGGCGAATTCGGACGAAGCCAGACGCCGCGCCGAAGAGGCCAACCTCGCCAAATCACGCTTTCTGGCGACGATGAGTCACGAACTGCGTACACCGCTCAACGCCATCCTCGGATTCTCCGAGGTGTTGAAGGGTGAATTGTTCGGCGCCCACGCGGTGCCCGCCTACAAGGAATACTCCGGCGATATCCATTCCAGTGGCCAGCATCTATTGATGCTGATCAACGAAATTCTCGATTTGTCGCGCGTCGAGGCGGGCCGCTACGAGCTTAAGGAAGAATCGGTTTCGCTCGCGCACGTCGTGGAGGACTGCCATCACCTGCTCAAATTGCGCGCAGAAAAACGCCAGATCGTCATAACAGAAGCGATTGAGCCGGGCCTGCCGCGCTTGTGGGCTGACGAGCGGGCGATCCGTCAGGTGGCGCTCAATCTACTGACAAACGCGATCAAATTCACGCCGCAAGGCGGGACGGTGACGATCAAGGTTGGTTGGACCGCCTCGGGTGGCCAGTATTTTTCCGTTCGCGATACCGGGCCTGGAATTCCCGAGAACGAAATCCCCACCATCATGTCGTCGTTTGGACGCGGTGCGCTGGCGCAGAAGAACGCCGAGGAGGGCACCGGCCTCGGGCTGCCAATCGTCAAGGGGCTGGTTGAATTGCATGGCGGGACGTTCAAGCTCAAGTCTGAGGTGCGGGTCGGAACCGAGGTAATCGTCATCCTGCCGCCGGAGCGCGTGATGGACGCGCTGCCGCAAATCAGCGACGAACATGCACCGCCACGGGG
>JAYTTW010000297.1:0-15289 GCA_043744855.1 Hyphomicrobiales bacterium
GGCGACGGAAAAACATGCGAAGTGACGACGTCTGACGCTTGTGTTCCGTTTTCAATCGGTACGGATTTTCTCCATCTTATATCTAAGTTTACAAAAGCCCTGAATACCGGTGTTTGACCGTAATTTGATAGCGTGCATTTATAGAGTTGCGTTGGGGAGTTATCACCCCACCCTATCTCATCGCTCCCCTGCGCGAAAAATGTATTACCAACCGAGGCCGCAACATTATCTAGTCTAGGTTCAATTATTTGAATAACATTTAGCGGCCTGTCCTCGCGAAATCGAGTTGGTTTGGTGCTGAAGTTGCAATTCAAGCTCACTGTGAAATCTAATCTTGATTTCGCTGACCCGACCGCGCTGGCGAAATGATCATCACTGGATTTGTTCGATGGTGTCGAACTCTGCATGTACAGCCACGCAACCCCCATTATAGGACATATAATTATCAGAACCCACGGCCCTAAAGTCGTGATCATACGTCTCCCTTTCACGCTCGAGTCGGCGTTTGTTCCGAGCCATACCACTACGAGCCCGATCAACAATCCAATCGGCCAAAGCCAAGGCGGCGGAGCGAGCACAAAGGCGATCATCGAATCGATGCCTCCGATCTCGTGATAAGTTTTAGCGGTCGCGTCAATCCTTCCGAACCAGTCAGCCGCCCATTTGTACCGCTCAAATACCCATCGAACGAAAATCCACAAGCTCGGTAATTGCATAATCGACGCGAGCCACAATGAGGGCCGCGAGAAGACTGCTTTAATCTGGCGAGAAAATTCAGCCATGCGGGCCACACTGACTCCGGATCGCCTGTCGCACAATAGCGACAGCTAGACCGGTCGCCGAACGCTGCGCACATCGCGGCCCCCGGCTTGTGGCGGTTGCGCCATAATACCGTTCTTTCTGGGTGCGGAAAAAGCCTCGAGCCTATCGCGCCAGACTGAATTTGGCGGCGCGCGCGATATCGCCGGGCGGCGCGGCATAGGCGCGGTCGAGCAGCGCCCGTATAGCCTCGCCGGTCATGGCGTCGATATCGAGGTTGATTTTTTTGGCGTCAGCCAGAAACGCAGGGTCAACAAGCGCCTCGTCAAAGGCTCGCTTCAACGCCATGGCGCGGTCCGCCGGCAGCTCCGGCGGCGCCATGAACGGCCGACCGAATTCCTGCGGCAGCACCACGAGTTCGAACACCCGGCGATCCGCGTCGGTGTGAAACATGTCGAGCGCCAGCGGCGTATCCGGCAACTCCTTGTGCCTGGCAAGGCCCATTTGGGCCAGCAGCCGCAGCTTTCCCTCGGCGATCCATTGCGGCGCGATGGCCTTGTAAGTCTGCCACGCCAGACCACACACCCCCTCGGTTTCGCCACGTTCCAGCGCCAGCCGTAATTCGTTTGTGGAATATCCTGTAATGATCTTGAACTTTGTTCCGAGCAGCGAATTCAGCACCGCCGGAAAAATCGCCGGCGTTGAATTGGTCGCCGTGGCGCCAACGCTGACTTCACGTTGTTTCGCGTCTTCCATCGACTGGATACTGCTGGTGCGCCACACGACGCAGGTGGCCGTTTGCTTGTCCAGAGACCCCAGCCAGGTGAACTGGCGGGGATCAAATTTCGCCGCGCTGTCGCCAAACAGCGGCAGCATGAAAACCGTGTTGAATGGCGCCGCTATGGCCGACCCATCGCGCGGCGCCGAGTTCGCCATGAAATTGGCGTTCAGCAAACCGCCTGCGCCCGGCATGTTCTTGATGATGACCGCCGGCGTGCCCGGCAGATGGCGCGCCAGATGCGGGGTGAACACACGCGCAATCTCGTCAAAGCCGCCGCCGGCGCCCGAGCCGACATACACCGTCAACGGCGTCTTTTTATAGAATTCTTCAACCGGCTCCGCGCGCGCCGCCGACGCAGCAAACGTCAACGTCAACGCCGCAAGCCGCGTTACGGCGTCGCGTAGGCCGGGCTTCGCGAAACCTTGCGCCATTTTTCGACATCTCCCTCCATCGCACGGCTAAGAACCGCTGGCGCGCCGCCGACGATGGTGAAACCCAGCGCAGCGAACTTATCCTGCATCTCAGGCGTTTTCAGCAGGTCATTTACATCACCGTTGAGGCGCGTCACCAGTTCTCTCGGCGTGCCTTTTGGCGCAAACAGACCAAACCATGAAGAAGGCTCAACAAGCGGTATCCCAAGCTCCTTGAAAGTCGGAATATCCGGCAACTCGCGCGCCCGCGCCTCGCCCGAAACAGCCAGCGCACGCAAAGCGCCGCCCTTGATGACGCCGAGTTGTCCGCCGAGCGTCACAATCCAGAAGGTAATGCGTCCCGCCGCGACATCGGTTTGCATCTGCCCGACGTTGCTGAAGGGAACATGCCGCGCCCGCATACCCGTCACGTCCTGCAACAGCACGGTCGCAAGATGACCGCTCGAACCCGTGCCGAGCGACGAATAATCGAGCGAATCCGGTTTGGCTTTCGCCGCCGCAACGAGCTCTGGCACGCTTTTGAAATTCGAATCCTTTCCGACCAGCAACACGTCCTGCGCATAGTTGACGAAAATGATGGGTTCAAAATCGGTCAGCGGATTGAAGTTGGCGACCGGCGACAGAGTCACGTTCGCGGTCAGTGGTTGGCCGCCCATGTGCAGCGTGTAGCCATCGGGCGTGGCGCGTGCGGCAGCCACAGCGCCGATGTTGCCCGACGCGCCCGGCCGGTTGTCAACGACAACGCCTTGTTGCCATTTCTGGGAGAGTTTGTCGGCAATGATACGCGTCGCCGTATCGATGGTGCCGCCGGCGCCGAACGCGACGATGATTTTGACAGGGCGATCCGGCCAGTCTTGCGCGCCTGCTTGCGCACTCGCCGACGCCTGCATCGCCAGCACGGCCACCAGGCTGACCACCCCGGCAACCCCAAAACTGAATGGCCGCATCAAACCGTCCCCCATTGAAATCAGGCTCGCATACAAACGACGCGATGGCTATGCCCCAACGCTCACCCGATCCGCACCAGCTGCTTGCCGAAATTGCCGCCTTTCAACATGCGGAAAAACGCTTCGGGCGCCGCTTCCAGACCTTCGGCAACGCTCTCGCGCCATTTGAGTTTTCCGGCTTTGACCAGTTCGGCGAGGCCCGCCACGGCGGTTGGCCACAGATCGAGATGATCGCTGATGATGAAACCCTGCAACAGCGCCCGCTTTTGCAGCAGCAACCCGACATCCGGCAGCGGCGTTGGTGTGCCATCATATCCCGAGGCGACAAGCCCACACACCGCGATGCGCGCGAAATCGTTGAGATTGCGGATCGAGGCGGCGAATGGCGCGCCGCCAACATTTTCAAACAGCGCGTCGATGCCTTTGGGCAGCGCCGCCGCGAGATCGCCGGCAAAGCTCGCAGAGCGATGATCAACGCAAGCGTCATAGCCCAGCACATCAACCGCATATCCGCATTTTTCCGCGCCGCCCGCGATCCCCACAACCCTTGCGCCGGCGGCTTTGGCGATCTGGCCGACGACGCCACCGACCGCGCCCGTCGCCGCCGACACGACGACCGTCTGGCCCGCACGCGGTTCGAGAATGCGATTAACGCCGTACCACGCAGTGACGCCGGGCATGCCGAGCACGCCGAGATAGGTTTGCGGCGGCACGGATTTGCCATCGATCTTGCGGAGATCGCGACCATCGCTCTTGCGATAGAGCTGCCATCCGCCAGTCAACACTATTTGGTCGCCGACGCTGAAACCCCGATGGCGCGACGCGACGACCTCGCCAACGGTCTGGCCGGTCATCACTTCGCCGAGCGGTTGCGCTTGCGCGTACGAGGCGCCGGCGTTCATCCGCCCGCGCATATATGGATCGAGCGAAAGCCACTGATTTTTCACCAGCACTTCGCCGTCGCCGATGTCGCCGACCTGGCGTTCCTCAAGGCGGAAATTTTCGGGGCTCGCCGGCTGTTCCCGCGTCGGTCTCGACGCCAGGATGAAAGCCTTGTTGAGGGTCATGGTGTTCTCCTTGCGGCCGTCTGGATCGGCGCCAGCGACAGCCGCGCCAGCGCCTGCGCGAGCGCGGCGGACGGCGCCCCCGTGCCGGTGAACAGGGCTTGGCCCGCGAACGGCGGGGCCAACGGAGCGGCCTGCGCGTCGGCTCTAGCAAAACCGCGCCCCGCCAACATTCGTTCCACCTGCCGCGCAATCGCCGGGGCCGGATCGACCCATTCGACCGGCCACGGCGCCAGCGCCCGCAATTTTTGCAGCAGCAGCGGAAAATGCGTGCAGGCGAGCACCACATGATCGGTGCGCCGGCCGCCGTCGCGCTCGACAAAGCAGGCGGCGATTTCACGAGTAATGGCGGCGTCGTCAACCGGTTCACCGCGCACAAAAGCTTCCGCCATCGCCGCGAGGTCGCGGGCGCCAACGAGTTCGACCTCGCAATGCCCGGCAAAGCTGCGCACCAGGTCACGCGTATAATCGCGCGCCACAGTGCCCGGCGTCGCCAGCACGGAAATCAGTTTCGACTGTGAACGCTCGGCTGCTGGTTTCACCGCCGGCACGGTGCCGATAACCGGAATATGCGGGTAGTCAGCGCGCAGCGGGCCGAGCACCAAAGTCGAGGCCGTGTTGCAGGCAATCACCAGTACATCCGGTGGACGCGCTGCGATTTGCGGCGCCAGAACCTCGCGAACCCGCGCCACGACGGCTTCGCCCGGCAGTTCGCCATACGGGAACACGGCATCGTCCGCGACATAGCGATAGTGCGCCTGGGGCCGCGCCGCAAAAATTTCGCCGAACACCGTCAGGCCGCCGAGGCCGGAATCGAAAACGAGAATGTCAGGCAGAGATTTTGGCGGCACGCCTTCACTTATCGCCCGGCGGCCCGCTTGCCAATCGCCATCAAACCGCCGCCGCCGCACGCGCCGCCACCTGCCCGGCCTGAAACGCGCCGCCAGCCGTCATTGCCGCGCCAAAGCCGCCGTCACCCGCGGCGGTGGCTTCCCCGGCGAAAAACAAACGCTCGCCGACCGGCGCCGCAAGTTTGCTGCGAGCCGCCGCCTGACCCGGTGTGGCATGGGAATAGCAGCCCATGGCGAACGGATCGAGCGACCAGGCGTGCAACCGGCCACCCCGAAACGCAAGGCGAGCTTCCGCCCCGACCATGGCGGCGAAGCGCTCGACGAGCAGCGCCAGTACCTCGCTTTCCTCCATGCGCAGGATGTCGCGCGCGTGATCGCCGCCGAAATAAGCGATGACAATGTCGCGGTCGAAGGGAAAGCACTCGAAATTGAACGACGCGCGCGGCCCCGAGCTGTCCCAAAGATTGCTGTTGGCCGGCAAGCCGAAACGCGAGGCGCCGAAACTCAGCCCGGCCTTGGTCAGCGCGCCCATTTTAAGCGCATCAATGCCGCTAAGCGTTGCAGCCGGCAATGCCGGGTCGAAGTCAATTGCCTCCGCCGCGAGAACGCCTGTAGACACGGTGACAATGGCGGCGCGGGCCGAGAGCACTCCGGCGTCGCTCACAACCCGCACGCCGGAGCCGCCCCATTCAATGCGGCGCACCGGCGTCGATAACCGCACCGGCAATCCCGCTCCATAGCGTTCAACAAGCGCGCCATACCCTCGCGGTACAATGAGATCGTCGCCCGACCACAGCCGCGCATAATCCAGCGACGAAATGCGCTCGGGTTCGTCCCCGAGACTCATGCGCGCCAGCCCGGCGACGCCGCGCAGCATGTCCGGTTCCTCGCCCACCCTTTGCGTCAGCGAAACATCAGGCACCGGCCCCGCGTCTGTCTCGAACAAATCCGAAAGCTGGTTCCAGAAGCCACGCCGGTTACGGTCGCGCTGCGACAATTCTCCATTCGCGTAAAAACGATCCGCACCGCGCGGCAACGCCGCCTCGTCAAGGGTTTCAAAGCCGAGACGCTGGGCTTCCGGCTGCCATGGATTGCGCTCCGCCCAATGGATGTAGAACGCCCCTGCATCGTAGGGCGCGCCGAGCCCGGTCTCGGTAAACACCCGGCCGCCGAGGCGCTCGCGAGCCTCGATCACGACAAACGATTTGCCCAGCGCCTGTAACTGGCGGGCCGCAGCGAGCCCGGCGGCGCCGGCGCCAACAATGATCACGTCGACATCGTGCACGGCGCCCTGCGCCCGCAGCGCGCGCGGCAGCGCCAACGCGCCAGCCGCAGCGAGAAACCCACGTCGATTGCCAATAGCAGTCATAAGCCCGGCGTGCCTCAAGTTTGTGTCACGCGAGTGGCGCTACTCGAGTTTAATGCCGGCCTTGGCGATGATTGGCCCCCACTTGACGAGATCGCCACGGGTGAGTTCCGCCAGCGCCGCAGGGCCTGCGGGCATCGGCTCGACGCCGAGATTGGAAAGTTTCTGCTGGATCGCCGGCAGCGCCAGAATCGCGGCGATCTGCGTGTTGAGCTTTTCAATGATGTCTTTGGGCGTGCCGGCGGGAGCATAAAAAGCGAACCACGTCGACGCCTCAAATCCACCGACGCCCGCTTCAACCGCCGTCGGCACCTCCGGCAACACGCGCGAGCGCTGCGCGCCGGTGGTCGCCAACGCCCGCACCGCGCCGCTCTTGACGTGCGGCGCTCCGGTGAGAACGAAATCGAAAAACACCGGAACCTGACCGGCCATCACATCGACCATCGCAAGCGGATTGCCGCGATAGGGAACATGCACAAGATCGATACCGGTTTGGGATTTGAACAATTCGACCGCCAGATGGTTGGTCGTGCCAAAGCCAGCCGACGCGTAGCTGATCTTTCCCGGTTTGGCCTTGGCCTCGGCGACAAGCTCCATCAGCGTCTTCGCCGGAAACGCCGGGTTTACAACGATAACCATGGGGATGTTGCCGATCAGCGTCACCGGCTCGAAATCCTTCAGCGGATCGAAGCTGAGCGTTGTGTAAAGCGCCGGCGCAATGGCGATCGAACTCGGCGTCACCAGAAATGTCGACCCGTCGGCGGGCGCACGCGCCACTGCATCCGTGCCGATGTTGCCGCCGGCGCCCGTGCGGTTTTCAACGACAAACGGCTGACCCAGGCGCTCCTGCAATTCCTGCCCGATGATTCGCGACAAAGTGTCAGCGGAACCGCCCGCCGGAAACGGCACAATGAGACGCACGGGTCTCGCGGGCCAGTTCTGCGACGCGGCTGGCGTAGCCAACGCACCGAGCGCCAACGCCACCGCGCAAATGCATTCTGTAAACCGCATGTCGTGTGTCTCCGCGACCGTAAATCCCAGTGTAACATTCTATGCGGATTGCGACGGGTTTGTTATACTTTGCGTGGACAGCGTCAGCGCCATCTATTCGGCGCCTGGCGCTGGCGGCTGGGGTTTCGGCTGCGGTTTGGGCTGGCGCACGCGCTTGCGTGTTTGCACTTGGCGGCGCGGCCCTTGCACCAGCCGCACGAGGGCGCCGCGCAAGGTCCGGACATCTTGTTCCGTCATGCCCATGCGATGAAAAATATTGCGCAGGTTTCTTTGCATGACAGGACGCTTGCCGGCGGGCCGGAAGAATCCATTCTTGTCGAGCGCGTCCTCGAAAAATTCAAAAAACGAAAGCGTCATTTCGCGCGCCGCCGGCGGCGAGCGCTCGACCTGTTCAAACGGCAGGCAATCGCCATTCGCCGCCCGAAAATATTCATACCCCGTCAGCAGCACCGCTTGCGCCAGATTAAGCGAAGCGTAAGCCGGATTGACCGGAAAGGTAATCAGCGCATCGGCGATCGCCACTTCGTCGTTGCCAAGTCCCGTGCGCTCTGGACCATACAGCACACCAACCTTTTCGCCGGCGGCGAGGCGCGCGACCGAACGGCTCATCGCTTCGCCCGGCGCCAACACAGGCTTGCCCTGGCCGCGCTCGCGCGCCGTTGTCGCGTAAACGAAATTCAGGTCGCCGATGGCGGCCTCCAGACTGTCATACAGTTTCGCGCCTTCCAGCAAATGCACCGCGCCGGCTGCAGCCGCATAGGCGCCCTTGCGCAAGGCGCCGGTTCTCGGCCAACCCTCGCGCGGATTGACAAGACGCAGATCGTCAAGACCAAAGTTGGCCATGGCGCGCGCGCACATGCCGATGTTGACAGCCAGTTGCGGTCGCACCAGCACAATCGCCGGGCCGCCACGGCGCCCCTGCTTCGACTTGTCGGTTCCCGCCCCTACCATTGCTGGCTACCTCTCCATCGGCGGCCACGGCCAGATGACCGCCAGGCGACCGCCAAGCGACTGCAACCCGACCGCATCACTTCATCCCCGGCGATAGGGAAAACACCGTTCGCGGTCGAGGTTTATTTTCAGATGATCCGACAATGCGCGGATCGCCGCAGCAAACTTTGTATAGGGATCGCTGTTGTTGTGGCCCACGACAATGGCGCGGGTCAGCGGATTGGCGTGCTCAACCGGCAACATGGCGGTCACGACAGCGATCCCGTTGGCGTCGCGCAACGTTAAAAACATGGGCATGGCGCGTTCAATGAAAGCTGTCTTGCCAATATCCTGTTCGATATAGCGGGCTGAGGAAGGCGGCTTCCACGCCGCTGCGGCGGAATCGCGCGCCTGCACGAAATGCCTCTCGACGGCATGGTTCATGTCGATGGATTCACGCGCCGCTTCGGCCTCTGTCTCAAGCCGGAACCACGTCAGGGCGGGCGAGGCATCGCAAACAAACTTCATGGCGGCTCCGGGCGCAATCTTTCAAGTTCGGGCCGCATTGTCGGTCAAAAATTGACGCCAGTGCGGCGCCCGCCTGGTTTCAGGTAAAAATACACCAGGCAATTCAGTCGGCGCGTATTTTTGCCGCCTCAACGATGGCGGCCCAGCGCGGAATTTCGCGTTCGATGTGGGCGCGAAATTCCTCCGGCGACGTCGGCCATGGCTCGGCGCCGTCGCGCTCCAGCGCGTCGATGATTTCCTTCGAGGCAAGCGCCTTGCGAACTTCCCCATTCAACCGCGCAACGATCGGCGCAGGCGTCCCCGCTGGCGCCATCACGCCATACCATTGCGAAGCTTCAAACCCCGGCACGCCCGCCTCGGCTATGGTGGGAATATTCGGCGCCGCAGCGATGCGCTGGGTTGCAGAAACACCCAGCGCCCGCAAGCTTCCGACGCTGATATGTTGCAGAACTGTTGGCGCGCCGGTCATCGCAAACTGTAGCTGGCCCGAAAGCAGGTCGGTCAACATCGGCGCCGTGCCGCGATACGGCACATGAACATAATCGGCGCCGGTCGCAACCATGAACGCGGCGGCGGCGATGTGCGCAGCGCTGCCATTGCCGCCGGAGCCGTAATTCAGTTTACCCGGATTTTTGCGCGAATATGCGATGAACCCTGCGACATCAGTGGCGGGCACAGAAGGATGCACGACCAGGACATTGTGGACTTTCGCCAGCAGCGAGATGTGCGCAAAGCTCTTTATCGGATCGTAGGGCAGCTCCTTGTAGAGCGACGGGTTCACGCCGAGCGTACCGATGTGGCCCATGAGCAGCGTGTTACCGTCGGGCCGGGCCCGCGCCACCTGTCCACTGGCCAGCGCGCCGCCAGCACCGGGCCTTGATTCCACGACGACAGATTGGCCCAGCGCTTCGGTAAGCTTCTGGCTGAGCAGCCGCGCCAGTATGTCGGTGGAGCCGCCCGGCGTGAACGGCACCACCAGCGTAAGGTTCTGGCTGGGCCACGTTTGCGCCGCCGCCGGAAGCGCAACCCCAATGGCGCCGCTCACGGTTAAAATCGCAACAAACCAGCGCCATGTCGCCGCACCAGGAACGTTTCGCAAGACTGGCGGTTTGTTGGCTGTGCGGGGCAATGCGGCCTCTGCGTGTCTGTGTGCCGGAGCGTGTCATGGTAGCGGAAGCCCGTAGTTTCTGGAAAGGCCATCTGCGTCTCTCCCTGGTCACCATCCCCGTCCGGTTGGTGAACGCAACGGTGATGAAAGCGACGAGAGGATGCGGTTCGGGTTTGTTGCCGCCACAGCCGCCGCGTTCACAGATCATGCTGAATTCCCTCGCGGCGCAAATGCAAGCGGATTTACGCCATAACTTTCTGCAGGTTTTCATCGATCTTGTCGAGGAACGCCGTGGTTGACAGCCAACGCTGATCCGCCCCGACGAGGATCGCAAGGTCCTTCGTCATGTCGCCGGCTTCCACTGTATCGATACAGACTTTTTCGAGCGCATGGGCAAACTTGTCGAGCTCGGAATTTCCGTCAAGCTTGGCGCGATGCATGAGGCCGCGTGACCACGCGAAGATCGACGCCATGGAGTTCGTCGACGTCTCTTTGCCCTGCTGATGCTGGCGAAAGTGGCGCGTGACGGTGCCGTGTGCGGCTTCGGCTTCCACCGTCTTGCCGTCCGGCGTCAGCAGCACAGATGTCATCAGGCCAAGCGAGCCGTAGCCTTGCGCCACGGTGTCGGATTGCACGTCGCCGTCGTAGTTCTTGCAAGCCCACACATAACCGCCGGACCACTTGAGCGCCGCCGCCACCATGTCGTCAATCAGGCGGTGCTCGTAGGTCAGGTTCGCGGCCTTGAATTTCGCTGCGAACTCTGCCTCGAACACTTGCTCGAAAAGATCCTTGAAGCGTCCATCGTAGACTTTCAGGATGGTGTTCTTCGTCGACAGGTAGACCGGATAATTGCGTTGCAGACCGTAGTTGAACGAAGCCCGGGCGAAATCGATGATGGATTGGTCGAGATTGTACATGGACATCGCCACGCCCGCGCCGGGGAATTTGAACACCTCACGTTCAATCACCGCGCCGTCTTCGCCGACAAATTTCATGGTCAAAACGCCCTTGCCTGGGACTTTGATGTCCGTGGCGCGATACTGGTCGCCGTAGGCGTGACGGCCGACGATGATCGGCTGCGTCCATCCCGGCACCAGGCGCGGAATGTTTTTGCAGATGATCGGCTCGCGAAAAATGGTGCCGCCGAGGATGTTGCGGATGGTGCCATTCGGCGACTTCCACATGTCCTTGAGATTGAATTCCTTGACGCGACCTTCGTCCGGGGTGATCGTCGCGCACTTCACGGCGACGCCATATTTCTTCGTCGCTTCCGCACTGTCGATGGTGATCTGGTCGTTGGTCTCGTCGCGCTTCTGCACCGAGAGGTCGTAATATTTGAGGTCAATATCAAGGTAGGGATGGATCAACTTGTCCTTGATGAGCTGCCAGATGATACGCGTCATCTCGTCGCCGTCCATTTCAACGACGGGATTGGCCACCTTGATTTTCGCCATGTGCGTTCGACCTCTCGGAGTATTGGGCTGCATCCCATGGGATCGGAGCGCGGGCGCCCAAACCAGTTGGCGACCCCTATATCACCGGGTACACGCCGGTCAAAGGCAGCCGTCCCAACTGACGGAAGGGGCTTGGAAAACAGGCAGTCTCGACCCAACGCGACAGACGGAAATCCGCATCTCCGCAGTCAGGAAATCGGGATCCCAACAGTGCGGCTCAATCGAAATCGAAAAGTTTTTGCGGCGTTGTGACTAAAATTTTCGCCCGAACCGTTTCATCCGGCGCATAATCAAGCAACATGTCGAGCAAATCGCCGTCGTTCGGCATTTTTCCGGGCTCATAGACCGAGGAATGCGGCCAATCGGTGCCCCAGATGATTTGATCCGGAGCCGCCGCTATGTAGGCTCGCGCCAATCGCACGACATCCTCGTAGGCGACGCCCAGCGCCATGAAACGGTTGGCTCCGTGCAGTTTCACAAATACCTTTCCGGTCTCCAGCAGTCGCACCATCTCGCGGAACGACGGCTGTTCCAGCCCGCCATTGCGAATATCGACATGACCGAACGTGTCGATAATCACCGGGACCGGCGCGGCGCGTATCAGCGCAGACAGCGGCACGACAGCCTCGGCATCCAACTGCAAATCCAGCGCCCACCCAAAGGGCGCAATGAGGTCGGACATTGCGTGAAACAGATCCGGCTTGAAAACATGCCCGTCACGCTTGCGCAACGCCATGCGCAGGCCGCGCACTCCGCCCGCGTGCAAAATTCGCGTCCGCTCCGGCGTCAACGTCGCGTCGGCGCGGATCATGCCGCGAATCCGTCCGCCGGATTTCTTGATTGCGTCGAGGGTCACGCGTGTATCGACACCGTGTGCGTTGGGCTGCACCATGACGCCGCGCTGCAGGCCAAGCACCTGCGCCACCGCCAGGTAATGCTCGATCGGCGCCGCTGGCGGCGTGTGATTGCGTGTCTCCGCGTAAGGAAAAATCTGCGGCGGTCCCCACACATGAAAATGCGTGTCCCATGAACCCGGTGGAACTTTCAGTCTAGGGGTCTTTGGATTGGGATCGGGCGGAAAGTTTACGCGCGGGAACGCAGGCATGGGCGGATACGACATGAAAGTTGCCCCGGCGGTCACCATCAGCGTCGATGGACAAGCGTCGATCGAATTTCTAGGTTGTCGGCACGCGTCGCGCAACCCGGAATTGAGCGTCGCGCAACCCGGAACTGACCGCGGAAAATTCGCTTGAAGCCAGCCTGCGCCTCCCTTCGTGCGCTTGTCGCGATGATTGTCGTCGCCGGCCTTGGGCCTTTTGCGGCCGACTGTGTCGCGCAAACGCCAGCGGGGTTTGCCCGCCTCACCATTCTGGTGGGCACGCCCTCAGGCGGCGGCTACGACGCCTTGGGTCGCCTCGTCAGCCGGCATCTTCCTGCGCAAATTGCCGGGTCTCCGACCGTTGTCGTCCAGAATATGCCAGGCGGCGGCTCGCTGATCGCCGCCAACTATCTCACCAACATTGCTGCGAAAGACGGCAGCGTCATCGCCGTTTTGCCCAACGGCGCGCTGTTTGAGGCCATACTTGGTAACCGCAACGCGCATTTCGATGCGCGCAAAATCCCGCTGCTCGGCAGCCTCAACAAATTCACTTCCGTAGGCGCCGTGTGGCATACCGCGCCCTTCGTATCCGCACAGGACTTTCTGCACGGCGGCGCGCTGATCGGCGCCAGCGCCGCGAACTCCAACAACTCCATCGTGCCCAATTTGCTCAATTCGCTGGCCGGTTCAAACTTCACGATCATCAACGGTTATCCCGGTTCGACCGGTGTCGATCTGGCGCTGGAGCGCGGCGAAGTCCAGGGTCTCGTCGGCTCCGACTGGAGTTTCATGAAAGTCACGCGATCCGCCTGGTTGCGTGACAACAAACTGCGCGTGTTGCTGCAGGCGACGTTGCAACGCGCCGATGATTTGCGCGATGTGCCGGGCATCCTCGAAATTGCGCCGGCGCAAAACCGCGATGTGCTCGCCTTGCTCATCGGCAGACAAACCTACGGCGGCCTCTTCATGGCGACGCCGGGCGCCCCCGAGGCGGCGGTGACGACACTGCGTCGCGCCTTCGCGGCGATGCTCGTCAGCGCAGAATTTCGCAACGACGCTGAAAAATCACGAATTGTTCTTGAGCCGTCCAGTGCAGATGAAGTCGACGCTACCATGCGTCGCCTGCTGTCGAGCCCGCCCGATGTCATAGCGCGGGCGACGGCGGAGCTTCGCAAGATCGACCCTTGAAGGCGACCGACCCTTCAAGGGTTCAACAGCGCGCGCAACCGGTCACGCACGTTGACCGGCGTCGCCTCGATCGACTCCAGCATTTTCTGCATCGCCTCGCCGCCCGTCTCCTTCGGTTCCTCACCGCCGGAGGATTTGGCGAACTCGGCGCGCATTTCCTTGTCGGCGAACGCCGCTGAAAATGCCTGACGCAATTCCGCGACGCGATTGGCCGCCATACCAGGCGGTCCGAGATAAGGCCGCCCGAGATCGCGCGGCGTCGCCATGACGCGAATCATGGCTTTCTTGTCGGGAGTGTCGGCAAGATCCATCGCCAGCGGCGCGCCGTTGGCTTCGGGCTCCGGCCGCAGCCCAACCTGCACAAGGAAATTCAAGCGATTTTCTTTCAACCATTGCGGTTTCGACGGCTTGATCGAAGCCAGGCCGAAGCTGCAACGCCCCTCGACTTCGCCACGCTCCAGCGCCAGCGCTGTCTCCTGCGTTCCGAGATAGCCGGTGATGACGCGAAATTTTGTTCCCAGCACGTCATTCAGGACCAGCGGTTCCGTATCGGTCGAGGAACCGGCGCCAGTGCCTGCAACCGTGACTTCCCGCCGCTTCGCGTCGTCGATGGTTTTGACCGCGCTGGTGTGCCACGTCGTACACAAGCCGTTGTCTTTGTCGATGGCGCCGATGGCGACAAAATCGCTGATGCCATAGTTGGGCTTGCGTGGACCGATCAGCGGGTCAAGCAACGGACCCGACGCGAAGGCGCCAAGCCAGGTGCCGTCTTTGGGCGCCTGTGCGTGGAGGTATTCGAGCACGCGGACGCCGCCGGCGCCCGGCATGTTCTGCGCAATCACCTGCGGCTGGCCAGGCAGATATTTGCCAAGATAGCGCGCCAGAATTCGCGCGCCGACATCGATACCCCCGCCCGGCGTTCCCGCGATGTTGATTTGCACGGTCTTGCCTTTGAAATAGCCGTCGGTTGTTTGGGCGCTCGCGGGCAATGGGAAAAGCGGCGCTGACAGGGCCACCCCAACCATCAGACCGCTCACTCGCATATGCGTTCCCCCCGCTCAGCGCGAAACGCTGACGCCGCTCGCGTCGGCATTAAGCTTGCGCCAATCCACGCCAACAAGTTCCCCGCCGCGTTTCAGGATTCGGTCCATGCGCATTCCCGCAGCCCGATCGTTGATGCGATGGTACCGCTTTCGCCGCCCACCGCAAACTTCAGAGGTCAGATTGGCGACCTGCCGGACGCCAATTTTGTGCAGCCAGATACGGCGCGTCTACATCATGGAGGCCCGGAGGCGCGTTTCTGTGGACGCGTTTTTTCCATTGCGCCCGCCGTGCAGGCCATTAATGTTGCGACGAAGCAAGATGGGAAGGGCGCGCGTGTCGAGGTTGATGGCAAGGCTGGTGCTGTCTTGCTGCGTCGGACTGGCGCTTTCCGCGCCGGCGCGCGCCGACGCCGTTGCGGATTTTTATCGCGGCAAAACGCTGACCATGCTGATCGGCGGCTCGGTCGGCGTCAGCTACGATTTCGTTGGTCGCGCGCTGGCCGCGCACATGGGCAAACACATTCCCGGCAATCCCGGATTTCTCGTCGAGAACATGCCAGGCGCGACGGGTCTCATCATGACCAACACGCTGTACAACCGGGCGAAGCGTGACGGGACAGTGATCGGCATGCCCAACACCAACGTCATCTTCGAGCCGACATTGAAAATCTTGTCGCGCGAAGGCGGCGCAATCCAGTTTGATATCGAGAAGTTTTCGTGGTTGGGAAC
>JAYTTW010000298.1:0-3841 GCA_043744855.1 Hyphomicrobiales bacterium
TGGCTGTTTATTCAGCAATTCATATTCAGCGCTGCGGATTTTGGCCTTGACCGGCCACCAGATTATTTGAGCTGACGCCCGAAATGCGTCTGGACGGCCTTGCCCCAAGGCGGTCACCATAGTCGGCATCTCGCCTCCCGGTCACCCCAGTTGACCATGTGAGTTCGGATGCCGGTGATCTGCACGCACGCGTGCGCAGTCAAACACGGCTCATTTTTATGCGAAAATTCTGTCTGCTTCTTGCCGCGAGCGCGGCTGTCTCAGGCTGCGCCGTTGCGCCGCCGCCCGCCCGCCTAACCGCCGTTGCCAATCCGCACATGCGTGTCCCAGCGCTGCGGCACGCGAATGCAAGCGCCGGAACACTAACCTTCCGTCCTGTCGGCCCGAGCGGTTGGGGCGAAGCACAGTCTGCCCCGGCAGCCGCGCCGGTGGACGCAACACCCGAATCCGCGGACAAAATTCTAAAGTCCAGAAAGGCCAAGCCATGACCAAAGTAGCCATGCGCTTGCGGCCTGCTTTCGCCGCCCTTGCCGCCGCCCTCACCCTGTCCGGCTGCGCGACGTTTTCGCCAGATGGCGGCATGAGCGTCGTGCAAGGCACCGTCAAACAAGACATTGGCGCGGACGTCGTAAAAATCACCAGCGACCCGAAGGCGGCGAGCGTCGAGGCGCGGTATCGCGGCTTGATGAAAAAGGGCCTGACCGCCGACCGTGCGGTGCAGATCGCGCTGCTTAACAATAAGGGTTTGCAGGCGGCTTTTAATGAGCTTGGCATTTCGGAAGCGCAGTTTGTCGAGGCGACGCTACCGCCCAACCTGTCTTTCTCGATCCTCGCCGTCAACGGCTCGGCCACATTGGATATTGAGCGGCGGATCATTGCCGGCCTTCTCTCACTTCTGACGCTGAAAGCACGAACCGAGATTGCCGAAAAACATTTCAGGGGCGCGCAGCTGAAAGCGGTCGCCGCGACGCTGAAACTCGCCGCCGACACGCGCCGCCAATATTGGCGCGGCGTCGCGACGGGCGAACAGGTCAGTTATCTGGTTGAGGCACGCGCCTCCGCCCAAACAACGTCGGAACTCGCCAGGCGGCTCGGCGAAACCGGCGCGTTGAACAAACTGGAGCAGGGGCGCGAACACGCGTTTTACGCGGAGCTCGCGGCGCAGACCGCCAAGGCGCGCGTGCAGCAGGGCCTCGAGCGCGAACGCCTGACCAGGCTGATGGGCCTGTGGGGGCGGGATGTGGCTTATGCGCTGCCAGCCCGCCTGCCCAGCTTGCCAGGCAAGTTGAAACCTGCGGCGCGCATTGAGGCCGACGCGGTGGCGCGCAACACAAGTCTCATGATGGCGCGTGGCGAACTCGAGCTTGTCGCCAAGGAGCTCGGCCTCAACAAAGCAACACGCTACATCAACGCATTGGAGCTGACCGGCGCCAACAATTCTTCGCGCAAAACGACTGTCGATCCTGTGACCGGAGCGTCGGCGGTTGAAAAAACCAATCAGTTCGGCGCGGAACTCGCCTTCGAGATTCCGATTTTCGACTGGGGTGAAGCGCGCACGCGTGAGGCCGAAGAAACCTATATGCGCGCCGCAAATCTGCTGGCGGAGAAGGCGGTCAATGTACGCTCCGAGGCGCGCGAGGCCTATGTCGCCTACAAGGGCGCATGGGATGTGGCGCATGTCTACCAGAACCAGGTTTTGCCTTTGCGCAAACAGATTCAGGACGAACAACTGCTGCAATATAACGGCATGCTCGCCGATCTTTTTGTGCTGATCCAAGACGCGCGCGCCCGCACGCTCAGCAATCTGGCGGCAATCGACGCGCGGCGCGACTTCTGGATCGCTGACGCCGATCTCAAAGCGGCCATCGTTGGCGGCGGCATATCCGGCGGCGACGCCAAGACGGCATCCAGTGCGGCGGGAGGCGAATGAAATGACCGATCCGTTTAAGACCAAATCAAGGAGTGATGTCATGCTATCGAGACGCAGCTTCGTCAACGCCGCAGCCATGTCCGCCGTCACTGCCGCCGCCGTCAGCACGCGCGCGCAGGCCGCCGCCATTCCCGAGGCGGCGACGATGAAGGAAGCGACGATGCAGCCGCCGCTCGTGCCGCATACCGGCCCGGACTACAACCCGGTTGTCACGCTCAACGGCTGGACCGCGCCATGGCGGATGACCGGCGACTGGAAGGAATTCCACCTCGTCGCCGAGCCGGTGGTGCGCGAGATCGCGCCCGGCATGAAGGCCTATCTTTGGGGCTATAATGGCCAATCGCCCGGCCCGACTATCGAGGCGGTCGAAGGCGACTAGGTGCGCATTTTCGTCACCAACAAGCTGCCGGAACATACCACCGTCCATTGGCACGGACAGCGTCTGCCCAATGGCATGGATGGCGTCGGCGGCCTGACGCAGCCGCAGATCAAGCCGGGGCAGACCTTTGTCTACGAGTTCCAGCTGCGCCGCGCCGGCACCTACATGTATCACCCGCACGCTGACGAAATGACGCAGATGGCGATGGGCATGATGGGCATGTTTGTCGTGCATCCCAAAGACCCGAAGGAACGCCGCGCCGACCGCGACTTTCTGTTCATGCTCAACGCCTATGACATCGACGCGGGCACCTACATGCCCAAAATCATGACCATGCTCGACTTCAACCTGTGGACATGGAACAGCCGCGCCTTTCCGGGCATCGATCATTTCATCGTGGGCAAAGGCGACAAGGTGCGCATGCGCATCGGCAATCTCACCATGACCAATCACCCGATCCATGTGCATGGGCACGAGTTCAAGGTCACGGGCACGGATGGCGGCTATGTGCCGGAGGGCGCGGCCTGGCCCGAGGTGACGGTGGATATTGCGGTTGGCCAGATGCGCGCTATCGAGTTTGTCGCCGATGAGCCGGGCGACTGGGCGGTGCACTGCCACAAAGCGCATCACACGATGAATGCGATGGGCCATACGGTGAAAACCTACATTGGCGCGAACCTTCGCGGCATGCAGAAGAAAATCGCCAAAGCCGCGCCGGGTTTCATGCCGATGGGCGACAAGGGCATGGCCGACATGGGTGAGATGGAAATGCCGCTGCCCGACAATACGCTGCCGATGATGACGGGATTTGCGCAATTCGGCCCGATTGAAATGGGAGGCATGTTCTCGGTCATGAAGGTGCGCGAGGGGTTATCGGCTGGCGACTACAAGGATCCGGGCTGGTTCAAACATCCCGAAGGCACTGTTGCCTATGAATACAAGGGCGCATTCGCGTCCGAGGCGCCAAGGGCGGAGGGCGCAGTCGATGCCGCCACGGCCAAAGTCGACGTGCGTGTGGTCAAGCCAGGCGTGAAATCTGGCAAATCAAACGGACATGATGCGCATTGAACTTGCCCGTTCAGCGCGCATTCACCTGCAATCGGGCAAAACAGCAATATTGGAGAAAGCAACTATGATACGAGCAATAGTAATCACGGCAACACTCTGTTTTTCCGGCCTCGCACTTGCCGGCGCTGGCGCGCCCGGCCATAGCCACGGCGGCCCTGGCGGCGAGACGGCTTTTGGCAAGCCCGGCAATCCGAAACTGCCCGCCCGCGTCATCAAGATCACGATGACCGAAGGCGACGGAACGATGCAGTTCACGCCGTCGGTCGTGGAGGTGAAGAAGGGCGAACGGGTGCGGTTCCTTCTGGAAAACCACGGCGAGCTGGACCACGAGCTCGTGCTTGCAACGCTGGAAATGAATCTCGCCCACGCCAAGGAAATGGAGAAAAATCCCGACATGCAACACGACGATCCCAACGCCAAACGCGTCAGTCCCAAAAAATCCAGCGAAATTGTCTGGATGTTTT
>JAYTTW010000299.1:0-3835 GCA_043744855.1 Hyphomicrobiales bacterium
AAAGCCTTTCGTGTTCCGCGATCCCCCCACGTCGCCGCCGGGGCTCGAAAGGGCTGTTGTGGCGATTGGCAATTTCGATGGCGCGCATCAGGGCCATGCCGTGGTAGCGGCGCACGCTGTCGCGCTTGGCAAGAAGCTGGGACGACCTGCGGCGGCGCTGACTTTCGAGCCGCATCCCGTGGATTATTTTTCGAGGCCCGGCACAGTGTTTCGGCTGACGCCGGAGCTGGCCCGGGCCCGGGCTCTGCAACGCTTTGGTCTCGACGGCATGATGGTGCTGCCGTTTGACGCAAAAATCGCCAACCAGAGCGCCGAGGATTTCGTGCGCGAGATTCTGGTCGGGCGGCTTGACATATCCGGCGCGGTCGTGGGCTACGACTTTCATTTCGGCAAGGCGCGTGCGGCTCGCCGGCGTTTCTGCTGGACGCCGGCAAGCGCTACGGATTTGCCGTTGAAATCGTCGACAAAGTGCTTGCGGATGTGCACGGAACGCCAGAGGCCGTGCATTCCAACAAGGCTCGCGCGGCGCTCGAACAGGGCGATGTGGCGGAGGCCGCCCGCCTGCTCGGGCATCCGTGGATTGTGGTGGGGGAAGTCATTCACGGGCAGAAGCTGGGACGCACGCTGGGCTTTCCCACCGCCAACATCTCGCTCGATCCTTCGTGCCGCCTGCGCCGCGGCATTTATGCGGTGCGCTTCGGCGTCGATGGCGTGGCCTATGATGGCGTCGCCAGCTTCGGCAGCCGGCCGACGGTGGCGGAAAACGGCGCGCCGCTGCTGGAGGTTTTCGTTTTTGATTTCTCCGGCGACCTCTACGGGCGGGTTGCGGAGGTGGCTTTCATCGGCTGGATTCGCGGCGAAGCAAAGTTTGCTTCGCTCGACGCTCTGGTCGTCGCGATGAACGAGGACAAAGCGAAGGCGCGGGAGTTGTTGGGGGGCTGAACCTGGCAGGCAGCCGCAAGAGCGTCAACCTGGCACCGGCAGCGCCGAGGGGCCGGACAGGAGGAGGAATCGACCGCCTCCGGCGCTGGGTGCATATTTGCGTCAGCGATTGAAATCGCAGGCGGAGACCGCAGCTTTGTTTACAGAGGCCCTGTCTCGGGGGAACCACGCTGGCACAATCTGACCGAAATCAACCTCATATTTTTCAGATATGAAAATATTTTGCGTTTTTGCATTTCACTTGTTGACGCCGCATGAGTTCCTTCGTATACATACCATGCAAACACGCAGCATGGAGGCATACAATGGTACGCTTCACCAAAGAACAATTGCTTGACGAACTCCGGACGATCTTTCTGTTCGAAGCCGACCACATTTTTCTGGGGGGCGGTCTAGAAATGGCCGAGCGCTTTATTGGCTTCGCTCCGGGGGACGAAGGAGAATATTGCCATCACGCCCCGGCGGACGTTGATCTGGGCCGGTTCTGCATCGCCAGCTCCTTCACCGCTGGATACGACTATGCCTTCCGGCCAAGCGTCATGAACATGCTCGACGAACACGAGGTACAGGACCTGATCACATTCATGCTTGGAACACCGAAGGCCGGCGGAATCAGCTCGGGTGGAGAGACGCATGATTTCATGAGTTCGAACGGATGCTGCCAGACGGTCAGCGACACCGTCCTCGCGCGCTGGAAGCTCGAATGGTCTATCGGGGACCACAGCCTCACGACGCGCGAGCTGGCGCTGCTCGCCGACATGACCGAAGGCGCGGTTCGCAATGCGCTCGCCGACAAAAGCGAGAACGGACTGCGACCGATTCCCGGGACGAAGAATCCTGTTGAAGTCGAGCACGCTGAGGCTTTGCGCTGGTTACAGGGCCGACGCGGGTTTATCGCCTCGCCGGTTCGCGCCAGCGATGACCGCTTTCTGACGGAGGATATCCAGAACCTCCAGTCCACGGAAAAACTCGGTCACCTGCTCGGTTTTCGTCTGTCGAAAGTATTCGGTGGATCGGACGAAGTGGCGAAGGCATTGGGCTGGGATGTGGAGGAAGTCGAACGCTGGCGGAAGGGAACCCAGGCTTTCAACGAAAACCATGCCCGCCAGCTAGGGAAAGCGCTCGATCTGGACTTGCCCGTATTTCTTGGAAAGGTCCTTGAAGTCACGCTCCGTCGCGACCTCTCCGCTGCGAACGGAGACCGATCATGACCGACGCCCGCTTCACCGCCCATGCCGCGCGGCGACTCCAGCAACGCGCCACTCCTCCCTTCGTCGTGGAATTGCTCGAACTGTGCGGAACGGAATCGCGCTGTCGCCAAGCCGAACGGCTCTTCTTCGACAAGGCTGCAAAAAAGCGCCTCAAGCGTTATCTGGGCGGCGGGCGCGGTCTGCAACTCGTCGAGCGATGGCTGGGTGTTTACGCGGTCATCGCGGATAATGGCCAGGTTATCACCGTCGCGCATCGCCGCCGGCACTGACCGCGAAGTTTCTCTTCCCCAATCTTGATCAGAAAGGATTACCATGGACGCAGTTCAATTCCCGCTCGCCTGCCTTCCCGCTCATGATCGCGTCGATTGCGCGCTATGTCACCGCAACAGCCCCGTCGTCTTCAACCAGACGCGCACCGTGTCGGAGAAACAGGATTGGCGCGTCACCGCGAATCCGCTTGCTTGGGGAAACCCCCACGCGGAAATTCTCGTTCTCGGGTTCTCCAAGGGACCCAACGCGCTGGGCGCGCTCGCCACCAAACCGCATGACGACATTCCTTTTGCCGGCAAGCGGCGTCAGGTCAGAAAGATACTGGCCCGAATCGGCGTCATGGACATGGAGGCCGATATCGGCAGCCTGATAGCCAGCCAAGCCGGCCAGTTTGCGTGGGGATCGTTGATCCGCTGCACGGTAGAACGACAAAAAGCCGGGAACTGGAAAAGCAGTGGCGGGGGTATGCTCGACAAATTTGTGGCGACGCCCTTCGGCCATCAGGTCGCGAGCAACTGCGCCAAAAAGTTTCTCAAAAATTTTCCCGATGAAACGAAGCTGGTGGTCCTCTTTGGTCTCGGAGAAAAACTTAACTACGTGCGTGAAGCTCGCAAAGTCATCGAGATGGCACGGGGTGGCGCAAACTTGTGCCCGATCAACGAAGTCGCGTACACGGATGGACTGGTGACTTTTGTCCACGTTGAACACTTTGCTTCGCAAGGCAGTCACATTCCCGACTGGTGTGGCGAGCCCAATTCCAAAAAAGGCAACGCTATTTCCACACGCTCGCGGCTGGGCGATTTGGCTTTTGACGCCGCTCACGCCGCGCTCTATCGGTCAACCAGGTGATCGCCGATGGAGCCAGGCCCGGCGGCGCGTGCTCGGGCGATTATCTGAAAATCAAGCAATTACTGATGGCCGCAAGCGGGCCTGAAGCCTCGCGACGCAGAAAATCCGACCGCGACTGGCTGGGTAGCGCGCGCGGCAAACTGGAGGCTTCGGCGAGGAAACTCGACGAGGCTTTCGCAAAATTGATGGACTAGCAGGTGCGGCCTGTCTGGCGTCGTCCTGGCGATCCAACGGGCCGGCCAGGTGCGTCCTTGAACCGCGCGTCTCAATGGTCCAGTGTCCGAGCAGCATTGCTTTTGCGCATAAATGGATTTTCGCTTGCCTGAACCTGCCCCCAAACCCCGCGTCGGCCTGTTGGTGACTTGCCTCGTGGATATGTTTCGCCCCAGCATCGGCTTCGCCGCCGTGCATTTGCTTGAGAATGCGGGTTGCGAAATCATTGTTCCCGCGCAAACCTGTTGCGGACAACCCGCCTATAATTGCGGCGATCGCAAGACCGCGCGCGAGATTGCCCTGCAAAATATCGACGCCTTCGCCAGTTGCGACTACGTCGTGGCGCCCTC
>JAYTTW010000300.1:0-3826 GCA_043744855.1 Hyphomicrobiales bacterium
GCGCCGATCACGTCGGCTCCCTGTTGCGCCCGCAAACCCTGAAGGACGCGCGCGCCCGGTGCCGGGGTGGCGGCCTCGATGAAGCCGGGCTACGCGCCATTGAGGACGCCGCCATCCGCGATGTCGTCGCGTTGCAAGAATCGACAGGCCTGCAATCCATCACCGACGGCGAGTTTCGCCGCGCCATGTGGCACACGGATTTTTTGACCGGTTTTGCGGGTATCGTCGCGACGCAGTCGAACTACGCCGTCACCTTCAAGGGCGAAGATGGCGCGACCGCGCAAACCTCGTCGATGCTCGTGGTCAACGCCAAGGTGCGCCGCACGAAACCTGTCATGCTTGAGCATTTCCGCTTTTTGCAATCCGTCACGAAGCGCACGGCGAAATTCTGTATGCCGTCGGCCACCTATCTGCATCTGCGCGGCGGCCGCAAACTCGTCGACCCCCAAGTCTATCCCGACATCGAAGAATTCTGGTCGGATATCGCTACCGCCTATCAGCAGGAAATCGCCGATCTCTACGCCGCCGGCTGCCGTTACATCCAGATCGACGATGTCTCCTTTGCCTATCTCTGCGACCCCAAGATTTGCCAGCAAATCGCCAACGACGGCGAAGACCCGGCGCGTCTGCCGCAGCTCTACACAAAAATCATCAACACGCTTATCGCCAAAATTCCCCACGACATGGCGGTGACGATCCACACCTGTCGCGGCAATCATGAGAGCATGTGGATGGCGTCAGGCGGCTACGACACGGTCGCCGAGGCCTTTTTCAACGACGCCAACGTC
Source organism: Hyphomicrobiales bacterium (assembly GCA_043744855.1). Classification (GTDB taxonomy): domain Bacteria; phylum Pseudomonadota; class Alphaproteobacteria; order Rhizobiales; family Beijerinckiaceae; genus Terripilifer. The sequence continues at coordinate 789 of JAYTTW010000300.1, forward strand.
AACGGATTCTTCCTCGAATACGACACTGATCGCGCGGGCGGTTTTGCGCCGCTGCGCTTCGTGCCGAAAGGCAAGCGCGTGGTGCTGGGGCTGGTGTCATCCAAATTCGCGGCGCTGGAAACGCCGGACCAGCTGCGCCGTCGCATCGACGAAGCCGCAAAACACATTTCCCTCGATCAACTCTGCATCAGCCCGCAATGCGGCTTCGCCTCGACCGAAGGCGGCAACAAGATCACCGAGGATATTGAGAAGCGGAAGCTGGAGTTGCTGGTGACCGTCGCGACGCAAGTTTGGGGCGGGGTGTAGGGTATTTGTCGACAATTCCAACACCCTGCCATAATGCTTTCTTATGCCGGAACCAGCAACCACTGCGGAAGTCAACATTCACCTGCGGGCGCGCCCGCAGGATCTCAATGTCATTGACCGCGCGGCGGAACTGGTTGGGGCAAACCGTTCGCAGTTCATATTGGCCTCGGCGATCAAGGAAGCGAAAAACATCCTGCTCGACCAATCCAGCATCGACGCCAACGCCAAAAACTTTGAGGCGGTCATGGACTGGATGGAGGCCGCCGCCACGCCTGCGGAGGCGAAAGGCATGCAGCGTCTCCTCCAGGCAAAAGCGCCGTGGCGAAGTGACTGAGGCGGCGCCGGCCTTCAATTACAAATAGTCACGCGCCTACAAGCCTTTCATCGTCGCCTCGATCCAGGCGCTCGTCTTGGCGAGGCCGCCGAACGGAAAGAAGTGAAAATTCTCCACCCGTGCGCCGGCCTCGCCATCGAGCACAGCGCCGAGACCGCGCACCACTCCATCCGGCCCCGTGTCGCGCAACAGGCGGCCAATGGTTCCCACATGCTTCTGCACAGCGGCGACGGAATTGCCGATGCCGCAACGCAGGGCGAATCTCAGCAACGTCGCCGGGTTGGCCGGCCCCGCGAGGCCAACGCGCACCGGCGCGGTCAGCCCCGCCGCGAACGACGCCTGCAACCACTGTTCGACGGGACGCGGATCGAAAGCGAATTGCGTGATCACGCCGAGCGAAAGTCCGTGGCGCGTGGCGGCGGCCTGCTTGTCGAACAAGATTTTCATCAATTGCGCTGCGGATCGTCCGACGTTTCCCTCGGGATGCGCGGCAACGTCGATTTGATGAACGCCGTGACGTTCGAAAACGCCGCTTTCGATGAGTTCAAGCGAGTTGGAAAACGGCCCGCGCGGCAGGCTGGAATCGCCGGAGATAGCCAGCACGCGCGTCACTTGCGCCGCCTTCGCCGCCCCACCGATGTAGTCCTCCAGCATGGCGGCGCCCAGCATCTGTCGCGCCGGCGCATGCAGCACCGGGTTATAACCGGCCTGCCGCAGCGAGGCGGCGATCTCGATGCGCTTGTGAAATTCGTCGCCGGGGAGATAGCTCACATACACGTCGCGCCCGCGCGGCAGAAACCCCGCAAGCGTCTTGTGTGAGGTTCTGGAATAAACCTCGAGGGTGGCGTTTTGCAACAGCGCCGCGATGCGTGTGTGGTGGGAAGGCTGCGTCAAGCGAGCGCTCCTTGCGTGTGGGGCCCCCGGCGTTGGCGATAACTGGCCTTGCAGTGGATCGCGCAGGTGACCGCGCATCGCCCGCCGCTCACAGCGCGCGCCGCGAAATCACGAAGGACTCGTCATTGAACCACAAGCCGCCCCTCTGCTGCAAAGCCTCTTGCGTCATCTCAAGGTAGCGATCGTTCTTGACGACCTCCGACAGACGCTGGTCCTCGATTTGCGCCACGTAGATGGCGGCGTTCCACGCGGGCAAGTTTCAGTGGAGGCGCGGCGCGTTGGCCATGGCGCTACGGTCGCCGGTCGTCACGACTATTTCGAGACGCCGCCCGTCGCGCTGCACGCTTAGCGGCGCCTCCACGCCGGCCTCCCCCAACGCCCACAGACTTTTATAGAAGGACGCGAGATCAACCACCGGCGCGCCAGCGACCGCCAGCACCACATCGCCGGTGCGCAACGAACGTTTGGCAGGTCCACGATCCGTCACACCCACCAACACGACCTTGCGCTCCACTTCGGTCGCGTAAACGCCGAGCCATGGGCGCGGCGGCTGGTCTGGCTTGCCGCGCGTCCGGATGTCGTCGATAACCGGCTTCAGCAGGTTGACCGGCACGCTCATGTTGATATTTTCCATGCGGCCGCCGGAACCCGCCTGCTCAAGCTGCAACGAGCCGATGCCCAGCAACTCGCCACTCGCGCCGATCAACGCCGAACCACCCCAATTTGGATGCGACGGCGCCGTGAAGATGGCATCATCCAGAAGATATTCCCAATAGCCGGCGAACTGCTGGCGGGCGACCACATGCGCCGCCACCGAACGCCGCACACCCCCGCCACCGCCAAAAATGACTTCGTCGCCGATTTGCGCGTGATCGGAATCGCCGATCGCCATCGCCGGCGCCTTCAGATCGCCGAGCGATTGCAACAAGGCGAACCCGGTGCCCTGGTCAACGCCCAGCACGTGCGCTTGCGCCACACGCTCGTCATTGCTGCGCAGCCAGATCGATTCGGCCTCGTTGACGAGATAACCAATGGTCAGCACAAGCCCGTCGTCGCCAATGACCACCGCGCTGCCGGCGCGTTCCGTGCCAAGCGTCGCCGCAGAGAACGCCGACTCTGGAACAATCGAGTGGATTTGCACGACGCTGGCGAGCGCCCGCTCGATGTCGAAGTCGTAGGCCTCTGGCTTGGGCCGCAAGGCGACAGGCGTCTTCCAGTCGCTCGATGACATCCGGTTTCCCCGTCTCGACCTCATGGCCGCGCGCACATTCTATCGCGCCTGGGGCTTGGCGGACAAGCTGACCAGGGCGCCGGTTGAACAAGGCTTCAACTGGACAAGCTTTCTGCGCTCCGCACGCACACCCAGTGCAATGATCACATGACAGTCACGCCCCCGCCTGGCCTAACAGGCTGCTGAAAAACGCGTGGACAGCCCTCGTCCTTCGAGACGCCGCTGCGCGGCTCCTCAGGATGAGGACTACTGGGGAATTATTGCGGTTCAAAT
>JAYTTW010000301.1:0-15162 GCA_043744855.1 Hyphomicrobiales bacterium
CGCGCCGGCGACAACCCTTGAGGCGATGCGCACGACGCCGCTGGTTTTCGGTTCGTCTGGCGTCGGCGCTGACAATTATATGTTGCCGCAGGTCGTCAATCGAATCTGGGGCGCCAAAAACCAGATCGTACTCGGTTACAAATCTCCAATCGACATTTTCGTCGCGTTGGAGCGCGGTGAGGTGCAAGGCGTCAGCGCCGCGCTTTCAACCTTGCTGGTCAACCGACGCGCGTGGATCGATCAGGGCGTTGTCAAAATTCTTATGCAGTTCGGCTTTGAACGCGCCCGCCAATTGCCCGACGCGCCAACCGCTATCGAGCAGGCGCCGAATGAAGAGGCGCGCGAAATGTTGCGCTTCATCGCCGCCAAATTCGCGCTGGCGCGACCCCTCGCCCTGCCGCCGGGAACGCCGCCCGAGCGCGTCGCAGCCCTTCGCCAAGCCTATGAAGCGACGTTGCGCGATCCCGACTTCATCGCGGATGCCCATCGCATCGGCATCGACATCCTGCCGATAGGCGCCGAGCAAATGAGCCAGATGATTCACGCTATCCAGGCAACGCCGCCTGATCGCATCGAGCGACTGCGCGCCATAATGAACCCGTGACCTCACAAATACCTGTGACCTTGGCGGCGTGGCGCAGGGTCGAACAAGAGGCTTCCCAGATGTTCGAAGCATCCATCCATAAGTACCGCATCGGCTACCTCTCGCCCTTGCAAGTCATCGATAACGCCGCCTGCGAATGGTATCGTCTGGCGCCGCCTGACATGCTCGCCGTCTTCATCAGTGTCGGCGTCACCGAGTTTAGCGGGGCCGAGATGGACCGCGTGTTCGCGCCGCTCGACGCGCTTCTCGATCAACTCATGTCGCGCCATGTCGATCTGGTGTTGCAGGCGGGCACGCCCCTCGCGGTGCTGATGGGCATCCAAAAACATGACGCCATGATCGCGCACATGGAAAGCTACACCGGCAAGCCCGCGACCTCGACGGCGCTCTCGGTGACGCGCGCCGCAAAACACCTCGGCATGAAAAAAATCGCCCTCGTCAACAAGTGGTCGGCGCCGATGAACAAGGTTTTGGCGGATTTCTTCGCCCGCGTCGGCGTTGAGACTGTCGGCACTGCAACAAACGAGATGGCGCCCGCCGATTTTGTCAAAATTCCCGCCGGCGACCACATGCGCATGGCCTACGAACTCGGCAAGCAAGCGCTGCGCGACAACCCGCAAGCCGATGGCATTTATCTTGGCGGCGGCACCTGGATTTCCGAGCCAATCACGCGGGCGCTCGAAAGCGAGACCGGCAAACTCGTCATCTGTAACCAGACCGCGCAAATGTTCGACATCCAGAACATTTTGGGCGTGCGCCAGCCCATGCCAGGCCGCAGCCGGCTTCTGGCCCAGCTCTGAAGCATGATCCCGAAAAGTGGACGCCGGTTTTCGGAAAAGATCATGCTCAATCAAAAACCTGGAGCGCGACGACGATCCGAAGAAGCGTCATCGCGCTCCATGGCAACGCAACCGCCAGATTTGCTTGACGCCGGTTCCGCGCTACAGAGGCGGCATGTCACAAGTCGCAAATTTCACCGTTCCGGCCATCATCAAGCGCAACGTTGCGTTGTTCGCCTTGTCGCTGTCGTTTTCTGGCGCCGGCATGCAATTCGCCTACGGCTTCGGCCCCCTCATGGTGCAGTCGTTGACGGGCTCGGCGGGGCTGGCCGGGTTGTCCGTCGGGCTGATCGGCCTCAGCCGGTTCCTGGTCGCCTACCCCATCGGCAAAATCACCGACACCTATGGGCGCAAGCCTGGCATCCAGTTCGGTCTGTTGCTGGCGCTGGTCGGCTCGTTGGCGCTGGCGGCCGCCATGTCAATGCGCAGCATCACGGTTTTCGCCTTCGCCCTGCTGATTTTCGGTATGGGCATGAACGCCTCGCAGCAGATGCGCGTTGGCGCCGCCGACATGTTTCCGCCGCGCATGCGCGCCGAGGCTCTCGGCTACGTGGCGCTCGGCTCTTTGTTCGGCCTCGTTCTCAGTCCGCTGCTCGTCAAGCTGGCGGAGATCCTGTCGGCGCGCACCGGCGCCGATCCGCTCGGCCTGCCGTGGCTGTTCCTGCCAGTGCTGATCATCGCCGGCATGGGCATCGTCACCTTCGTGCATCCGGACCCGAAAGAAATCGGCATGAACCTGGCCGCGTATTATCCTGATTATGTCGCGCCACCGCGCCATTCCGCGCCAGCCGACGCCGACTTCAGCGTCTGGGCTCTGTTGAAGAACCCGCGCACGTTGATGGCGGTCGTCGCCAACAGCGCCGCCAATGGCAACATGTCCATCGTCATGGTGCTGACCTCCCTGGTGCTGGCCCATCACGGCCATGATTACGTATCGATCGCCATCGCACACATGTTTCATTCGGCGGGGATGTTTGCTTTCACCGTACCGCTCGGCAAACTGGCTGATCGCTACGGCCGGGTTCGGGTCATGTTGCCGGGCGTCGCCGTCTCGCTGGTGGGCGCCCTGCTGACCGGCTTCACCTCAACGTGGGCGTGGATCACGCTGGGCACATTCCTTGTTGGCATTGGCTGGGCCGCCGCCAATGTCGCCTCCACTGCGCTGATTGCCGACACAGTTCGCACGCAAGAGCGCGGCCGGGCCATCGGTATGAGCGATTCCTTCGCCGGCGGCACGTCAGTGTTTGCGGCGCTTGTAACCGGGCCGATTATCGAGTGGTCGGGCTTGCCGATGACGGCGGTGACAGCGGTATTGCTGGCGATGCTGCCCTTGCTGTTGTGGTTTAGCCAACGCGGCGGCCGCGCCACCGCCTGAAACCCGGAAATCCAGGGCGACAGGCCCCGAAAACTGTCCTGCGCGGTTTTGGCTTTCGCCCGGCAACCAGCGGGCGGGCGAGACAACGACTTTTCCCGGTTGCCCCTTGCAAGCCGCCTCGCTATAACGCCGCAAAACTAGCGTGTAGGGAGTACTCGTCGGATGGCGAATCGTGCGAAAAAGGCGACCCGCAAAGCCCGGTCCCGCAGCGCGGCGCGTCGCCCGACGAAAGTCAGGACCCGGGTCGCGCGTAAAGCCAAAGCTGCGGTCACCCGCAAAACTGCGGTCACGCGCAAAACTGCGGTCACCCCTAAGCGCGCGGCAGGGAAAACCGGCCGTGTCCGCAAGGTCGGCCCGGACGTTGCAGTAGCCGGGCGCAAATTAAAAGCGTCATCCAAATATCTTATGTCCAAGGGCGTCGCGGCGCGCCCCGCCGCAACCGGAGCCGCGACAACCCTGCGCAAAGTGGTAGCCAAAAGCCGTCCCGCCGAAAAGATCGCCTCCGCGCCGACGTCGCGCAACCCAAGCCAGCCGAATGCCGTTCATTCGGTCAAACGCAAGTCAGCCGCCAGCAAGTCAACCTCACGCAAGTCGACCGCACGCAAATCAATGACAAGCAAGTCCACAAATACAACGAATCCGGCGACCAAACCCGGCCGGCCCGCCTTGTCGACCGGGGCCCGTCTCGCCAACCCACCGACGACTTTGTCGTCCAGAAAGAAGAGCGGGATTACCAGAGTGATCGATCAAGCCAGCTACGCGCCTTCCGAGCAGGAAGCGTTCATGAACGATCGGCAGAAGGAATTTTTCCGCCGCAAATTGGTCGACTGGAAAGACGACATCTTGCGCGAGAGCCGCGATACGTTAACCGCTTTGCAAACTGAAAACGAAAATCACCCGGATATTGCGGATCGCGCCAGTTCGGAGACCGATCGCGCCATTGAACTGCGCGCCCGTGACCGCCAGCGTAAATTGATCGCCAAGATCGACTCCGCGATCAGCCGCATTGACGATGGCTCCTACGGCTACTGCGTGGAAACTGGAGAGCCTATTTCGCTCAAGCGCCTCGCCGCCCGACCGATCGCGACGTTATCGGTCGAGGCGCAGGAACGCCACGAGCGCCGCGAGCGCGTCTATCGCGACGATTGAGGAATACTTTTTCGGCCTGCAAAAGCGTTAGCGTTTGCGGACGCAGCCCGCCGAATGTCGCCGCAAGGCGCTAGCCTTTCGGTGGCGACAGATCGAGCGACCTTCCCAGCAGACGCGCCATTTCTTCCTCCATCGCAGCCAGCGGATCGTCGATCACCGCAGCCGTGGATGGGGATTTACCGGCTGAATCCACGCTTGCCCGGGGGGGCTCGGGAGGCGCCTGCGATAGAATTCCGGTCATTGTCGGGGCAGCCGGAACAGCCTGCGGCGGCTCAACCGCAGGTCGCGGGGCTTGCACCGGAGGGATCGCGTCAGCGCTCGAAGGTTTGGTGGTGTTCGAAAGCTTGCCGGTGTTCGAAGGATTGGCGGTGTCGGACCCTGACTTGCTCCAATCGGCGATGGAGTTCGGTAGCCCCGGCTGAAATTTTGGCGGCAATGGCGGCGCGGCTGGCAGTTTTGGCGCCAACTCAGGCGTGATCACCGGCGCCGACACGGGCGCAATAACAGGCGCGACAACCGGCGCGAGGGTTGGCTCCGGCTCAGGGCGAACCAGAGTTGCAGGCGAGGGCACGTTGACGGGCGGCGGCAACGGCGCGGTTGAGCGCCCGGGAAATCGCGGGAATTCGAATTTTGGCGGCGGCAACGCTGGTTTTGAAGCGGCAGGCGGCGGCGGAACATCCGGCGGCGGCGCTCTATCGACCGCAGGTTCGGTCCATCCAGCGGCGGGTTCGCCACCCGCCCGCAAGGGCCTCGATAAAGGCGCAGGGATCGCCGCTTCGATTGCCGGCATGGGGCGTGTCGCCCGCCCCATCGGCGGCGTCGGCGCGGACGCGACAGGTGGCGGCTCGAAGCTGACAGCCATGGGAGCCTCGGCGATGGCCGGCGGCAAAGGCGGCGCGGCGGGAAGCCCAGCGCCCAGCGGCGCCACGACAGGCGCGGGTGGCGGCGCCGGAATACGGGACGACGGTTGCGCCAATGGCGCATCCTCGCTGCCGGCAACGCGTGGGCGCACATCGGGCGCGGCCCGCACAATCGTTGATTCGATCAAGAGATCGTTTGGCCCGCCGATCATGATGAGGTGTTCGACATTGTCGCGTCGGACAAGGACCAGCTGGCGTTGCCGGTCGAGATCGTGTGCGACGACCACGTCAAGCCGCGGTTGGCGACCGCGAGCGCCGTCCGTCGAGCGCACCTTGCCATTGAAAAGCAGCCGCAGCAGCGCGTAGGCAATCACCAAAAAAACGATGACAGCGATCGACCAAACCAAGGTCGACAGCGAAAATTGCCTGTTCAAAAGGTCCTGCATATTCTGGCTCGCCTTCCACCGCTACCGGCCGGGTCCCGTGCTTATAACACCGCGCCGCCGAAATCACCGTTCCCGGTTAATCAATGGTTAATTGCTTTCTGCGTCACATTGCAACACCTTGCCCCAGCCCTCACCCTGCTGCCGAATCGCCTGCTTCAGGCGGAGCTGCCCTAAGGAAAGAACATGAGCCAGACGCCGCCTTCCGGCGCCTATGACCATACCGCAAGCACCGGCAGTCCGGCGCTGGTCTTGCTGTTCGCCGTGCTGCTCGTCGCGGCCGCCATCGCGACGCCGTTTTTCCTGCCCGCCGAGCACGCGGCGCGCCTCAGCTACGGGCTGCTGGCTTTCCTCGCAATCGTCGGGGTCGTCGGCTTGTTCTTGTACACGATTGGCATCCTTCAGTTTTCCGGTCGCGCTGCGCGCAACGATATCACCAAATTGATCGTCGACACGGCGCGCGAGGGAATGCTGGTGACCGAGGGCGACAGCCGGGTAATCTACGCCAATCCGAGCTACAGCAACTTGTCCGGCGCCCGCGACCCCGCAGAGATCCGCACCGTCGACCGCCTGTTTTCCGGCACCCCCGATGTTTCCGAGGCCGTTTACCGTATCTCCCAGGCGGCGCGCGAGGGCAAGCTGGGCTCGGAGGAGCTGCGCCTGGCGCCGCCGCTGTCAGGCGAAGGCGATGTCGGCTGGTACCGCGTCCGCGTCAAACCCATCGAGCGCTTTGGCCAAAAGCGCGCCACCCTGTGGTCCGTCTCCGACGTGACGCATGAGCGCGAGCGTCACGAGAACGCCTTTCAGGAACTGCAACACGCGATCAACTTTCTCGACCACGCCCCCGCCGGTTTTTTCTCCGCCAATGCAGACGGCGAGATAACCTACATCAATGCGACGCTCGCCGGTTGGCTCGACTATGACCTGGCGCAGGTCGGCTCGGGCGGACTTTCCCTGCCCAACATCATGGCCGGCGGCGGCTCGGTATTGCTGACCGCCATCACTGGCGCTGCGGGGCAGGTCAAAACCGAGCAGGTCGATGCTGACCTGAAGCGCCGCAACGGCCAAATACTGCCGGTTCGCCTGCTGCATCGGGTGGCCTTCGGCCAGGACGGCGCCGCCGGCCCCTCGCGCACCCTCGTTATCAACCGCGCGGCTGGCGAAGAGCCGGCCGAAGACCTTCGCGCTGCCGAGGTTCGCTTTGCCCGTTTTTTCAACCAGACGCCCGTCGCCATTGCGGCGCTGGATCGCGGTGGCCATATCCTTCGCTCCAACGCGGCGTTCGCGCGGCTGTGCCCGCTTGCCCTCAAAGGTGACGAAGGCGGCGCCGACAAACCCATCTTCGCCGCCATCACTGAGCGCGACCGCCCGCAACTCGCCGCCGCATTTGATGCTGCGGCGGCCGGCAAAACCGACATCGCCCCTGTTGACGCCGAACTGACCGGCGAAGCCTCGGTGCGATCTGCCCGCTTCTTTGTATCCAGCGCCGACGATGGGGGCGACGGCGCCGCCGCGACGCTGTTCGCCCTCGACACGACCGAACAGCGCACCTTGCAGGAAAGCTTCGTGCAATCGCAGAAGATGCAGGCCATCGGCCAGCTCGCCGGCGGCGTTGCGCACGATTTCAACAATGTGCTGACGGCGATCATCGGTTATTCCGATTTGCTGCTCGCCAATCATCGACCGACCGACCCGTCCTTCCAGGACATTATGCAAATCAAGCATAACGCCACGCGGGCCGCCGGCCTTGTGCGGCAGCTTCTGGCCTTCTCACGCCGCCAAACCTTGCGGCCGCAGGTGCTGCAACTGGGCGACGCGCTCTCCGAATTGCAAATATTGCTGCGTCGTCTTGTCGGCGAGAAGATTGAACTCGATCTCAAACACGGCCGCGACATCTGGCTCACCAAAGTCGACCTCAACCAGTTTGAACAGGTCATCATCAACCTTGTCGTCAATGCGCGCGACGCAATGTCGGATGGCGGCCGCATTCAGTTGCGCACCCTGAATGTCACGGCAGCCGAATGCGCCCGTTACAAACAGACGTCGCTCGTTGCGGCGGACTATGTGGTGGTGGAGGTTGAGGATTCCGGTCACGGCATTCCTGACGCAGTGAAAGAAAAAATCTTCGAGCCGTTTTTCACCACCAAGGAAGTCGGCAAGGGAACCGGCTTGGGATTGTCGATGGTGTATGGCATCGTCAAGCAGACAGGCGGCTGGATTTTTTGCGACAGCGTTGTCGACAAAGGCACAACGTTTCGCATTTTTCTGCCACGCCATATCCCAACTGCCGATGAAATCGAGGCGCCCAAGGAAGAAGTGCGCGCCCCCGCCGCCGATCTCACCGGCCACGGCACCATCCTCATCGTCGAGGACGAAGAGGCCGTGCGGGCGTTCGGCGCGCGCGCGCTCGCCTCGCGCGGCTACACGGTGTTGCAGGCCTGCAACGGAATGGAAGCCCTTGAGATCGTCGAAGCGGAAAAAGGTAACATCGATCTCATCGTATCCGATGTCGTCATGCCGGAAATGGACGGCCCCACGATGTTCAGCGAACTGCGCAAGCGCGGCATCGAATGCAAAGTGATTTTCGTTTCCGGCTACGCGGAGGACGCGTTTGCAAAAAACCTGCCCGCCGGAGACTTTGGCTTCCTGCCAAAACCCTTCACGCTGAAGCAACTCATCGAGACGGTCAAAACCCACGTCGGCTAACCCCCACGAGCCAATCTGGCTTTGCTGGAGCGACCCCTGCATGCCAGCCGGTTAACCCTTTCCGGGGGAAAAATCCGGGTTTCGCGCGCAGAACAAAAATAGAACTTGTGGGAAAGAACAAATCATGTACATTCGGTTCATCGCCGCATCAGCGACCGACCCCGCCATTGCGCATCGGGGGTGCGCCTGCCAGAAGGAGCCAGACCGTGAGCCAAGCGAATCTTCGTATCGTTGAAGGGACTGCCGTGGACAAGACCAAGGCGCTCGACGCCGCCCTGGCGCAAATTGAGCGCGCCTTCGGCAAGGGCTCAATCATGCGCCTCGGCAAGAACCAGCAAGCCGTTGAGATCGAGACGGTGCCGACCGGTTCGCTGGGCCTCGACATCGCGCTTGGCGTCGGCGGCCTGCCGCGCGGTCGCGTCATCGAAATTTACGGCCCTGAATCCTCCGGCAAAACGACGCTTGCCCTGCACGTTATTGCGGAGGCCCAGAAGAACGGCGGCGTTTGCGCTTTCGTCGACGCGGAACATGCGCTCGACCCGATTTACGCGCGTAAACTTGGCGTCGCCCTCGACGATTTGCTGATTTCGCAGCCCGACACCGGTGAACAGGCTTTGGAGATCACCGATACCCTGGTGCGCTCCGGCGCCATTGACGTGCTGGTTGTTGATTCCGTTGCAGCGCTGACCCCACGCGCCGAAATTGAGGGGGAAATGGGCGATGTGCAGCCCGGCCTGCAGGCGCGACTGATGAGCCAGGCGCTGCGCAAACTGACGGCGTCCATTTCGCGTTCCAATTGCATGGTCATCTTCATCAACCAGATCCGCATGAAAATCGGCGTCATGTATGGTTCACCAGAGACGACGACGGGTGGCAACGCGCTGAAATTCTATGCCTCCGTCCGTCTCGACATCCGCCGCATCGGGGCCATCAAGGATCGCGAGGAAGTCGTCGGCAACCAGACCCGCGTCAAGGTCGTCAAGAACAAGGTGGCGCCACCCTTCAAGCAGGTCGAATTCGACATCATGTATGGCGAAGGCATCTCGAAGAACGGCGAACTGGTCGATCTCGGCGTCAAGGCCGGCGTCGTCGAAAAGTCCGGCGCGTGGTTTTCCTACGACAGCCAGCGATTGGGACAGGGCCGCGAAAACGCCAAGGCGTTTCTCAAGCAAAATCCGGATGTCGCCAACCGCATCGAAGCGGCTATCCGCGCCAATTCGGGCCTGATTGCCGAGCGCATTCTCGATAATTCGGCGCCCGCCGACGACGACGCCGGGTAAGCGCGCGATTGCAGACAGGCGCAGGGATCGGCCATGGCCTGGCCGGTCCCAGCCGGATTTGTGGAAGGTCCCCTCTGCAATTCAGCGCCTGTTGCATAAAGCAGGACGGAATCAGCTGCCGCCCAGTTCGTGGCCTCGCGCCGGGCGGCGTGATTCCGTCCTGCCGTTTTCAATACCACGCCTTTTTTCAGGGGCTTTTTCCCGGCGCGAAGCTGCGGCCCTCACTTGCAGCCCTCACTTGCGGCTTGCCCACAAAGTTTCACGCCGCCGCGCCCGCGCGCTTCCGCCGGCCCCGCCCGTTTCCCTGCGCCGCAAAATACATTAGAACCGGCCGAGATTGAGCCGTCCGGTGCTGCGTCGCCTGGCTCGCGACGCCAACCGGTCCGCCAACCACTCCATGGGCCCGCACGGCAAGGACTTTTGAGGCGATGAACGGCGTCAACGAGATTCGAACGACCTTCCTTGATTTTTTCCGCAAAAACGACCACGAAATCGTCGCTTCCTCACCCTTGGTTCCGCGCAACGATCCGACGTTGATGTTCACCAACGCCGGAATGGTGCAGTTCAAAAACGTTTTTACCGGCGCGGAAAAACGCCCCTACGTGCGCGCCTCCACGTCACAAAAATGTGTCCGCGCTGGCGGCAAACACAATGACCTCGATAACGTCGGGTACACCGCCCGCCATCTCACCTTCTTCGAGATGCTCGGCAATTTTTCGTTCGGCGACTATTTCAAGGAGCGCGCCATTGAACTGGCGTGGAACCTCATCACCCGCGAGTTCGGATTTTCGCGCGACCGCCTGCTCGTTACCGTCTATCACACTGACGACGAGGCGGCGCAGTTGTGGCGCCGGATTGCCGGGCTGTCCGACGATCGCATCCTTCGCATTTCCACATCGGACAATTTCTGGTCGATGGGCGAGACGGGCCCGTGTGGTCCGTGCTCGGAAATCTTCTACGATCAGGGCGACAGCGTCGCCGGCGGGCCGCCCGGCAGCCCCGACGAGGACGGCGACCGCTTTCTGGAATTCTGGAATCTGGTGTTCATGCAGTTCGAGCAGGCGCCGGGCGGTGTGCAAACGCCGCTGCCCCGCCCGTCCATTGATACGGGCATGGGCCTTGAGCGCATGGCGTCCCTGTTGCAGGGCGTCACTTCGGTCTTTGAAACCGACCTGTTTCGCGCGCTGATCCGCGCCTCCAGCGAGGCCAGCGGCGTCGAGCCTTACGGCCCCATGCAGGCCAGTCACCGTATCATCGCCGACCATCTGCGCTCCTCCGCATTCCTCGTCGCCGACGGGGTGACGCCCTCCAATGAGGGGCGCGGCTACGTGCTGCGACGCATCATGCGCCGCGCCATGCGGCACGCGCGTTTGCTCGGCGCCGAACAACCGCTGATGCATCGCCTCGTGCCGACCTTGGTGCGCGAGATGGGCGACGCCTATCCCGAACTGCGCCGCGCCGAAGCCCAGATCACGGAAGCCCTGCGCCTGGAGGAGGCGCGTTTTCGCGTCACCCTGTCGCGCGGCCTCGACATGCTTGAGAGCGAAACGGCCCAACACAACAGCGGCGATGCGTTGAGCGGCGAGTTTGCCTTCAAGCTTTACGACACCTACGGCTTCCCGCTCGATCTCACCCAGGAGGCGCTCCGGGCGCGGGGCGTGCGCGTCGACACCCAGGCTTTCGCCGCCTCCATGCAGCGCCAGCGCACCGAGGCGCGCAAAGCCTGGGCCGGGTCGGGCGACGCCGCCACCGAGCAAATCTGGTTCGCCATCCGCGACACCGCCGGCGCGACGGAGTTTCTCGGCTACGAAATGGAAACTGCCGAAGGCGTCGTTGTCGCGCTCGTTCGCGACGGCGCCCGCACCGCAAGCCTTGCCCCCGGCGAACATGGATTTGCGGTGCTCAACCAGACGCCCTTTTACGCCGAATCCGGCGGTCAAAAAGGCGACACTGGCGAGTGGCGCGGCGCCGGCGTGCGCGTCCGCGTTGTCGACACGCAGAAAAAGCTTGGCGATCTCGTCGTCCACGAAGTCGAGATACTCGAGGGGGCCCTGCACACCGGCGTCGCCCTGGAGCTCGTCGTCGATGCCGCCCGCCGCAGCGCCATCCGGGCGCATCATTCCGGTACGCATTTGCTGCACGAGGCGTTGCGACAGGTGCTTGGCGATCACGTCGCGCAAAAAGGTTCACTCGTCGCCGACGACCGTTTGCGTTTCGATTTTTCTCACACCAAACCACTCAACGAGGCGGAGCTGGCGCGCGTCGAAGACATCGCCAACCGCGTTGTTTTGCAGAATGATGCGGTGACGACGCGGCTGATGGGCGTCGAGGATGCAATTGCGTCCGGCGCGCGCGCGCTGTTTGGCGAGAAATACGGCGACGAGGTGCGCGTTGTGTCGATGGGCCGCGCGGCAGACGGGGCCAATCACGAATTCTCTGTCGAATTGTGCGGCGGCACCCACGTCACGCGCACCGGGGACATCGGCCTCATCACGATTGTCGCGGAAAGCGCCGTCGCGTCCGGGGTGCGCCGTCTTGAGGCCAAAACCGGCGCCGGCGCGCGCCGCCATCTCAACAGCCAGGCGCAGCGCTTGCGCGAAGTCGCGTCGCTTTTGAAAACCGCCGTGGACGAGGCGCCGCAGCGCCTCGCCAACCTGCTCGACGAGCGCCGCAAGTTGGACCGCGAGCTATCCGGGGCGCGCAAGAAAATCGCCCTCGGCGGCGCCGGCGCGAGCAACAGCGACGCGGCGCGTGACATTGGCGGCGTGACATTTTTCGCCCGCGCCCTGCACGGCGTTGAGATGAAGGATCTCAAAGCCATCGCCGACGAGGCCAAACAGAAAATCGGCTCCGGCGTTGTCGCCATCATCGGCGTTGGCGCAGACGGCAAGGCCGGCGTCGTCGTCGGCGTCACTGCCGACTACACCCATCGCTTCAACGCCGTTGAACTGGTGCGACTGGCTGCCGAAAAGTTGGGTGGAAAAGGCGGCGGCGGCAGGCCGGATCTGGCGCAGGCGGGCGGCCCCGATGGCGCCGCCGCTCAGTCGGCGCTGGAGGCTGTCGCCGCCGCATTGGCATAGACGCCGCGACCTATCGCGCCAGTTCGCGCATCGCCGCTGCCAGTCCATCTGGTGTCAACTCATACATGCGCCCGTCCATGGCTCGCTCAATCATGCCAACGGATTGGGTGGTGTTCCAATGCTGCCGGGGCGATGGGTTGAGCCACACCGCGCGCGGCCAGGTGCGCAGCGCACGCTCCATCCAGACGCCGCCGGGCTCCTCGTTGTTGTACTCAACCGAGCCTCCCGGCTGGGTGATCTCATAGGGCGACATCGCGGCATCACCGACGAAGATCACTTTGTAGTCGCGCGCATAGGTGCGCAACACCTCCAAGGTTGAGGTGCGCTCGACGAAACGCCGCGCGTTATTTTTCCACACGAAGTCGTACAGACAGTTATGAAAATAATACAGCTGCATGTGCTTGAATTCAGCCCGCGCCGCGCAAAACAATTCTTCCGCCAGACGAACGTGCGCATCCATCGAGCCGCCAACATCGAAAAACAAAATGACCTTGACCGCGTTGCGGCGCTCGGGGCGCAGCTGCACGTCAAGCATCCCCTTGCTCGCGGTGGCGCGGATTGTCGTGTCGAGATCGAGTTCGTCGGCGGCGCCGATCCGCGCAAATCGCCGCAATCGCCGCAACGCAATCTTGATGTTGCGGGCGCCGAGCTGCATGTCGCCGTCGAGATCGCGAAACTCGCGGCTGTCCCAGACTTTCACCGCGCGGTTGTGGCGACTTTCGTGCTGACCGATGCGCACGCCCTCGGGATTGTATCCATACGCGCCAAACGGTGAAGTCCCCGCCGTTCCAATCCACTTGGAGCCGCCCTGGTGGCGCGCCTTTTGCTCCTCGAGACGCTGCTTCAGGGTTTGCATGAGCTTGTCCCAGCCCATCGCCTCCATCTGCTGCTTCTCCGCCTCGCTCAAATATTTTTCGGCGAGTTTTTTCAGCCATTCCGCTGGTAGCGCGGCCGGCTCCAGTGCGTCGGGCAGCGATCCCAACCCGCGAAACGTCGCCGCAAAAACCCGATCGAAGCGATCAAGATGCCGCTCATCTTTCACCAGCAACGCGCGCGCCAAAAAATAAAAATTGTCGACCGAGTATCCAGCGACGTCGGTTTCGAGCGCCTGCATCCATGTCAAATACTCACGCGGCGTCACCGGCAACTGTGCGCCGCGTAACGCCGCAAAAAAGTCGAGAAACATCGGCTCAATTCTCGGCGAGAAAACGCGGCCACAAGCGCAGAGCATTGCTGCGTTCGACGCAAAGCCTCGCCCCGGAGTCAAAGCCTGCATAGGCATCGAACCCCGCCGCCTCGCTCGCCACAACCTCGTCCGCGATGTAAGGATAATCTGTGCCGAACAGGATTTGCGTATCCGGAACGAAGGCGCGCAACGCATTGAGAGGCGCCGCATGGCCTGACAACGCCGTGTCGTAATAAAACCGCGCAATATGCGCCAGCGCGCCTTCGGGATAGTTGTCGCGAAATTTTGTTGTTTGGTCGAAAATGGAAATGCGGTGCGCCAGCATCGGCAGCGCGCCGCCGGCATGCGACAGCACGAAACGTATATCGGGATAGCGCGTCGTCACGCCATTGAAGATCAGGTTCGTCGCAACCTTGGTGGTCTCGAAGGGGTAGTCGATCAGCATCCGTGGAATGTCCCAACCCGACGCTTCGCGGCCCGGCGGATAGCAGGGATGAATGAAAACGACAGCATGGCGGCGATTCAATTCGGCGTAAACAGGCTCAAAATCAGCGTGACCGATATATCTGTCATCAACGCTCGTCAGCAGGCAGACGCCGTCGAGCTTCAGGATATCGAACACCCGCACAATCTCTGTGAGCGAAGCCTCCACGTCGGGTAACGGCAAAAATGCGAAGCCGCCGAAACGTTGCGGGTGCGCGGCGACGAGTTCGGCGAGGTAATCGTTGAAGCGCCGCGCCAATTCGCGGGTTTGCGCGATGTCGCCAAAGTAGATGCCCGGCGACGTGAACGACAAGATGGCGGCGCCGATGTCGTGTCGGTCCATGATCGCCAGGGAGGACTGCGGCGACCACTCTGGAAACCCGCGATACGCCGAACCCGTGATGCCAACCGAGCGCTGCACCTCCTTGTAGAACTCCGGCAGCACATGGTGATGCACGTCGATGCGTTTGGCTGTCGGGGACAAAGCCGGCTTCCTTCCTTGAAAATCCTGCAACATCAAACCATCGGGTCAATATAAAGCAGATTATCCTGGCCTTGCGCGGGTGGCGGGCACGCGGCGAAGCAAAAACACGATGCGGTTGCGCGTCATGGACAGATCAATGCCGAATTTCGCCAAGTCGTGCAACCCATTCGGCCCTGTGGAGTTATCGCCGCGTCACCACCGTCAGGGCGGGTCCACACAGGGGCGAAAAACATGGGAATCATTGTCTGGCTTATTGTCGGCGCCATCGCCGGTTGGCTTGCGGGTCAAATCGTCAAAGGAGCGGGCTTTGGCTTGCTTGGCAACATTGTTGTCGGAATTATCGGCGCGGCGGTTGCCGGCTGGCTGCTTCCCCAACTCGGCGTCCACCTCGGCGCCGGCATTCTGGGCGACATTATTAACGCCGCAATCGGCGGCGTCATCGTGCTCATCGTGCTGTCTCTGATTCGTCGAGCCTAGAGCGCGACGACGCTACTTCGAAAACGTCGTCGCACTCCAGGTTTTTGATTGAGCATGATCTTTTCCGAAAACCGGCGTCCACTTTTCGGGATCATGCTCTAGCAGGCTGCTGAAAAACGCTGGCGTGAAAACCTCGTCCTTCGAGACGGTCCTTTGGACCTCCTCAGGATGAGGTTTCCAAGGCAAATCCAGCGCA
>JAYTTW010000302.1:0-3816 GCA_043744855.1 Hyphomicrobiales bacterium
CGGCGGCGTCGTCGCTGGTCTGTTGGCGGGTGTTTTCCGACCGGTTGAAATATTCTACGAACCGCTGGTGTCGCTCACCTATCCTGTGCCGAAGATCGCCTTTCTGCCACTGATCTTCGCGTGGTTTGGGTTGGGTAGCGGGTCTAAAATTCTTGTCATAGCAACCTCGGTCTTTTATCCCTGCTATATCGCGGCCTATTACGGCGCCAAATCCACCCGGTCTGTGCACATCTGGTCGGCCCAGAACATGGGCGCCTCCAGTGCGCGGACGTTTTTCGGCGTCGTCGTGCCTTCGGCGCTGCCGCAAATATTTTCTGGATTGCGGATTGCCGTCGCGCTTTCCTTCATCCTCATGGTCACCAGCGAACTCGTCGTCTCCAACAACGGGCTCGGCTATCTCATTGCCCGCGCCGAAGAAAGCCAGCGTTTCGATGTAATGTTTGTTTCCATCGCCGTCATCGGATTGTTCGGCTTTGGAGCCGACCGCCTGCTCCTCGCTGTGCGTCGGCGAGTGCTCAGGGGCCAGATGCTCGGAAAGGACGGACGGGATGACTGACGTCGGCCTGACCCTGTCTTGTCTATGCCGGTTTGGAGCCCGGGCAACCCTTCGAAGCGCCTCGATCCTGCTGGTCTTGGCCGCGTGGGAAATTCTGGCTCGATCCCGTCTTGTATCGCCGCTCATTCTTCCTTCGCCCGAAGCCGTATTCTGGGCCTTTGTTCGCTTCGCAGGGAGCGGCGATCTTGCGTACCACGGCGCCGCCACCTTGACGCGGGCGCTCACCGGTTTCGTCGCGGCGGTAATCTGCGGCGTAACTCTGGGAACCATGATGGCGCGGATCGGCGCTGCGCGACGCCTGCTGGAACCCTTGTTCTTCTTCGGCAATTCAATCCCGAAGATCACGCTTTACCCAATTTTCGTCTTTCTGTTGGGTTTGGGCGATGCGTCGAAGATCGCCATGATCTTTCTGGAATGCCTTTATCCGATCACGATCCAGACATTGGCCGGCATGCGCGGCGCCGAGCGGGTTTTCGTATGGGCGGCGCAGAACTACGGCGCATCGCCACGGCAAATGCTGTGGAACGTCCTGCTGCCATCCGCCGGTCCCGCGATATTCGCAGGCGTGCGCATCGCGCTTCCGGTTTCGCTCATACTGACAATCATCACTGAGATCATCGGTGACAACCGGGGCTTGGGCTATGTCGTCGCCTTCGCCTCGGCGTCGTTTGAGCCGGAGCGCGCTCTCGCCGCGATCGCGGTGATCGGCATCGTCGGATTTATTTTTGATCGAGGCCTCGCTTTCGCGCGGACCAACATCCTCTACTGGCAGAAAGACGCCCAGCCGCTGGCCTAAAGCACCGCCCGACCCTGAAAGGAGTACGCCATGAGCAACATGCAAATTCCGCTTCCCCACTCCGGCTACTATCGCAAGAAAAGCGGCAGCGCCGATCTGTTTCTCATCCAGACCAGCGCCGGGACGCCCGGCGGCGAATATCAAAGGCGGTTCTGGCATCCGGTCGCTT
The DNA here is from genome assembly GCA_043744855.1 of Hyphomicrobiales bacterium. Lineage (GTDB taxonomy): Bacteria > Pseudomonadota > Alphaproteobacteria > Rhizobiales > Beijerinckiaceae > Terripilifer. The sequence goes on from JAYTTW010000302.1 coordinate 1,522, forward strand.
ATGAGGATGAGATTGCGGATGTCCCATTCAAGGTGCGCGCGCTCGGCGAAGATCTGGTCTTGTTCAAGGACGGCGCCGGCAAGGTCGGTTGTCTGACCATTGGCTGCTGCCATCGCAACACCTCGCTGGAATACGGCATCGTGGAAGCGCGCGGGCTGCGATGCTGCTACCACGGACGACTCTTCGCGACAGATGGCCGCATGCTCGAGATTCCGGGCGAGCCCAACGCCGAGCGCATGATGGCGACAATGTCGCAGGGCGCGTATCCGGCGCATGTCTATTGCGGTCTCGTCTTCATTTACATGGGTCCGCCGGAGCGGATTCCCGTCTTTCCTGACCTTGACCGCACGCATCTGCCGGGTATTCGCCTGGTCAATGGTTTCCGCTTCCTTTGGGAATGCAACTGGATGCAGATCAAGGAAAATTCGATGGATCCATGGCACACCCATGTGCTGCACATGATCCCGCAGATGCGGGGCGTCGAGAAGCAATTCGACGACAGCTTTGGTGAAATTCCATTCTTTACGTGGGTGGAGACGCCGGCTGGCTGCATGTATCTCGGCGCCCGGCGGGTGGGCGACAATATATGGGTCCGTTCCTCAGAAACGTTCGGCGCGAACCTGCATATCATCAGCTCCATTTTCGAGAGCGGCAAAAAAGTTCAGCAGGCGAGCGCGCCATTCATGACCATGTGGACGCTGCCCGTCGATGACACCCACAGCATTAATTTCTATATCAGCCACATCCTCGACAACGACCCGATGCCTTTTTCCAAACGCCGCGAACTTGAGGCGTTCGGCCAGAATGGCGATCGTCCCTATCGGGACCGCCAATGGATTCCGGGAGACTACGACGCGATGGTCAGCCAGGGCGCGGAGGGGCTCAATCCACACGAACTGGAGCACCTTGGCTCGCAGGATCGGGGCGTCACGATGTTCCGTCGGTTCATCCGACGTGGCATCGAGGCGGTCCAGGAGGGCCGCGATCCGGTCGGCTTTTTCATGGACCAGAGCGAGGTTCCGCCGACTTTCGCAAGCGACCATGTGGCGCCGATCACGGAAGTTGAAGGCGATCCCGGCGATAGAGAAGTGTTGCGGCGCTATTGTGAAAACCTTGCAGCGGGGTACCGGGAGCATCCACCGATGCGCCGGTATCTCGAACTGGCCAGGGTCCGCGCATGAATTCGTCTTGGGTTTTTGCGTTAGCGATGGCCAGCGCGCTGCTGGTCAGCCAGGCCGGCGCTCAGGACACGCGCCACGCCGCGCTCATCGAGGAACTTGTCACGGCTAACCGGATCCTTTTCGATCAGAATGTGGTCGACGGATTTGGCCATGTAAGTGTCCGCAATCCAGAAAATCCCGGGCAATTCTTCATTGCCCGGGGCATGTCGCCGGCTCTGGTGACCCGCGCGGACATAGGTCTCTTCGATCTCGACGGAAAGCTGCTTGGCCAACTCGGCGGCCGACCGAACAGCGAACGGTTTATCCACGCGGAAATCTATCGGGCGCGTCCGGACGTCAACGCCGTTGTCCATTCACATTCGCCCAACGTGATCCCTTTTGGCGTCACCAACATTCCGTTAAGGCCGATCTTTCATGACGCCTCTTTTCTCGACCCCAAGGCGCCGGTGTTCGAAATAAGGGACGCCGCCGGTGACACTACGGATATGCTTGTGCGCACGCCCGATCTGGGCCGCGCGCTGGCGAAGGCGCTTGGCAACGCCAATGTTGTTCTGATGCGCGGGCATGGCGACGCTGTCGTCGCGCCAGACCTGAAGACTGTCATCTATCGGGCAGTCTACACGGATGTGAACGCGCGGCTTCAAATGCAGGCTCTCGCGCTTGGAGGGCCGGTTACTTACCTTTCCGCCGGGGAGGCCAAGCGGCTCGAGAGCTACGGCGTCGAGGTGGGGTATGATCGCGTGTGGGAGCTTTGGAAGAGCCGTGTTGGTCCAAAGTAGAAAACCTGAAACTGCTCAAGATTTGAGGGAGAGCCCACGACATGCGCCGCAAGGGTCGCAGCGATATTTTTGCCGAAGCCGCGCTTCGCGGCGCCTACGACGAGTTTCCGATTCTGCCGGCCGGCATCGAGCCGCAGCTCCACGTCAGTCGCGGTTCCGAGCCGCAGCCGTTCTGGCTGGTCTGCGAACAGGACACGCTGCTGGCGCAATTCGCCGGTGAGGCCCGTATCGAATTCGCGGACGCGTCGGTCAACTGGTTTGATCTCGTCGTCGGCGACTTCGTGTACATTCCAGGCGGAACCTCCCACCGGCTCATTCCGCGCGGTGAAGTCATC
>JAYTTW010000303.1:0-45806 GCA_043744855.1 Hyphomicrobiales bacterium
GATCCGCCATCGTCGTGCTCCACAAACAGAATCAGTGGACGACGACAGATTCAGTACTTCACCAGTTTGTCACGAGGTTCTTCACCCGATTGCCCTGTGGTTGCGCCGCCCTACGTCCAGCCCCTAGCGATTTCATGATACGGTCACGCACCCGTTACAAAATCCGGCTGCGGCGATGCGCCCCGACCTCACCAACACGGATTCGTAAATGACGATCGAGGACAAGGCCACTGCCGGCGTGGCGCCCGCCCCGCGAAAGCGCACCGCGCCGAATGCCGCCCAAGGCGTCAGCGCCGCTTCCCCCGTTGCAGTTGATTACGCGGAGCTGGCAAGCACCGAATCGCCGGAGCGCTATGTCAATCGCGAACTATCGTGGCTGGAGTTTAATCGGCGAGTGCTGGCGGAAGCCTCCAATCCCAACCATCCCCTCCTCGAACAACTGCGATTTTTATCGATCTCCGCCAGCAACCTCGATGAATTCTTCATGGTTCGGGTGGCCGGCTTGCGCGCCCAGTTGCATCGTGGCGTGCGCACTGTGTCGGATGATGGTCTGACGCCGCAAGAGCAATTGACGCGCATCAGCGGTCGCGTCGCTGTGCTGGTCGCCGAGCAGCAAAAGCGCTGGACCGAACTTCGTACCTTGCTGGCTCAACGTGACATCGAAATTCTCGATGCTTCCGGATTGACCCCGCAGGAACTCAACTGGCTCGACGCGCATTTCCGCTCGCACGTTTTTCCCGTGTTGACGCCGCTGGCGATTGATCCGGCGCACCCGTTCCCGTTCATTCCCAATTTCGGCTTCAGCGCCGCGCTTGACCTGGTGCGCGCCAGCGACGGGCGCCGTCTCAACTCGCTGGTGAGACTGCCGGCGAAAATTGAACGCTTTGTTCGTCTCCCGGACGCGCTGTCGCGCGGCAAGGCGCGGTTTGTCGCGCTGGAAACTTTGATATTTTTGCAGATTGGTCGTTTGTTTCCGGGCTATACAGTCAAAGGGAAGGGTCTGTTTCGTATTGTGCGCGACAGCGAAGTCGAAATCGAGGAAGAGGCCGAAGACCTCGTGCGCAACTTTGAAACCGCGTTGAAGCGACGGCGTCGCGGCACGGTGGTGCGCCTCGAGTTCGACGCCGGCATGCCCGAGGATTTGCAAACATTCGTCGCCAATGAGTTGCACGCGGCAGCCGATGAAGTTTTCGTCCATACGGGAATGCTGGCGCTCAACGAACTCGCCGAGATTGTCGCCATTGATCGCCCCGACCTCAAATTCAAGCCCTACAATCCGCGTTTTCCCGAGCGCGTTCGAGAAAACGGCGGTGACTGTTTCGCCGCGATCAAGCTCAAGGATCTGGTCGTCCATCACCCCTATGAATCCTTTGACGTCGTCGTGCAGTTTCTGTATCAGGCGGCGCGCGATCCCAATGTCGTCGCCATCAAGCAGACGCTCTATCGTACTTCTTCCGACAGCCCGATTGTGCGGGCGCTGGTGGAGGCGGCGGAGGCGGGCAAATCGGTCACCGCGCTTATCGAACTGAAGGCGCGTTTCGACGAGGCGGCCAACATTGGCTGGGCGCGCGATCTCGAACGCGCCGGCGCGCAGGTGGTGTTCGGTTTCCTTGAATTGAAAACCCACGCCAAGCTTTCCATGGTGGTGCGTCGCGAAGGCGGCGCGCTGGTAAGTTACTGCCATGTAGGCACTGGCAACTATCATCCCCAAACCGCGCGCATTTACACCGACGTTTCCTTTTTCACCGCAGACGCCGCCATTGGTCGCGATGTCGCCCGCATTTTCAATTACATCACCGGATACGCGGAACCCGTGGGTTTGGAGCGGATGGCGGTTTCGCCGATTTCTCTGAAAGACAAGCTGCTGACGCACATCGCCGAGGAAACCGGCTACGCAAAAGCCGGCAAGCCGGCCGCCATCTGGGCCAAGTGCAACTCTCTCGTCGACGCCGATATCATTGACAGCTTTTACGAGGCCAGCGCCGCCGGCGTGCAGATCGATCTGATCGTCAGAGGCATCTGCTGTCTGCGGCCGGGCGCGCCGGGACTGTCGGATAACATTCGCGTCAAATCGATTGTCGGGCGCTTTCTGGAACACGCGCGGATTTACGCGTTCGGCGGCGGTTATGGGCTGCCCCACCCGAAAGCCCATCTCTACATCTCTTCGGCCGATCTCATGCCGCGCAATCTGGAGCGCCGGGTTGAAGTGATGGCGCCAGTCGTGAATGCAACTGTGCATGAACAGGTGCTCGACCAGATTATGGTCGCCAACCTCATGGACAACCAGCAAAGTTATCGCGTATTGCCGGACGGTTCGAGCCTTCGAATCACGCCGCAACCCGGCGAGGAGCCGTTCAACGCCCATCAATACTTCATGACGAACCCAAGTCTCTCGGGCCGCGGCAAATCGTTGAAGGCTTCCAGCCCGCGGCCACTTTCGAAGCGGTCGAAAGCCGCGCAGGATAAATGAAAACATCCCAGCATTCCGCTGCCACGTTCGTTCGCGAAGATGCGCCGGGACGGCTCGCCGTCGGCAACCCTGTCGCCATTGTCGACATCGGCTCCAACTCGGTGCGCCTTGTCGCCTATGAGGGTCTCAGTCGTTCGCCGACGCCGATTTTCAATGACAAGCTCCTTGCCGGGCTCGGTCGCGGCGTCGCCACGACGAAAAAGTTGCCGCAGGACGCCGTCGACAAGGCGCTGGCGGCGTTACGTCGTTTCCGCACCCTATGTGAAATCATGAAAATCGGCGACATCCATGTCATCGCCACCGCCGCCGCGCGAGACGCCGCCAATGGCCCGCAGTTTCTGGAAGCGGCGCGCACAGCCATTGGCGTGCCCATTGAATTGCTTTCCGGCAAACGCGAGGCCGAACTTTCCGCGTTGGGCGTCGTCTGCGGCTTCTTCAAGCCCGACGGCGTCGCCGGCGATCTCGGCGGCGGCTCGTTGGAGCTGAATGAGGTCGATGGCGCTAATGTGGGGCAAGGCGTGACGTTGCCGCTTGGCGGGCTGGCGCTGACCGACATCTCGGGCAAAAGTCCCAAACGCGCCGCCCGTATCGCCTGCGATGCTCTGGCCGATTGCAAGCCGCTGGACAAACTCAAAGACCGCTCGTTCTACGCCATCGGCGGCACCTGGCGCGCGTTGGCGCGGCTGCACATGCGCCAGCGCAACTATCCCCTCAATGTCATGCACGGCTACGTCATTCCGGCCCGCGACGCCGCCGATTTCGCCGAGTTGATCGAGCGGGTCTCCACCGACGCGCTCATCGGCATTGAGGCTATCGCTCCGGCGCGGCGCCCGCTGCTGGCTTACGGCGCGGTGGTGCTCGATGAGATTATCCGCCGCGCCCGTCCGCGCGACATCGTCATCTCGGCGCTGGGCGTTCGCGAGGGTTTGCTGTTTGAACGTCTGTCGGCGGAGCAGCGCAAACTCGACCCGCTGCTCGTCGCCGCGCGCGACCTTAATTTACTGCGCTCGCGCGCCCCACAGCATGGCGAAGAGCTTTGCACGTGGACCGACGCGTTCATGCGCTCCACCAATTTTGAAGAAAAAGACAGCGAGCGGCGGCTGCGTCACGCCGCCTGCCTGCTGGCCGACATCGGCTGGCGCGCGCATCCCGATTATCGCGGCGAACAGTCGCTGAACATTATCGCCAACGCCGCGTTCTCCGGCATCGACCACGCCGGGCGCGCTTATCTCGCGCTCGCCAATTCCTATCGCCACGAAGGGCTGGACGCCGACGTCAATCTGCAAATCCGCACCCTCGCGAACGCCCGCATCCTGGATCGCGCCCACGTTCTCGCCGCCGCCATGCGCGTCGGCTACCTTCTCTCCGCCGCCATGCCCGGTGTGTTGCCCGGCGCGCCGTTGCTGTGCGTCAAAAACAAGCTGGTGTTGAGCGTGCCGCATTTGCTGCGGGCGCTCGTCAATGAGCGCCTCGCCGGACGCCTGAAGCAAATGGCGCGACTGATCGGTCGTGAGCCGGAAATTTGCATCGCCGACACGTGAAGCTGGCGAGGCTATTCCGCCGCCGCTGTCGCAGTGTGCGGCGCGGACGCCGCAACCGGCGCGCCGCTCTCGTGGCCGGTCGAATCGCGCCATTCCAGTGTGATGACCCGACCTTTTTCCAAAGTCAGCGCCAGCCGCCCATATTTCAGTTCGAGGGCGCGCTCGCCGAACATTTCGCGGCGCCAGCCGCCCAGCGCCGGAACATCGGCGCGATCATCATTCGCGATGGCCTCGAGGTCATCGACCGTCGCCACCATCTTGGCGGCGACGCCATTCGCCTCGCTGACGTGCCGCAACAGTACTTTCAGCAGTTCAACCGTGGCGCCGGCCGAGCCATTGCCGCGCTTCTCGCGCGCAATCTTCGGCAGCGATTTCGGATCGCGCGCCAGTCCGCGCTCCACTGCCGCCAAAATTTCAACTCCGGTTCGCGCCCGCTCCATGCCGCGCGGGAACGAACGCAGCGACCCCAGCGCCTCCGCCGTGCGTGGCGCGGCCAGCGTGACATCGACAAGCACGTCGTCTTTCAACACCCGCGAGCGCGGCACGTCGCGGCTCTGCGCATCCCGTTCGCGCCACGCCGCCAGTTCCATCAGCACGGCGAGATCGCGCGGCTTGCGCGCCCTGCCGCGCAAACGCTCCCATGCGTTATCGGGGTGTTGCTCATAGGTGGCGGGGTTTTTCAAGGTCGCCATCTCGTCATCGAGCCACAGGATGCGACCGGACTTTTCGAGTTTCGCAACGAGGGCCCGATAGATGTCGCGCAAAAAAGTGACATCGGCGAGCGCGTAGGTGATTTGCGCCTCGGACAAGGGCCGCTTCGACCAGTCGGTGAAGCGCGAGGATTTGTCGATGGGCGCCTTGCAGATGGATTGCGCCAGTTCGCCGTAGCTCACCTGGTCGCCAAAGCCGCACACCATTGCGGCGACCTGGGTGTCGAATAACGGCGCCGGCACGAGGCCCGAATGCTTCCAGATGATTTCGAGGTCCTGCCGCGCCGCGTGAAACACCTTGACGACGGCCGGGTTCACCATCAGCGCGAAAAAGGGCGCGAGGTCGAGGTCGGCGGCGAGTGTGTCAATGGCGACGGCCTCGTCGTCGGAAGCCATCTGGACGACGCACACCTTCGGCCAGAAGGTGGTTTCGCGCAGAAATTCCGTGTCGACCGTGACAAAGGGATGCCGCGACAGCCGTTCGCAGCAGGCGGCGAGTTCGGCGCTTGAGGTCAAAAGGCTCATGTTGCGAGCCTATACCTGACTCGGCTCTCCCCGGCGAGACCGCAGTGGGCTTTTTTGAGCCTTTTGATGGGCGGCGACCAAACCGCGAGGAAACGCTCTCCGACATTGGCGATGCGCCGCAGCCGCTAAATACCAGCGCCGCCCTCCTGGGCTTCGTCCACGCGGGTTTTGTCGGGTTCGCCGCGTGTCAGGATCACCTGAATGAAAAACCGCGCCACAAACTCAAACGCCAGTACGGCTGCGGCGGCGAGCGCATTGGCTGCAAGCAACCACACGATGCCTGCCAAGGTGACGGCGGCGGCGGTCTCAAGGCTGGCGCGCAGCGCAAAACTATGGCGCTGGCGCGTGCCCGGCGCGCCGGCAAGCTGCAACCACCAGCCCGGCGGCTCTATCGGCGCTGTCACTGCGGCAGGCAGGTCCACTGCTGCATCCAGCTCGATGACGCCGAGACCGGCTGTCTGGTTGCTCGACCGATCGATCAGAATAAAGCTGCCGAGATCCCGATTGTCGCGATAGTTCGCCACAATCAGCGGCTTGTCGCAGACGAGTCTCACCAGCCCGATCTGGTTCATCGCCAGATCGCTTGCCGGCTGTTGCGCAAAGCTTTCGATATCGACGCTAAAATGCAGGGCGTCGATCCGCGCGTTGGCGGTCGCGCTCGCCAGTTGCACAATATAGTCGCGGCCCGGCGCCAGCTTTTCGTCGATCATCCACAAAACGCGGGCGACGATGGAGCGACGCGGGCTCAAATGATGGGCGCTCGCAGCGAGGACATCGCCGCGCGATACGTCGATCTCGCGGTCCAGCGTCAACGTCACCGCCATGCCAGTGGCCGCCTCGGGCAGGTCGCCATCGGCGGTGACGATGCGCTGCACGATGGCGCGGCGGGCGCCCGGCAGCGCGACAACTTCCATGCCCGGCTTGACGACGCCGCTGGCGATCGTTCCGGCGTAGCCGCGAAAATCGAGATCGGGGCGATTGACCCACTGCACCGGGAAAGCGAAGGGCGCGGCAGTCGCTTCGGCGCCGCCGACGTCAATCGTTTCGAGCAGCGCCAGCAACGTCGGCCCGCTGTACCAGGGTGTTCGCGGCGAAGCGGTCGCGACGTTGTCGCCATCGCGCGCGCTCAGCGGGATCGCGTGGATCGAGGTGAAGCCAAGCGGCTGCATGAAGTCGCGACAGGCGCTGGCGATCTCCTCAAAGCGCGGCCGTTCAAAACCGGCGAGGTCCATCTTGTTGACGGCCAGCACAATGTGGCGAACGCCGAGCATGGCGACGATGTAGGCGTGGCGTCGCGTTTGCGGCAGGATTCCCTTGCGCGCATCGATGAGGATGACGGCGAGGTCGGCGCTCGAGGCGCCCGTCGCCATGTTGCGCGTGTATTGTTCGTGGCCGGGCGTGTCGGCGACGATGAAGGCGCGTTGGCCCGAGCCGAAATAACGATAGGCGACATCAATGGTGATGCCCTGTTCGCGTTCCGCCGAGAGACCGTCGAGCAGCAGCGCGAAGTCCGGCGCGGCGCCTTGTGTACCGAATTTTTTTGAATCTTTTTCGAGCGCTTCCATCTGGTCGTCGAATACCGAGTTGGTTTCATACAGCAACCGGCCAATCAGCGTGGACTTGCCGTCGTCGACGGAGCCGCAGGTGAAAAAACGCAGCAGGGACGCGCGGGGCGCTGGCGCACTCGCCGGCATGGACGCCGTCATGGACGCCGTCATGGACGCTGTCATGGGCGCAGTTGTAGCCGCGTCATGTGCGCACTCGTGGGCGCAGTCGTCGCCGCGCTGCATCAGAAATAGCCCTCTTGTTTCTTGGCTTCCATCGACCCGGACCCATCGTGATCGATCATGCGGCCTTGTCGTTCGGAGGCGCGCGAACTACGCATTTCCGCGATGACTTCCGGTAAATTTGTCGCCGTGCTTTCGATGGCGCCGGTGAGCGGATAGCAACCCAGCGTGCGGAAGCGAACCATGCGCATTTGCGGAGTTTCTCCGTTGCGCAGGGGCAGGCGTTCATCGTCACGCATGATCAGCGCGCCATCGCGTTCCACAACCGGTCGCAGGGCGGCAAAATAGAGTGGCACGACGGTAATTTTCTCGCGTGAGATGTAATCCCAGACGTCAGCTTCCGTCCAGTTGGAGATTGGAAACACGCGGAAGCTTTCGCCCTGTCGCTTGCGCGTGTTGTAGAGCCGCCACGGCTCTGGCCGCTGGTTCTTTGGGTCCCATCGATGTTCGGAGTTACGCAGCGAAAAAACCCGCTCCTTGGCGCGCGATTTTTCCTCGTCGCGCCGCGCTCCGCCGAACGCCGCATCGAACTTGTGTGTGTCGAGCGCTTGCTTCAGCGCCTGGGTTTTCATCACGTCGGTGTGCAGCCGCGATCCCGAATCAATCGGATTGATCCCGGCCGCGCGGCCCGCTTCGTTGGTGTGCACGATGAGGTCGAGACCGAGTTCGCGCGCGCGACGGTCGCGAAATTCGATCATCTCGCGAAATTTCCACGTCGTGTCCACATGCAGCACGGGAAACGGCGGTTTGCCGGGATGGAAGGCTTTCATGGCGAGATGCAGCAACACGGCGGAATCCTTGCCGATGGAGTACATCAGCACCGGATTTTCGCAGGTCGCCGCCACCTCGCGAAAAATATGCAGGCTCTCGGCTTCGAGGGCGTCGAGATGCGCCAGGCTCATGCGCGCGGGCTTTCGCTGGCGCGCACCAGACGCCCGTCGGCGCCGACGTGCAGGCCGCATTCTTTCGTCGCTTCGGCTTCCCACCACCAGCGGCCTGCGCGTTCGGGTTCCCCCGGCGCCAGCGCTCGTGTGCACGGCGCGCAGCCAATCGAAAGGAAACCTTTTTCGTGCAGCGCGTGGACCGGGACTTTTTCGCGGGCGGTGAATGCGACCGCCTGCTCGCGCGTCCAGTCGAAGATCGGGCTGAGTTTGACGAGGTTTCGCGCCGCATCAAAGCTGACGAACTCCATGCCGCCCCGTTTGTCTGACTGGTCGGCGCGCAGGCCGACAATCCAGCCCTGCACGCCGGCGAGAGACCGCTCCAGCGGCTCGACCTTGCGCACGCCGCAGCAGGCCTTGCGCGCCACCACGGAACCATAAAACCCGTTGATCCCCTGGGCGGACACCAGCGCTTGAAGCGCTGGGGCCTGCGGAGAAAACGCGGCAATCTCGACGCCGTATTTTTCCTGTGTTCGTTGCCAGACCTCATACGTCTGCGGAAACATCCGGCCCGTGTCGAGCGTGGCAAACTCCACGCCGAGGCCGGCCTGGGCGAGCATGTGCGTGAGTACTTGGTCTTCAAGGCCGAAGCTGGTCGTCAGCAACAGGCGGCCGGGCAGGGCGTCCCGCAACGCCGCGATCCGCTCCATCGGGGATTGCTTGGCGGCGCGAGAGTTGAGGCCCAACGCGAGGTTTTCGAGGGTCATGGCGAATCCGTCTGGCGCGGCGCAGGACGCCGATCATTCCGCCAAGGATAGCACAATTTACAAAAAAATTGGTAATTAAAAATATATACCAATTAATTTGTGTTATTACGGACGAAATCCGCCGTCTGCCGTGCGACGATGCGCATCTTAAGGAGAATTGAGCCACAAAAGGTGGGCGGGAAACCCCTCGCCTGTTATCATCGAGAGCGTCTCGTACAGCGGCAATCCGACAACGTTGGGATAGGAGCCGGTGAGCTGGATAACAAAGCTCCCGGCCAGCCCCTGAATGGCGTAGCCGCCGGCTTTTCCGCGCCATTCGCCGGCGGCGATATAGGCCTCGATCTCTTGCGATGTCAGGCGCTTGAAGCGCAAGCGCGTCTCCACAAGGCGGCGCCGCTCCGCGCCCTTCGGCGTGATCAGGCTGACCCCCGTGTAAACCCGGTGCGAACGCCCGGAGAGCCGCCGCAGGCAGGCGTCGGCCTCGTCCGCCAGCTCGCATTTCGGTAAAACCAGGCGGCCTGTGCAAACCACGGTGTCAGCGGCGAGAATGAACGCGCCGGCGAGTTCGGGCCTCGCCTCCACAATGCGTTTCGCCGCCGCCGCCTTTTCGCTGGCAAGCCGTTGCGCCAGTTTGCGCGGCAACTCGTTGCGCAACGGCGTTTCATCGATGTCGGCGGGGATCAGCGCGTCGGGCTCGATGCCAATCTGTTGCAACAGCGCCAGACGTCGCGGCGAGGCGGAAGCCAGCACAAATTTGGAACGCCAGCTTGGGGCTTGCATGCTAGGGCGCGTCCTCGCAGTGAAAAACGGGTGTTATTTGAAACGATAGGTGATGCGGCCCTTGCTCAGATCATAGGGCGTCATTTCCACGAGAACCTTGTCGCCAGTCAGCACGCGGATGCGGTTTTTACGCATTTTACCGGCGGTGTGGGCAATGATCTCGTGTTCGTTCTCAAGCTTCACGCGGAACGTCGCATTGGGCAGTAGTTCGGTCACCATTCCGGGAAACTCGAGCAGTTCTTCCTTTGGCATTGGGTCTCGTTGGGTTGGGGTCTCGTGGGGTTGCCGGCCAGGGGCCGGAAATGGCCGGGAAGCGTGTACCGCAGAAGTTGCAGACTTTTGCGGTCCGTCCACGCTCCAATTCATTGAACTGGCGCGTATCCGGATCGGAAACGTCAGTCAACTTTTTCAGGATAGGCGCTAAAGCGCGCGGACCATACTGGAGCCGCACTCGTTTGTGAACCGTGACGTAAAGTCTTTCCCACGCAAACCGTATTTGCCTCGCGAAGCAGCGCCGCTCAAGCCGAGTTCGACGGCGTGGGCGAGGTGGCCGACGGGGGCGGCGCGGGCGAAGGGTCTGCGGCGGCGGCGGAATCGCCAACGCTCGACGCAGCGTCCGCGACATCGGCGGTTCGGCCATCGCCTTTGCCCGACGCCAACCGGCGGTAACTGCGGACCGCCAACGGCACCATCGCGAGATAGGCGACCGACAGCACGATCAGCATCTGCATCGGAAATATCGCCACCAGCAACAACGCGGCGACCACGCCGAACAGCACCGCAATGAACCAGTCGCGTGGCACCCGTCCAATGCGCTTGCCGGAAAAATGCGGAATGCGGCTTGCCATCAGAAAAGCGATCACCGCCGTGTAGGCGATCTCGGCCAGCACAATCCCGCGCGTATTGGGCAGCCCGATCGAGAATTGCACGTAAAGCGGCAACATCACCACGATGGCGCCGGCGGGTGAGGGCATGCCGATGAAAAAACGACCGTGCCACGCAGGCTTTTCGGGCTCATCGATCATCACATTGAAGCGCGCCAGACGCAGCGCGCAGGCGACGGCGAAAATCAGCGCGGCAAACCAGCCCAGCGAGCGGTTTTCATGCAGCGACCAGAAATACAGCAACAACGCCGGCGCAACGCCGAAGTCGACGAAATCGGCGAGCGAATCGAGTTCCTCGCCGAACCGCGAGGTGCCTTCGAGCGCGCGCGCAATGCGACCGTCCAGACCATCCAGCACGGCCGCTCCAACGATAGCGACGACCGCGTTATAGAATTCCCCTTCCGAGGCGAAGCGGATGGCGGTGAGGCCGAGGCACATGGCCAGCAGGGTGACAAGATTGGGCACGACAAATCGCAGTGGGATACCGCGAAAGCGGCGGCGACGTCGCAGGGCGCCGCCGTATCCCTCTGCGCCAGCCGGCCTGCCAATCGGTGCTGCGTCTTCGTCCACCGCTCACCCCGACCGGTAGTTGCGGTGGCCTTCGCCAGCCCGCATGTCGGCGATCACAGTTTCACCCGCGACCGTCTTCGCGCCAAGCCCGATCAGCGGCTCAATGGCGCCGGGCATATAAACATCCACGCGTGAACCGAAACGGATCAGGCCAAGCCGTTCGCCAGCGGCAACAGTGTCGCCCTCGTGCGAAAAACACAGAATGCGGCGGGCAATCAATCCGGCGATTTGCACGACGCCAAACCGACCGTCAAGGGTTTCAATTAGGAAGCCGTTGCGCTCGTTGTCCTGGCTCGCCTTGTCGAGGTCGGCATTCAGGAAAATGCCAGGTTTGTAGACGATTTTGGCGATGCGGCCGGCCACTGGCGAACGGTTCACATGGCAGTCGAACACCGACATGAAGATGGAGACCCGCTGCATCGGCAAGTCGCCGAGACCCAGTTCCGGCGGCGGCGAAAACATGCCGAGTGAACACACGTAGCCATCCGCCGGCGCAATAACGAGCCCATCGCGCAGCGGCGTCACGCGGACGGGGTCGCGGAAAAAACAGGCGCACCACAGGGTGGCGACGACACCGAGCCAGCCGAGCGGCTGCCATATCCAGAATAGAACCAGCGTTGCAACAGCGAAACCGCCGATGAACTTGAGCCCTTCGGGATGGATAGGGGTAAGTTGCTTGCGGACGGATTCGGCGATGGACATCAAGACTTCCAGAACTTTTGGAGGCCGCCCTTTTGGCGCCTTTGGCCGCCAATGTCACGACTGGAACCGCCGCAAACAACGAGAAGGCGGGGAGATGCCCCGCCTTACCCATGAGTTTTGGTGAGTTTTGGCTACGTCCGACCCAGTTGCCGGCCTTACTGGGTCAACGTCGGGTGCTGGTAGTTCGTCGCGATGGCGCTGGCCAATGAGGAGACGAAAGACGTGTTAGCGCTGGTCAGCGATCCCGGATTGCTGAATCGCGGCCATGTCATGACCGTCGTCCACGCCGACTGGGCATTGTAGTACTGATCGTCCTGCAAACTGGGGTTGCCATAAAACAGGATCATGCTGTTGGTCTGGTCGATCTTGGTGGCGTCTGTCCACTTCGACAGCAGGCCAGCGTAGTTAAGCGGCATGGCTTTGGGGTAATTGGGGTTCTGCACGGAATAGTAGAAGTTGGGCTGGTGCGCGCCTGCATCCGTGTAGATCGATATGACGGGAACCGTGACCTCCACAAGACGGCCATCTGGCAGGGCGTCGCCAACCTTCACGAACGTTGAATTCAGCGCCTCGTTGAGACATTCGAGACCCGATTCCGGCAAATCACCGCCGCCCGACGCCGACTGGCTGTTGACGAAGGTCCCGTAGGTTGAGTTGGCGGCAGGCAGGATGAAAAAGCTGGACGCGACGAGCGATTGGGCGTCGCCCAACGCCGTCCCGCTCACCGGGTAGTAATATTTGGGATAAAGGTTCTGCCAACCGTTGCCGCCGAAGTCGCGATAATAAATGACCCGCACGCGCATCTGGTCAAACTGGGCGATGCCATAGGTAAGCAGGGTTGCGTCGAGGTTGGTTTTGAAGCTCAACGCGTTGGACTGCACGGTCGACAGCGTGCTTTGCATCGAGCCCGTCGCATCGATGCACATCACCACGTCAAGCGCGCGCACCTTTGTCGCGACGCTCGCTGTCGAGGTGATGTTGACGGTAAACGCGCTTTGCCAGTATTGCCCGACCATCGTTGGCATGTTTGCGACGACGGTGCCGGTCAAAGCGCCGCTGGTGCTGTTGAAGGCGAAGCTGTGGGTGGTGATGGTCGCCGTCTTCGAATGCATCGCCGCCATGAAATAATTGTCAGCGAATGTCTGACGCTGCGAGGCGGTAAGGCTGCTTCCCTGCATCGAGGCGCCGGCCAGAACGGCGGCGTCGGTCGCGTGCTGCACCTCAGCCCGCACGTCGAGCGAACGGCCATAATCGACGCCGAGCGCGATGAACCCGAACAGCGGAATCATCGACAGCGAAAACGTCGTCGCCACACTGGCGCGTCGATCTCCGGCGAACGACGACCGGCGATCTGCCGGGGCGCCCGGGCCGGCGTTGAACAAGCGGGACAAACATCCGGGCATGGAATTCACCTCATCGAAATCTGCCCCTACGTTTAGCGCTTGTTTCTGAATAAAAAGCTTGCAAACTGCCTCCACGGTCCTTGATTTTGGTTAACCCAAACGAAGCATGAATTTCGTCGGTCAAAGGCAGGGGGCGGGACATGCGGGGGAGCGCGGTTTCGCTGTCGGCCGCTCAGGCCGGCGCGAGGAAGGCTTCAATATGTCGAGCCACTTCCTTCGGCCTGTCGTGATGCAGATTATGGCTGGTGTCCGCCAGCTTTTCGCAGCGCACGTTTTTCATCAAGGCCGCCCGCGCCGCCAGGCCTCCGGGCTCACTGTCGATGCGTGATTTGCGCGCCGAGGCAAGCCACAAGGTCGGCGCGGTTACACAGCGGATGCACGCCGCCCATTCAGCCTTGCTGTGCAGCGTTGCGAAGGGACCCCGATGGCGTGGATCGAAACTCCATTCGAGCTTGCCGTCCGCCGTGCGGCGCGAGGATTCCGCCGCAAGGTAAAGCGCTTTGTCAAAGCTTAGGCGCTCATTGGTTTGACGCAGTCGCGCCGCCATCTCTTCCAGCGTGTCGTAAGGGCGTGACGGTTCTGGCCCGTTGCGCCAATCGTTAAGCCATCTGGCGAGATGCGCAGGCGCCGTATTCACGTCGTCGTCGACGAGGCCGAAGGCATCGAGCGCGATGAGCTGGCTCACCCGCTGCGGGCGAACCCCCGCGTATATCCCGGCGACCTGACCGCCAAGCGAGTGACCGCCGAGCGCGACGGGCGCGCCTGGCGACAGCTGATCCAGCAACGCTTCGAGATCGGCGAGATAATCTTGAAACCAGTAGCCGGCGGCATTCCATCCGCTGCGCCCATAGCCGCGAAGGTCCGGCGCGATCACGCGGAACTGGCGCGAGAAAGCGTCCACAACAAACTGGAATGTCGCCGAGGAATCGCGCGAACCATGCAGCAAAACCAGAAGCGGCGCAGCCGGCGGCCCCCAACTGCGCAGGTGAATTTCAAGTCCTCGCAGGACGACGAAGTTCGAGCTTGGGTCGATACGTGGACGGTAGGCTGTCATGTTCAAACGTTGGACCCTTGCAGCAGCGTGCGGCTTGCGCCCGAAACCGGCGCCAATCTTGAATGTTTTCACTCCGGAGGCAAGGCGGCAGGGGCGTTCAGGCGGCCGATTGCAGGCCGGAGAATGAAGCCAGCAGTCGACGCGCCTCTGTCGCCGGGCGCGCCGGGCTGAACAGGAACCCCTGCACCTCATCGCATTTCTCGGCGAGCAGACGCTGAAACTGCTCTTCGGTTTCGACGCCTTCCGCGGTGATGGTCATGCCAAGACCCTTGCCGAGCGCAATGACGGCTTTGACAATTGTGAAGGCTTCCTTGTCTGTGGACGTTTTGCGCATGAAACCCTTGTCGATCTTGATTTTGTCGAACGGGAATTTCTGCAGGTAGCTGAGCGAGGAATACCCGGTGCCAAAATCGTCCATCGCGATCCGGATGCCGAGACTACGGAATTGCACGAGAGTTTGGGTGACGCTTTCCGCCTCGCGCACCAGCACGGCCTCGGTCACTTCAAGCTCCAGCCGTTTTGGGTTGAGGCCGGTCTCAGCGAGGATGCCGACAATCGACGCGGCGAGATTAGGGTTGCGGAATTGCACTGGGGAAAGGTTGACGGCGATCCGGATATGGCTCGGCCAGGTCGTTGCTTCCGTGCAGGCCTGCCGCACGACCCATTCGCCTATAGCGCCGATTAGCCCGATTTCCTCTGCGAGCGGAATGAAATCGTCGGGCGCAACGCGGCCACGCGTCGGGTGGTTCCAGCGCAACAAGGCTTCAAAACCCACAATGCGGCGTTCGGCGGCTTTCAGAATCGGTTGATACACCAGTTCGAGTTCGTCGTCGGCAAGCGCCCTGCACAGATCGACTTCGAGCAGCCGGCGCGCTTGCATGCGCGCATCCATCCGGCGCTTGAAACGGCGATAGACATTGCGACCGTCGGCCTTGGCTTGATAGAGCGCGAGATCCGCGCTTTTCAGTAATTTGAAGGCCTCGTCGCCGTCGCTCGGAGCTAGCGCGATGCCGATGCTTGTGCCGATGACGATCTGGTGCCCTTCGAGATCGAAAGGTTCGTTCAGCAGTGCGATGACACGCTCGGCCAGCGCGGTTGCGGCCTGTGGTTGCTCATCGGCGCATTGTACGATGGCGAATTCGTCGCCGCCCAGACGCACGACAAGATCGGTGCCGCGCGTGCAGGAGCGCAGTCGCTCGGCGACCTGACAAAGCAGCATGTCGCCATATTGGTGTCCCAGGGTGTCGTTAACGCGCTTGAAAAGGTCGAGATCGAGGCAAAGGATCGCCGTCTCCTCGCCACTCGCCGCCTGCAGCTTTTCTTCAAGCCACGTCGCCAGCACAACGCGGTTGGGCAACCCGGTCAGGGCGTCGTGCATGGCAAGGTGGGAGATTTTCGATTCCGCCAGTCGTTTCTCGGTGACATCTTCGTGTGTCGCGACCCAGCCGCCATGCGGCAAAGGTTCGTGCGACACCTGAATGAAACGGCCGTCGATCAGTTCATGGACAATTTTGTAGGAATGGTTGGAATGCGCTTCGTGCAGCCGGTCTGCGACATAGGAGGCGGCGTCTTTCGGGCTGGCCCCCGCCGCGACCCGCATTGTAAGAATGTCTTCAACGGTGACGCCGCGACCAAGTTTTTCCGGGTCGAGACCGTAAAGCGTCGCGTAGCGTTCATTGCACATGGTCAATCGGCGATTGACGTCGAACATGCATAACCCTTGCGACATGTTGTCGAGCGCCGCCTTGAAGCGATCCGTGTTCAATTGCAGGTTCGCCTGACTGACCTCGCGGGCGCGCGCAAACCGTCTCGCCGTCGCGGCGGCTTGAAACATGGCGCCGGAAGAGGCGACCGACACGATGGCGCCCGCCAGCACCATCAGCAACAACACCTGCATCATCCACTGCGAGCGCTCAAACGACGCCTGTTGCCGACTTGTGGCGATGCGGGCGGCCTCGATCTCGATGCGCCGCAGAAGCTGGCGCGGGCGTTCGCTGCCCAACTGAAGGTGCGTAAAATCGGCGGCGATCATTTTCGTCGCAATCGGAGCGCCAGTGGTGTCGCGAAGATTATAACGCGATAGCTCCATACGATCGATCAGGTCGACGAGGGCCTTGATTTCTTCGGGCGAAAGAACCCTCGACATCAGCGGTTCGATGCGATGAATCGCCTGTCGCGCCGAGGCGAGTTTGCGCGCGACGCCCGTGAACACCTCGCCGCGACTGACCGGATCCTCGGCGGCGAGCGCCAGAAAATCTGCAATGGCGCCCGACAGTTCCTCGCGTGCGGTGTGGGCGTCTTCAAGTTGCCCGGAAGCCTCGACGATTGCTGTGTAGTGTCCTTGCATCGCCGATAATTCGTAGGCGCAATAGCTGATTGGCACGCCAGCCGCGAGCACGCCAACAGCCAGCGCCGCTGTCAGGTTCTTGGAGTTTTTTGCAATCCATCTCAGCGACAAGGCGCGGCCCCGCGACGGCGAACGCTCACTGTGGCAGCGGCTTGCGCCAAATCCACGCGTCGGCCAACTGTCCCTGCTGGTGCGGCGCCGAAACAGTGAGTTGTCGTGGGTTCGGTCATCTGGTCGCCACCGACTGCCCGCGAGTGCGGAACTTCGGCTTTACCGTAGGGTCCAACCCGGAAAGAAACCGTGTACAGGACGGCCCGACCGTTTGGTCAGTCGATAAAAACCGGCAGATTATCCCTATGGTTAATGCAAGGTTAAGCTTTTCCCGCGCGATATTTCCATGGCGAAGCAACATGCCGGCCAGGCGCCGAAATTTTCCCTGCGCGAGGAATTTGTCGACTATATTGGCGAAATGCAGCGCGCCCGAGCCGCCGGATTCCCGTGACCCTCATCATCGACAATCACGCCGTCGAACAAGTCCTGACGATGGAGATGACGATCGAGGCGCTGGAGCGATCCTATCTTGCGCTGGCGCGACGCGAGGCTGTCTGCCGGCCGCGCATCGATATTCGCATACCCACAAGCGACCCGACGAAAAACTACCAGTGGGGAAGCATGGAAGGCGGCTCCACCGAGGGTTACTTCGCCATACGCATGAAGTCCGACATCATCTATGAGGCGACGCGCGACGGCGTCGTCACGCAGGAAAAATACTGCACCAAACCAGGTTTGTATTGCGGCCTGATTTTTCTCACCTCGACGCAAACAGGCGAACCGCTGGCATTCCTCAACGATGGCTATCTTCAACACATGCGCGTCGGCGGCGACGGCGGCATCGGTGTCAAATACATGGCGCGGCGCGATGCAGAAGTCGTCGGCATGCTTGGTTCTGGCGGCATGGCGCGCACGCACATGCAGGCGTTCACGCGCGTTCGCAATATTCGCAAACTCCAGGTATTCAGCCCCACCCGCGCCAATCGCCAGGCGTTCGGCGCAGAAATGGCGGCCCGATACAACATCGAGGTAGAGGTTTGCGACGCGCCTGAAAAAATTTATCGCGGCGCCCATATCGTTGCCGGCTTGACGGATTCCGCCGTGCCCGTACTGGACGGCTCACTGCTGGAGCCCGGCGCCCACATCGTCAACATTGGCGGCAGCGGCCTGCCAGATGCGGCCAGCCTTGATCGGGTCGACAAATATCTGCGCTTCGGCGACACGCCCGCGCCAATCGGACACACGCAGTTTCCCAACGACGCTGAATATATCGCGTGGGAAGCGCGACCCGAGGCGCCGAAATTCGGCGACGGGCGCAAGCGCCAGAAAGCGCACGGCGTCATGTTGCCGCAAAAGCGCATCACGCTCGCCGATCTCGTGTCGGGCGCGGCGAGCGGTCGCACGTCCGACAACGAGATTACCTGGTCAGAACGCGGCAATTTGCAGGGCGCGCAGTTTTACGCAGTAGCCGGCCGCGTTTATGAGGCGGCCAAGGCCGCCGGGCTTGGGCGTGAAATTCCAACCGAATGGTTTTTGCAAGACATTCGGAACTGAAGGGCCGCAAGGGTCCGACCCTGACCGCCGCAGGCGACGCGCCCATTTAAAATCGGCTGGCGCGGACCTTTTGGAGCGTCAGTTGAGAAGCCGGGACCTGAAATCAGCCACATCAAACGCGGCAAGGCCAACGCCGTTGCTGACCAGCCTCTGGCTCGCTGCAGCCCGCAGCGCGCGCGTCGAAAAGTTTGGGCGTCGGGTCACCAGATCGATTTCGCAGCCATACACCGGCGTTGTTTCCAGCAAGCGCACGAGGGCGCGCAACCTGAAATCGATCGCCAACGCGGCGAGCGGAATTTTTGTCGCCGTTTCAAATTCGCGCATGGCGCCGACCAGAACGATCATGCGTTGATCGAAGCTGCCGCGCTTCTCATCGGCCATGGCGTCGATGGATTGCGTCGCAGCCGTCAGCATTTCGACGCTGACCGGAATAGCGTTCAATCGCTCGATCATGTCAGGCGATTTTGGCCTGACGGTCTCGATGCTGGCGGGGTTGGGGCTGGCCGTCTCAGAGGCGGCAGCGCTGGCGGCGGCGTTCATTGCATTCATTCCTGCATCAATCTCAGTATCCAGGTGCAGATTGTCAGTTACGTGTGAACTTATGGTTTTAATCAATTTCGTCGAATACCTAAGCTGCGTTAAGGTAACGCGTCTGGCGGCGCCGGCGCGGTGCGCGTGTTAAAACGCATTCATCCCCTGCAAGCTGTCGCGCGCGCTGGCGTTTCGCTGATAACACCCCGGGCATGAACACGCGCAGATATGTGGCTGATGAGGAGTGATGGCGGCAAGTCAAACCGTCGCGCGCGCGCCGTCTTCCGTTTTCGCGATTTTCGGTCAGCGTGACCGCATTTCTTCATAAAGTCTGAACAGACGACGCTAATTTAATCGTTCGTTAACCGAACCTAACGATATTCCGTTGCGAGAGCTGCTGTACACGGATCCCCAAGGATGACGTTCATTGCCGAGGCTGCAAATCAACGAGCGCCTGTTGATGGGTTGCGGCGTCGCCCGGCGCCGCCGGTGTCGCCAAGCCGAATCGGCCGCAGTGAGTTTGTCGCGAAAATCAACGCGGTTGCTGGCCCGGCTACGCGCCAGAGGGGGGCGACGCCCGCAGCGTTGCAATCGGTAACTTTCAACGACCCCGACGATATTGGCGATCCCTACTATAACGCCATGGTCGATTCATTTCTCACCCGCGAGCCGGCGATAAAAACGACGCGCTATTCGCCGCTTCCCCAAGAGGTGGCCACGTTGGCTGATCGCTCTGCGCGGCTGCCCCCGTCCGTCGCGCCGTTGCCAGCGTTTTCAACCCGCATGCGGCGCGACGCGCTACTGCGCGCCTGCCTGCCAGATGCCATTCAAATCGATGGGCAGGCGGGACAGGACGGATTTCAGCCGGTCGCACAGTTCAGTCGTCAGGTCGAGGCTGTTGCCAACCCCGGCCCTCCCATTGCAAGCTCGCAACGAGCCGTCCGCGCGACGCCCGGTTCCGCAGACACGTGCAACGCGGAGTTTCCAGCCTCCAGTTATGCGGCTCCCGTGCATGCCCCGCTTCCCGTGCAAGCCGCTGCTGCCGTCCAAGCCGCTGCTGCCGTGCAAGCCGCTGCTGCCGCGCCTGTCACCCCGCCGCTGAACACACCAGCGGACGCACCCCCGTCAGAACCCCGGTGCGCTGCACCGCAAACCGCTCCGACGCTGCTTGCATCCATTGGCGCACCGTCGGCGACGCCGCCTCTGTCACGGTCGCTTCAGGCCTCCCACGTGCGAGCGGCGCCGACAGTCGCAACAAGAACTGTCGGGCAACCCTACTTCGAGCCGGCGCCCGAACGCGCCGGTATCCCGCGATTGCATGCGTTCGCGAGAGGCGCCGTTATCAAGTTGACATGGTTGTCGATCCTCATCGGCGTCCTGTTGGTGGTTACTTCCCGCAAGGACGCTGAATTACGCCGCATCGACGACTCCAATCGCGCCTTGCAATCCAGATTGACTTCGATCCAGTCCGCAACGGCTCCCGATGAGATTGCGACGCTGCGCTCCCACGTTGTGTCTTTGCAGACGAGCCTCAACGATCTGACTGCGCGGGTGTCATCCAGTGCCGCTATCTCGCCGACGCGCGCCACCACGACGACGATTGTCGCGACGCCGGCTGCGCCGATGACGATCCCCGCTTCGGTTGCCCGCCCGCAGAAACCTTCAGGAGTGACCATGAAGGCGTCCGCCTCCGGCTACATCTTGCGCGAGGCTCGCGACGGCATCGCCAATATCGAAGGATACATGGGCCGCCGATGGGTGTCGGTTGGCGATACGCTTCCCGGCGTCGGTCAGGTCAGCGCCATCGAAAAGCGCGGCGCCGATTGGGTCGTGGTAACCGCTGGCGGCGAAATCAAGTAGGGCCGCGAATTTCGTGAATTCACCGGCGCGGCAACGGCAAAATTTCTGGCGTGTGGGTTTTGAAAATGACGTCCCAGACAATCCCTGCGGAAGCGCCGCTGTCGGCCTCGCAATTGCCGACCGCGACGGCGTCCGACCTCGTCGCGACTGCGGACCCACAAGCATTGCCCGTTGCAAGCCCGCCCATCCAGGCAGTCGAAATCCAGGCAGTCGAAATCCACGCAGCCGAAATTCAAGCCGGCGAAATCGGTGCGCCATCGCCATCCACCGACGCGATTGCGGCTGACGCAAGGCTTGCAGTCGGCGTCGAAAACACGCAGACGCCCGAAACCCCGGATAATCCCAAGGCGATGTCTGCGAACGCCTCGCCGCTGTCGGCTGAACCCGTTGTAGAAGACAGCAAGGGCGCCGCCGTCTTGTCGGAGACGCCGTCAGCGCTGGAAAGCCAACCCAGTTCGCCCAGCCTCCCTGTCGCATCCGCGCCGGCGCCGATGACTGTCACGCCAGCGGCGTCGCCCGCGCCGGCGACCGCTGCCGCAGCAGCGCAGCTCCCGCGTGCGGCGCCGGGGCGCCAAAATGATGTTGGGAGCAGCTTTCTTGAGCGACATGGGTTTGCGACGGCCGGCGCCATCGTGACGCTTGGGCTGGGATGGCTGGTCGGCGTCAACACGTTTGCGCCGGCGCAACTGGACGCCCAAGTCGAGGCACAGGTGAACGCGCAAATGGTCGCCGCGCTTGGCGCCCTGGATGCGCGGATTGTTGCGGCGGAAAGCGTCGCTGCGCAAGCTTCCGAAACCCTGCGCATCGGCCTCGATGCGACGCGAAACAATACAGCGTCCGGCGTGGCGCAACTCACGACAAAGCTGGACCGGCTGGATCGCGACACGCAGGCGCGCCTCGACGCGCGCTCGAAGGAATGGACAACGCTCGCCAGCAATCTTTCCGAACGCCTGGCGCGCCTGGAAAGCCTGGCAAGCCTGGAAGGGCTGGAAGGGCTGGAAAAATCCGCCGACTTGCAACCCACGGGGTCGATTGCGCCAGCGCATCAAGCGCCGCCAGCGTCCGTGTCGATTGCGTTGCCGCAGTCGCCGCTACCGGTTGCCCAGATTGCCCCTGCAAGCCCGCCCGCCGCGCCGCTCGTCGCAACGCGCGCACCTGCCGCATCCCCGCGCCCGCCACGTAACGGTTATGTGCTGCGCGAAGTGCGGGATGGTTCGGCGATTGTCGAGGGCTACGACGGCCTGCGCGAAGTCATCCCCGGCGACAATCTTCCCGGCGTCGGGCGCGTTCGCTCCATCGAGCGCCGCAATCGTCAATGGGTCGTCGTCACCTCGAATGGCCTCATCGACGCCAGCGGTTACTGAGCCGCATTTTTCGCTGGTAACCGCGCAATCGCCGCGATCATCGAGCTGTCATGCAGCACCACAACCCGCTCGCGCGGCTTCAGCCAGCGGGCGAGTTCGTCGATGGTCTCGGCGTCTTTCAGTTTTGCTTCGGCGACGGCGCGGTCCGGGTCCACGTGGCCGCGGGCCGGCGTGCGCGGCGCCGGCAAAAATTGCGTGTGGCGAGCCCGGAAGTTTGCGTCGGCGTGGACTGTGAGAATGGAATCAATTTCATCTTCGCCGACTGCCGCCAGCGCTTGCGCCAGTTCGTTGGCGCGGCGCGCGATTTCGGGCTTGTGCGTCTCTTCGGGCGTCATCAACAGGTGAAGGCGTTTGAGCGCCAGACCAATCGACAGCATGCCGCTGGTCCAGGAAAGCAAAATCGCCAGAATGAGGCCGGCAATCGTTGGCGACATCCACGCGACCAGCGAGGGAGAGATCATCAGGCCCGCTATGAGCGTTACGACGCCGAGCGCGACATGCGAGCGATGCCGCCGCACAATGTCGCGCAGCGGAATTGAGCCGTCGTCGCGTCGCTGCGGATTCCACCCGGTGTCGCGTCCGAACAGGATTTGCAAGACAGAACCGGTCTGGATCAGCATCATGATTGGCGCCAGCAGCGCCGACATCAGCGTTTCCAGCAGCGCCGAGGCGACCAGCGCCAACCCTCCGCCGCATTGCCGGCGCGTCTCGCCCTCAAACAGCGCGACGAGAAGTCCGAACAGTTTTGGCGCCAGCAGCACGGACATCGTCAAGCCGAACAGTTGCAGGGCTCGCGCGGCGTCAAACACCGGCCACGCCGGAAACAAGCGGAACTCGTCGGTGAAATATTCCGGCCGCACATAGGCCGATTGCACGACCAGCACGATGCCGACAATCAATTGCGCCAACCACGCGGGGGAAGCGAGATAACTCATGATGCCCGTGGCGAAATGCTGCCGGGTCCAGAGTTTGAAGCCTTTGGCCTGCAGCACCCGAAGATGTTGCAGATTGCCCTGGCACCAGCGCCGGTCGCGCGTCGCCACATCGATCAGGGATGGCGGGCTTTCCTCGAAACTGCCACCCAGCGTCGGCACCATGTACACGGCGTAACCGGCGCGACGCATGAGCGCCGCTTCGACGAAATCGTGGCTCAAAATATGCCCGCCGAAAGGCGGCCGACCGCGCAAATCCGGCAAGCCGCAATGCGCCGCAAACGCTTTGGTGCGGATGATGGCGTTGTGGCCCCAATAGTTGCCGTCGCGGCCTGACCATACGGCGAGGCCGGACGCGATCACCGGACCATAGATACGCGCGGCGAACTGTTGCAGACGGGCGAACAATGTATTGCGGTTGATGATCAGCGGCAGCGACTGGATGATGCCGGCGTCCGGGTCCGCCTGCATCGCCACCGCGAGCGCGGTGATGGCGTGGCCGGTCATCAGGCTGTCGGCGTCAAGCACCAGCATCTGCTCGTAACGGCCGCCCCAATGCATGACGAAATCGGCGATGTTGCCGGCTTTCCGCGATGTGTTTTTCGGGCGATGCCGGTAATAGACGTTGGCGCGGTCGCCCAGGCGTTCGCGCATGGCGAGAAAGGCGCGTTCTTCGGCCACCCAAATGTCTGGATTTGTGGTGTCCGAAAGCAGAAACCAGTCGAAATTCGCACTGAGACCGGTCGTCTCAACGTCCTCGACCATAGCCTGCATCGCCGCGAATACCCGCGATGGCGTTTCGTTGTAAATTGGCATGACGACAGCGGTGCGCGTCGACAGGCTTGCCGGCAGGCTGGCCACGCGCCGACGAAATATCAGCCAGACAAAACCCACGACGCCGCTGGTGAACGCCACCGAAATCCACGAAAAATTCAGCACGAACAACACCAGCAGCGCCAGCTTGAGCCAGGTGATCGCGCCAACATTGATGACGCCATACATCTCGTTGGCGCCATATGCGGTCAGCGCCAGGCCGCCGCCAAACACAACAAAGCGTGCCAGCCACGGCGCCCGCTGTGGTTTGCCGCTGGCGTCTCGGCGTTGCGCGTTGGCGTCAAGACCGGCCAGGGATTGCGTCGGCATGGCGAGACTGGCCAGCGCCGGCATCGCCTGCGAGGCCAGCCCGGCCAATGGCGCCGACGCGTCGTGCCCGGCCTCAACCCCGCTGCTGGTTTGCGTCATGGCGTCCATCGAAACAGCCATATCTCGCTGACCGGCTTGCCGTGCGCTTCGAGCAGCAGTCGCAGTTCGCACAGCGTGTCGGCGCCGATGTCGATTTCAAAGACGACACGGCACGTCTGTCGTTCCGGATTCGCGTAGATTTTACTTGATGTCACGGAGCCCGGCGAAGCGATGACGTTGGCGGTGATGTCGCCAATGCGCGCGGCGTCGGCAAGACTGCCGCCGGTGAACTCCACCATAAAGCGGCGTTTGCGGAGGTTGCCTGCAGCGTTCACCGCCCGCCCGCTGCGCGAGTGTGTCACGGTTGCGCCGGGCGGCCGCTCCGGCGGCGTCCAGCACCAAATCTGTCGGTAGGCGAAGGAAAGCTCGGCTTTCGCGGCCAGCCCGGTGCGGGGTCGCCAGTAAGCTATGACGTTCCGGTTGACCTCGGACTCCGAGGGAATTTCAATCAACGTGACTTCGCCCGGCCCCCACTCGTTCAACGGTTCGACCCACAGGGACGGACGCCGCTCCCAATGGGTGTCCTCGTCGAGAAAGCCAGCGAAATTGCGGTCGCGCTGCAAAAATCCAAAGCCGCGCGGCTGGTCGTCGACGAACGCCGAAAGTTGCAGCGTCTCGCGACTGGAGATCGGACGCCACAGCCATTCGCCGCGACCATTCAGCATCTGCAACCCGCCGACGTCGTGGATCGCCGGTCGCACATCGTCGTTGCGACGCTTGTCGATGGGGCCGGCGATGTAGGTGGCGGCCATTGCGGCGATGCCGATGTTTTCGATAGCGGCGCGCGTGAAAAGCGTCGTCTCCGTATCGATGATCGTCGTCTCGCCGGCGCGCAACGTGAATCGGTAAGCGCCCGACAAGCGCTCGGAATCGAGCAGCGCATGCACGATCAGAACGTCCTCGGCAAGACTGGGCTTTTCGATCCACACAGCTCGAAATACCGGAAACTCCTCGCCTCTGGGATCAGCGGTTCGCAGCGACAGACCGCGCGCCGCGACGCCATAGCTTTGCCCCCTGGCGATCGCCCGGAAAAACGTGGCGCCCTGAAAGATCGCCACTTCCTCCGCCTCCGCGCCCTCCCGCACGCGCAGCACCCGAAAGCCGGAAAACCCGATGTCGCGATCCTCAGCCGGCGGTTTGACAGCGCCCAAATCAAAAGTCGCGCTACTGTAGGCGAGCCGGCTTGGCGCCGCGCCCTCAACGATGTTGATCTCCATCGTGCCACCGAAAGCGTAACCACGATGCAGCGGCTCAATGGCGTAGCCGACAGCGTCTTTGAGCCACAAAATACCGGCCGGCCGCGCGTGGATGCCGGCATACGCCTCAGCGCTGAGATTGGAAAACGCCTCCGGCAAATCCGCCTTGGCCGGCTTGAAAGGCCGCTGCGCCAAGGCGCGCGCCAACTCGACCACTTGTTGCCCCTCGAACCCGGCGGCGGGATCGAGGCGCTTTAAAGTTATCTCCGGTTCACCTTGCGCCAAGGCAGGCAGCGGGAGTAGCGCCGCTGCGCCACTCAAACCAACCTTCAACACATCCCTGCGCTCGTACATTACTCGATCTGACCGGTTCGGGCGGCGGGGGCTCTGCCTGAGGGGAGCAGGTATATACAGCAAACAATCGCAGGCGCGCAGCAAATTTCGCAATCGTTCGATCAGGTTGGCTGACGTTCCCGTTTCAATAAGGTAAATATGTTGGCGCACTCAGGATTCGAATTATGCTCACCCCGCCACCGTCACCGTCACACTCTTGTCTTGCCATTGTGCTCGCCGCCGGCGAGGGCGCCCGCATGCTGTCGGCGACCCCAAAGGTATTGCACCGCATCGCCGGGCACAGCATGCTTGAGCACGTCCTGCAATCCCTCGCCCACGCCGGGGCAGACCGCGTGGCGGTGGTGATCGGCCCCGGTCGCGAGGATGTTGGCGCGGAGGCGATGCGTATTGCGCCGGCAGCGCAAGTGTTCGTGCAGAACCAGCGTCTGGGCACGGCCCACGCAGCGCTCGCCGCCCGCACCGCCATTGCGGCGGGTTGCGATGATCTGCTGATCGTCTTTGCCGACACGCCGTTGATCGAGCCGGCGACGTTTACCGCCCTGCGGCAGGAGCTGCATCGCGGCGCAGAGATCGCAGTGCTCGGCTTCGAGGCAGGTGACCCCGCCGGATATGGTCGTTTGCTGCTCGTCGATGACGAACTCGTGGGCATACGCGAGCACAAGGACGCCAGCGAAAGCGAACGTCGTATCACCCTGTGCAACGCCGGCGTGATGGCGCTGCGCGGCCCCGACGCGCTGGCCATCCTGGAGGCGATCGGCGCCGACAACGCGCAGCGCGAATACTACTTGACTGACGCCGTGAAGGTGGTGCGCCAGCGCGGCGGCAAGGCGGCGGTTGCGCGCGCCGCCGAGGCGGAAGTGATGGGCGTCAATGACCGCGTGCAACTCGCCGGCGCCGAAGCGCAGATGCAACGGCGCCTGCGCGAGCGCGCCATGCGCAGCGGCGTAACGATGATCGCTCCGGAAACCGTGTTTCTCGCCAGCGACACCAAACTGGGGCGCGATGTGCTGATTGAGCCGAATGTGTTTTTTGGGCGCGGCGTCAGCGTCGGTGAGGGGGCTTTCATCTTGGCCGGTTCCCATCTCACGGGATGCGAAATAGGGCCGGCTGCCACGGTCGGACCATTTGCGCGGCTGCGACCGGGGACGCGCATTGGCGCCCGCGCCAAAGTCGGCAACTTCGTCGAGATCAAAGCCTCGCAAATCGGCGAGGGCGCGTCGCTCGCGCACCTCGCCTATATCGGCGATTCCACCATCGGCGCGCGCGCCACCATTGGCGCGGGAACGATCACCTGTAATTACGATGGTTTTGACAAGATGCGTTGCGAAGTGGGCGAGGCGGCTTTCGTCGGCTCGAACTCGGCCCTTGTGGCGCCTGTAAAAATCGGTGCGGGCGCCTATATCGGATCCGGCTCCGTCATCACCCGCGATGTCGCGCCCGACGCGCTGGCCGTGGCGCGCGGCCGCCAGATTGAGAAAGCCGGCTGGGCGGCGGCACTGCGCAAATCGCGTCAGGGCAAGCCGAAGAAGCCGCCGGGCGCATAAGTTCCGCACGGCGTAATAAACCTTAACCCAAGTTGATCCGCCAGCAGGGCGCGCCGCCAGTCGGCGTCTGCTATAGCTTTCCGATACGCCTGCGCCCAACACGATACTTGCGCCGAAACTGCGGCAAAACAATTGCGCCAAACGGAGATGCTTGCTGAATGTGTGGAATTGTCGGCATCCTCGGCACAGGCCCGGTCGCACCACAAATCGTCGAGGCGCTCAAGCGGCTCGAGTATCGCGGCTATGATTCCGCTGGCATCGCCACGCTTGAATCGGGCCATCTCGCGCGTTGCCGGGCGGAAGGCAAGTTGCGCAACCTCGAAGCCCGCCTCGCCGTCGAACCGCTCTCCGGCAGGTTGGGTATCGGCCACACCCGCTGGGCGACGCACGGCAAGCCGACCGAAAACAATGCGCACCCCCACGCCAGCGACAGACTGGCCGTCGTCCACAATGGCATCATCGAGAATTTTCGCGAACTACGCGAGGAGTTGACGGCGAAGGGGCACAAGTTCCTTAGCCAGACCGATACGGAAGTCGTGGCTCACCTCGTTACTGACGCCATGCAAGGCGGTCTTGACGCGCGCGCTGCGGTCGCCGCCTCGTTGCCTCGACTGCGCGGGGCCTTCGCCCTCGCCTTTATTTTCGAGGGCGAGGAAAACCTGCTTGTTGGCGCCCGTCAGGGCGCGCCGTTGGCTGTCGGTTACGGCGACGGCGAAATGTATCTGGGTTCCGATGCGCTGGCTTTGGCGCCCTTCACAGACGCCATCACCTACCTTGAGGATGGCGACTGGGTCGCGTTGACCCGCGAGGGTGCGGAGTTTCGCGACGTCAGCGGCGGCGTCGTGGAACGCGCCCGACTGCGCAGCATGGCGTCCGCCTATCTGGTCGACAAGGGCAACCATCGCCACTTCATGGCAAAGGAAATCCATGAGCAGCCGGAGGTCGTCGGCCGCACCTTGGCGCACTATCTCGACATGTCGCAGGGTCGCGTGGCGCTGCCGTTCGAGACGCCCTTCGACATCGCCAGACTCTCGCGTATCACCATCTGCGCCTGTGGCACCGCGTATTATGCAGGCCTCATCGCGAAATACTGGTTTGAGCGATATGCGCGCCTGCCGGTTGAAATCGACGTCGCTTCGGAATTTCGTTATCGCGAGGCGCCGATGCAGAAGGACGGCTTGATGATTGTCGTCTCGCAGTCCGGCGAGACCGCCGATACGCTCGCCTCGCTGCGCTACGCCAAGGACAACGCCCAGCATGTTCTCAGCGTCGTCAACGTGCTCACCTCGACGATTGCGCGCGAAAGCCATGTGGTCGCGCCGACCCTGGCCGGCCCCGAAATCGGTGTCGCCTCAACCAAGGCGTTCACCTGCCAGTTGGCGGTGCTCGCCTGTCTCGCCATCGGTTTTGCCCGCGCCCGGGGCGCCATTGATGCTGCCCGCGAGGCCGATCTGGTCTCGCAGCTCATCGCCTTGCCGGGCCTGATGGCCGAGGCGATCAAGCGCGAGGCGGCAACGGAGACGCTGGCCCAATTTCTCGCCAAGGCGCGCGATGTGCTCTACCTCGGGCGCGGACCGGCGTATCCGCTCGCCCTCGAGGGCGCCCTGAAGCTGAAGGAAATTTCCTACATTCACGCCGAGGGTTACGCCGCTGGCGAACTGAAACACGGACCCATCGCGCTTATCGATGAAGAGATGCCGGTGATCGTGATGGCGCCCAACGACGCTGTGTTTGAGAAAACCGTCTCAAACATGCAAGAGGTCTCGGCGCGTGGCGGCAAGATCATTCTCATCGCGCCGGAAGGTGCAGCAGAGATTGCGGCCATCGACGCGCATACGGTTATCGCCATGCCGGATATGGCGCCCGACTTCGCGCCCGTGGTTTATGCGGTGCCGGCGCAACTCATCGCCTACCATACGGCCGTGCACATGGGCAAAGACGTCGATCAGCCACGCAATCTCGCCAAGAGCGTCACCGTGGAGTGAGCCGCAAGGGTAACCGCACCGTTTTTATCGCGGGTTGCTAATGCACAGGCATTTGACCCTGCGGCCATGCGGCTCCGGCCACCATGCGTCAAACAAAAAGCCCGGCTAAATAAGCCGGGCTTTTCAAATTGGCGTGGAGGCGTTAGCTCAGTATTTGCTGGCGACAACGGCCGATGAGCCACCGAAGTTGAACTTGTAGTCGAGACCGACCGTGAAGGTGTGGGTCTTCAGCTTGGTGCGGCCAACGATCTGATCGAATGGAGCATTGGCGAAGAAGACCGAGGTCTTGTTGCCGAAACCCGAGTAGCGGTAATCGGCGCGGGCGAACAGTCCGCCAAACAGGTGCTGTTCGACGCCGGCGCCAACCGTGTAGCCGGCGTAGGATGTCTTCTGCGCTTCGTTGCGAATGGCGGTGCACCACGGACCGACAGCGCAACTCAGATGCGTGGTCAGGCTCTGCCCGGCGAAACCGCCGTTGACGTAAAGCAGTGTGGCCGGCGTCACAAGGTAGCCGAGGCGGGCGCGAATGGCGTAGTCGAGATAAGCCCGCGCCGCAATGCGGTCCGGCTGAATGAGCGACAGGCCCGGCAGGCCGTAGGACGCCTTCTTCCCGGTGTTGGCGCCAATCAACCCTTCAACACCGATCACGAAGCTGTTCATCTGGTAGTCGTAGCCGAGACGCTCCGACACATAGAACCCGTTATGGTCGAGATTGCGCGGATTGGTCGCCCCAATGGCTACGGGGAAAAGCGCGCCGCCAGCGTTGGTGGTCAGGAAGCTGTCTTTGTTGTTACGGCCACCGATGTCGATGCCGAAATAGAAGCCGGTCCAGTTGACCGCAGGAGCCGCAGCGAAATACGGCGACGGCGCCGGCGCGGCGGAGCGGCCTGGCAGGTCGGCCGCGAGGGAGACCGTGGTGAGGGCGGCAAATGCGCCGAGTGCTGTGCTGATGCGGATCATGTTCAGTTGCTTTCTCTCGAGTATCGGGTAACGGAAATTTCAGCGGACGGTGTACCGGGGTAAACGACTCAGCCCGGTTCAGCGAAACGAACCTTCTAACCAATTGAGTACAACGGCGGAAAGCAATTTGAAAGACCTCCGATTGCGAAAGACGGTAACCGTGGCCGTATTGCAACAATCGCCGCCGCTGCGGCATGGGCCCGACTGTTGTAGATTGAAGCCCGCAGTCGCCTGTGCGCCGGCTTCGAAAATTGCGGCGAGCCACATACCCTCTTGAGTCCTATGGAAATTTTTCCGAAAAATTACCCCGGGGAAGGCCGGCCAACGCGATTTGCTTCTGGCGGCGCGAGTTGGCGCAACGCCGGTGTCGCGATATTTCTGGCTGTCGCCATCCACACTTTTGTGATCGCCTTCGTCGTTTACGCCGACGCGATGGTGTCGCGCCCCCAATCGACAGAGCCTGAGGCGGTGCAGGTCGAAATCGTCAACGAACCTCAGTTGAAGCAGCCTGATCCGGAACCGCAGCCAAAACAGGCAGAAATCCAGCCCGTTCAAGACCTGAAAATTGTCGAACCGGATAGCGAAGAAGCCAGGATCGCGGAACCTCACGTGGCAAAACCCGAGCCTTTGCAATCGCCCCCGGTCAGCCCAAGACGCACTCCGCAAGAACGCACTCCGCAAGAACGCGCCCCGCAAGAACGCGCTCCTGAAGCCTCACAGCCGCAGCCTCGATCGGAGAGCCCCACGGACGCCATGCCGCAGCCGGAACCACCTTCCCAATCGGCTGGCGGCGCCGATAGCGTGTCGCTCCCGCAGCCGGTGTCGCCATCGCCGACTGCCGCAATGGCGCCACCGGAGCCGGCAACGCGCGCCCTGTTGCGGCCAACTTCCGGCGCCACGGCGGATTATCCGCTGGCGCCGCCCAGTTTCCAGGCCATCGCCATCCGCGAAGCCGCCAGCCAGGCTGAAAACGAGGATTACAAAACTCTGGTGTTTGGATTGCTGGAGGCCGCCAAGCACTATCCGGAAAAGGCCGAAGCCCGCAGGGCTGCCGGGGCCGCCATCGTGCATTTTCAGCTCGACGCCGCTGGCAACCTCGTGTTGGCGTCCCTGCTGCGTTCCACCGGCGATGCGGAACTCGATGCCGAAGCCTTGGCGCTGGTGCGCCGTCTCTCGCCGTATCCCCGGCCACCCGCCGGCGCAGTGCTTAATTTTACGCCTATGCTGCGCTTTGTCCTCGGCGCCGAGCCGAAATAGCCGAAAAGGCGAATAGCTGAAAAAGCGAAATACCGAAAAAGATTGACTGGCGCGGTCGCATGGCGTAGGGCCTGTTCGCTGCATCGCAGCAAAGGCGAATCACCTTCGCGTACGCCGTGTTTCAATCGGCGCCAGGTTGGATGGCCTCACTCTTGAAGCAACGGCGCCCGGATACGCGGGGCACCGAGCACAAACCTCCCCCGTTCCTGGCGCCACTGCGTTTTTTAACGCGGCGCTCCCTATTGAAAGAAAATTCTTGACCCAATTTACCGATCTCGGTCTCGCCGAGCCCCTTCTGCGCGCTCTGACGCATGAAGGTTACACAACGCCGACCCCCATCCAGGCTCAGGCCATTGGACATGTTTTGCAAAAGCGCGACCTTCTCGGCATCGCGCAGACCGGCACTGGCAAGACGGCGGCGTTCTCGCTGCCGATTTTGCATCAGTTGCTGCAGGACCCCTCGCGCCCGGCGCCCAAAACCGTGCGCGCCCTGGTGCTCGCGCCGACCCGCGAGCTTGCCTTGCAGATCACCGAAAGCTTCAAGGCCTACGGTCGTTTCACGCGGTTCAACTACGCCTGCGTGCTGGGCGGCGTCGCGCAGGGGCCGCAACGCCAGGCGCTCGCGCGCGGCCTCGACGTCCTCGTCGCGACGCCGGGTCGATTGCTCGACCATCTGGCGCAGGGCTCCGTGCGCCTCGATCACACGCACTATGTCGTACTCGACGAGGCCGACCACATGCTCGATCTCGGTTTCATCGTTCCGATCCGCCAGATCGTCGCCAAATTGCCAAAAACCCGGCAAACCCTGTTCTTCTCCGCCACCATGCCAAAGGAGATCGCTTCGCTCGCCGCCGATATGCTGCACACGCCGGTGCGGGTCGCTGTGGCGCCCGAGGCGACGACGGTCGAGCGGGTTACCCAGCAGATGTTCTTCATTGAGGGGGCGCGCAAAACCACATTGTTGGTGGAACTGCTGAAGCGGCCCGAGGTCGAACGCACCATCGTGTTCACGCGAACCAAGCGTGGCGCGGATCGGGTCGCCGGACATCTCGAGGCGGCGGGCCTCGCGGCGCAAGCCATTCACGGCAACAAGAGCCAGAATCAGCGCCAACGCGCCCTCGACGGTTTCAAATCCGGCCAGACCCGCGTGCTCGTCGCCACCGATATCGCGGCGCGCGGCATTGATGTCGAGAGCGTCAGCCATGTCGTCAATTTCGAGCTGCCCGAAGTGCCGGAAAGCTACGTCCACCGCATCGGTCGCACGGCGCGGGCCGGCAAGGACGGCGCTGCGTGGTCGTTTTGCGATAACAGTGAACGCGATTTGTTGCGCGACATCGAAAAGACGACGCGCCAGGCGATCCCCACAGAGGACCGCCGCAATCCCGCGACCCGCCACACGCCCGAGCCCGCCAAGGAAGCGCGCCGCGGCGGGCGCCCGCAGCAGCGTCCCCAGCAAGGCCGCCCGCAGGGGCAAGCGCCGCGGCAGGGACAAGCGCCCAAGCGCAGCGGCGGCCAGAATTCCGGCGGCGGTCGTCCCGCGCAATCGTTTCGGCCAGGCGGCCCGGGTGGTCCGGGTGGCAATCGCGACAATCGCGGTCGCGCTGGCGCGTAAGGCGCGAGGGTTTGCGGCCCGGCAATTCGGCGACGCTGACTTGCAAAGGCGTCGCCGGTTAAATATCTCCGCCGACGCGGTTCGCCGGCACGGGAGCGCGCATGACGGACCTTGACGTACCCAACAGACCGGCCAGCGCCCCTCTGTTTCCGCTGCCGCCCAGTCCGGCGTCCCGGCCCAAGAGCATGGGCG
This sequence comes from Hyphomicrobiales bacterium, assembly GCA_043744855.1. GTDB lineage: Bacteria > Pseudomonadota > Alphaproteobacteria > Rhizobiales > Beijerinckiaceae > Terripilifer. The sequence continues at coordinate 33,056 of JAYTTW010000303.1, forward strand.
GTGGCGTGCGCACGTGGTTCCTGACCGGCGTCATCATCGCTGGCCCGCTGGCGGTGACGGCGTGGCTGGTGTGGTGGTTTGTCGATACGGTGGATCGCTGGGTGCGTCCACTGGTCCCACCCACCCTGTGGCCTGACAATTTCTTGCCGGTGCGCGTGCCGGGCACGGGCGTCGTGCTGGCCTTCTGCTTTTTGACGCTGCTTGGCTTCCTCGCAGCCAATCTCGCCGGTCGCACACTGCTGCGTATTGGCGAGCGCATCCTTGATCGAATCCCCGCAGTGCGCGGCATCTACAAAGGCGTCAAACAAGTCTTTGAAACGCTGTTTTCACAATCCGGCACATCGTTTCGCCGCGTTGGCCTGGTGCAGTTTCCGGCTCCCGGCATGTGGTCCATCGTGCTGATATCAACGCCGCCCGCGCCCGCCTTGCAAGCCTCGATCCCCGGCGGCGAGCCACATGTCAGCGTGTTTCTGCCGTGCACGCCGAACCCGACGACGGGCTTCTGGTTCTATCTGCCGGCGTGCGAGGTCGTCGAACTATCGATTACGCCCGACGAAGCCTTCAAGCTGGTCATGTCCGCCGGTGTCATTCAGCCCACCCACGACAAGGTCGAGGAGTTGCCGCTGTTCGACCGGCGGGCGAAGCCGGACGCTTAGAACAAGCCCGACGCATAGAAAAAGGCCAGGGTTTGCGGCCCTGGCCTTGTTGACCGGATTGGCGCGTTGCGCGTTTACTTTTTGCCGGACTTGTAGACGGCGATGCAGCCATTCTTGTGGCCGCAGATCGACTCGCCGTTGGTCGATGTATCGCCGCCCGGTCCCACCACTGACACGGCAGCGCTTTGCGGCACGAAGATCAGGTTGCGCGTGGAGTCCGCAGCGACCGAGTGCGAGCCGGTAGAGATAGGCACGATTTCGATCAGCATGTTGTCAGCGCCGATGACGCCGAGCGCCGGGATGGGTTTCATGCGGCCCGAGCCGGTGTAGTAGCGCTGGTCGCCCTTGTTGTAGACGACCTCGTCGGAGGAGACGATGCCGCCAATGTTGGTCTGACGCGCCGTGAATGCATTGAGCACGACAGTCGTCTTGTTTTTCTTGTTGTTGCCTTCGGTGCAGCCGAACAGAATGTTGCCGTTCGGCCCGGCGGTGGAGCCGTTGGGTCCGCAATCATGCAGCAGGATGACGCCGGCCTTCTTGACGGGATCGTAAAGGCCCGGCTTGGTGTCGGGGTTCAGCGGGTCGGTCACCAGCACACCGCCGTCGCAGGTGACGTCCTTGTCTTTTTCTTCTTTGTGGTTGCAACCCGGCGGGTTGTTGGCGACCACCGGGATCGACGTGTAGAACCGCTGCGTCGCCGGGACCCAAGTGGGCTGTTCGAGCGACAGTTCCGCGCCGGCCGGAAGCAGCGAATCCTGGATGACGATCTTGACGAGAAGCTTGACGCTGTTCGTGGCCGCGTCGCCATTGCCGGTGAACAGCGTCGCGTAGGTCGGGTCCTCAGCGTTGTTGGCGGCGAGGATGTATTTGCCGTCGCCGGTGATGTCGAGTTCGTCGAGGCGCGTTTTGCCGCCGGTGGCGATGGACGCCTTGATCGGCGTCTTGGCGTCGTCGAGGTCGATCACCTTAAGCGTGCTGTCGCCATCGCCCGCGTAGAGCCAGCGGCCATGCGAGACGACGCCGTTGGGGCCGGAACGCTTGTTGTCCACGGTGTTGTTGGGCTTTATTATGGCGCCGACGAAACCGCCAATGGTGCGCTTGAATTTCAGGATTTTGGTGTCGATCACATCGACGCCCGCATTCGAGCGGTCGCAAAGATAATATTCGCCGCGCTGCGGGTTGACCCAGCTGATGTCGTAGGAACGCAGCGGCTTGCCGGGAATGTCGATGGCGGTCACGCATTTTGTCGCGGTAGGGGCGACGCCAGCGATGACGCCGCAGGGGGCCGCGAGGGCGGCGATGGGCGACAGGAATATCGTTGTCGAGAGCAGGAGACGCTTGGACATAGTGGCTTTCCCTCCGTGAATGAGGTTCCGCCCGCTTTAATGCAAGGCGCCCACCGCGCGTTCTTGTGATCACGCCTGACTTTGCACCAGCGTCTTGGGCTTGGCAAACAAAAATGCGCCGGGAGCTTCTATTCGCCACAATCGACCGTTTGCGGCTCGAAGCCGAGCGAGGCGATGAAGGTCATTAAATCCGCCGGGCGCAACGTCGTCGAGGCCGCGTTGTGGAGGGGGTGAAAATTCACCCATTCCGCCGCCATCAAATCCACGTCGACAATCACGCTCAGCCGCCGCGCGCGATCGTTCATCAAGCCAAATGGCGTCACCGCGCCGGGCGTCAGGCCCATGATGTCGAGCAGCGCCTCTGGCTTGCCGAAAGACAGGCGCGCCGCGCCGACGCGCTTCTCCACGAGCCCCAGCCGGGCGCGCTTGTCAGCCGGCATCAGCACCAACCAGAACCTGCCATCGCGGTCCTTCAGAAAAAGATTCTTGCAGTGCAGACCGGGAATCTTGTCGCGCCAATCGCGACCATCCTCCACCGTGAACAGCGGCGGATGCGAAACCGTTGAATGCGCGATGCCGAGTCGGTCGAGAAAGGCGAAGAGTTGCCCGGGCGTCGTCGTCATGTCCAGTCGTACCAAACAAAACGGCCGCCCCGAAAGGCGGCCGTCGGAAATCGTCGGCGAAACAGCTCAGTCCATCGGCTCCACCTTGACGATCGACGCGCCGTGATTGGAGCCGACCCAAAAGGTTGGCGGCGTTGTCGAGTTGTCGACGAACATGCGCCGCATGTTGGTGTCGCGCGGCAGCGGATATTCGGTGACGCCGCCGGTCTTCACGTCGAGGCGCAGGACGCGATCCGTCGTCATGCCGCCGGTCCAGATATCGCCATTCTTGTCCCAGATCACGTCGTAGGGCGTCGAGTATTTCGTCGGCATCGCCCATTCCGTGAACTTTTCTGTTTTGGTATCAAGCATCGCGACCTTGTTGCCGCGATATTCGGCGAACCAGAAGCGGTCCTGTGAATCCATTTGTCCGCGCCGGTTGCGGGAAAGCGGCGTCGGCGTCTGGTAGGTCTTTGTGGAAAAGTCCTTGGCGTCGACGCGCACGATGTAGTTCGACTGGAAGTCGGTGAGGAACAAATTGTTCTTCGAATCCGGCACGAGGTCATAGAAGGAGTGTGCGCTCTTGCCGCCGGGCAATTGCGCAATCGGGTTCAAATCCTCGTACTTGCCGCTCGCCAGGTCGAGGCGCAGGATGCCTTGCGAGCCCGCATCGTTGACCCATATCTTGCCGTCGATGGCGTGATTGAGCGTCAGCATGTTGAGTTGCGTGTCGTCTTTGTTGCGTTCGCTCGACACCGGATAATAAGTGAACGCCTTCGTCTTCGGTTCAAATTTGGCGATCGAGGCCTGATACATCATGCCGATCCAGAGATTGCCCTGCTTGTCGGCCTCGATGTCGAGGTTGCCCGTCGGCCAGTCCGGCTTGAATTGCGTCATCTTGAATTCGCCGGGGGCGCCGGTTTTCGGATCCAGCGTGCCAAGATACTGCTCGCCGAAGTTGGTGTAATAGACTGTGCCATCGTGCAAGATGACATCGTGTGGCTCGATGGTGGCGCGCGGCAGATCGTATTCGGTGATAACCGCGCGGGTTCCACGTCCACTGACGCGGGGCAGGGTCTTCAATTCGTACTTCCACGTATCGCCCTCGCTGAGATTGACGCTGGCTAGCCAGTCGGCCATCGGACGGAAACGCTTTTCAGCGTCGGCGGAACGCGAAAATTCCTTTCGCACCTGCGGTTTTACCGGTTGGCTCACCTGCGCATAGGACGACATGCGCGTCTGGATTTCGACAAACCCGTCGGAATCATAGGTCGACTTCAGGATGCGTTCGACTGTGTGGCAGCCGACACAGTTTATGAGTTGCAGCTTCTGGTCTTCGGTGCCGGGCGCGCTCATCATCCATTCGGCGTTGGTGAGTTGCTTGGAGAGATTGCGGGTTTTCTTCAGCTTGAGGTCGTTGGTGGCGCCGGCGGCGAGTTCGTAGGATTTCGCGCTTTCAAGTTCAAAACCAGTGGCGCGCACGGAAAGCGTGTACTTGCCGGGCGAAAGCCTGCCAGCGGGGAATGCGTAGTGGCCCTTCTCATCGGTAATCACCGAGACGGTGACATTGCCGCCATCTTTTTTGGCGCTGACGATGACGCCTTCAAGCGCTGCCTCGTTTGGCGCGCTGACCATGCCGGCGAGGTCGGCGGCCGGCTGGGCCAACGACGGACTTGCCAAACCCATAAGTAATGTGGCGCCAACGCTCGAAAGCAGCATTGTTTTGAGCATGTTTCTCTTCCCCGTGTCCGGTATGTTCCAGCTTGATTGATAAGGCAGCGTGCGCTTTATTCGATCAGCGGTCAAGCTCAGCTGCGAGCGCTGTCGATAGCTCGTGAAGATGTCCGATTCCGTAGCACGTATAAATGTCCGATTTTGGTTTTGCAGCCCCTGTGGGCGAAGGGGGCGGGCCGCAGGGCCGTCCACGTCGTCCACAGGTCCGTCGCGAACCGGACTTACGCAACGTGTTTTTGGGGCGTTTCCTCCGCCAGCGGCGTTCCATCGCAACTGTATCGTGCGAGCCGGCGCGGGCGACCTTCAGCTTGATGTCGCGCACGCCGGCGCCAATGTCGAGGCTACGCGCGCCGTCGAGTTCATAACCGCTGGCGCGCACCGACAAAGTATATTTGCCGGGCTCCAGCCGGCCGGAAGGAAACGTGAAGCGGCCCTTGTCATCTGAAGTGACCGTTATAGTGACGATGCCGGCGGTTGTCGGGCGCGCGAAATAGGGGCAGCTTCACTCCGCCTGGCCGGTCAAACCCGGCAAACCCAGGGAAAAAAGCGATGCGCAGATATTGGGCGGGCATGTTTTATCTGTCGGGCCTGTTTTTTGTCGCGGCGCTTGCCGGCGCCTCGCACGCGCAGGAAGCCTGGCCCGCGCGGCCCGTCAAAATCATTGTTCCCAGTCCGCCCGGCGGCGTCACCGACACCCTGGCGCGCGTCGTTGGCCAATCGCTGGCGCAGATGTGGGGACAAAGCGTCATCATTGAAAACCGGCCCGGCGCCGACGAGATCATCGGCGCGGATGCTGTCGTGCGGGCGCCGCCCGACGGCTACACCCTGCTTGTCACCAGCAACGGCGCCATCACGGCGGCGCCGCATATGCACAAGGAAATGCGCTACGACCCGCTGAAAGACTTCACGCCGCTCGCCATGATCGGGCAGGTGACGCCGATGTTCAACGTGGCGACAAAATTGCCGGTCCACACGGTTGGCGAGTTTTTGGCCTATGCAAAGGCGCACCCCGGCGCACTCAACTACGGCTCGATGGGCAATGGCACTTACGCCCACGTCGCCATGGAGGATTTCAAGCAGCGCACCGGCGTCAACGTCGTACACATTCCCTACAAGGGGGCGACGCCCGCCATCACCGCGTTGTTGCAGGACGAGATTGGCGTGATGATCGTCAATCTCAACTCCGTCGCCGAGTTCGAGAAAGCCGGCAAGGTTCGCGTGCTGGCGTCTGCCGGGGCCCAGCGCGCCTCGCTGCGACCTGATTTGCCGACCGTGGCGGAATCGGGTGTGCCGGGATTTTCGACGGGGTCGTGGTGGGGGCTTTTCGGCCCGGCGAAGTTGCCGCAGGCCGTCACCGACAAGCTGCGGGCCAGCGTCAGCGCCGTCCTCGATGAACCGCAGATCAAGCGATTTTTCGTGGCCAATACATTGGAGCGCATCGTAATGACGCCGGAGGCGTTCGCCACCTTCATGCACGACGATCTCGACAACTGGGGGCGCCAGTTCAAGGCCGCCGGCATTCAACCGGAATGAGGCGACCGGCTACCCCGCCCGCAGCAACCGCACCGCTTCGTCGCGCTCAAACAGATAGAGCAGCACCCGCAACGCCTCGCCCGCGTGACCCTCGAGCCGCGGATTGTCGCGCAGCGACTTTGTCGCCGCCTCGCGTGCGATGCCGAGCAGGCCGGCGTGGATGGCGAGGTCAGCCAGGCGAAAACCCGGCGTTCCCGATTGTCGCACGCCCAGAATTTCACCCTCGCCACGCAATTTCAGATCCTCCTCGGCGATGCGAAAACCATCTTCGGTTTCGCGCATGACCGCGATGCGCGACGCCGCGACCTCGCCAAGCGGCTCTTTGTAGAGCAACAAACACGCCGATTTTCCCGCGCCGCGTCCGACCCGCCCGCGCAACTGGTGCAACTGCGCGAGGCCGAAATGTTCGGCGTGCTCGATCACCATGATCGTCGCAGTGGGCACATCGACGCCCACTTCGATGACCGTCGTCGCCACCAGAATGGCTGTGTCACCGCGCGAAAAAGCCTGCATGGCGGCGTCCTTGGCCGCGCCTTTCATCTTGCCGTGCACGAGGCCGACGCGCTCGCCGAAAACCATCCGCAGATTTTCGTAGCGGTCCTCGGCAGCGGCGATGTCGAGGTCTTCGTTCTCTGAGACCAGCGGGCAAACCCAATAAACCTGCGCGCCGCCCGCCAGCGCGCGCGACAACCCTTGCACCACCTGGTCAAGACGTTCGAGCGGCAAGGCGCGTGTGTCGATGGGTTGGCGCCCCGGCGGCTTGTCGCGCAAACTGGAGACATCCATGTCGCCGAAATAAGTCAGCACGAGGGTCCGCGGGATGGGTGTCGCCGTCATGATCAGCACATCGACAGCCGCGCCCTTGGCGCCCAGGGCCAAACGCTGGTGTACGCCAAAACGCTGTTGTTCGTCGACGACAGCGAACGCCAGATCCCGAAACACAATCTCGTCCTGAAACAGTGCGTGCGTACCAAGACAAATGTCGACATCGCCGGCTGCCAGCGCCGCCAGGGTTTTGCGCCGCGCCGCCGCCGTATCGCGACCCGTGATGAGTGCGATACGCAGGCCCGCCGCCGCGCCCATGGGTTGCATGCGCTCAAAATGCTGGCGCGCCAGAATTTCCGTCGGCGCCATCAACGCGGCCTGCCGCCCGGCTTCCACCGCTTGCGCCATGGCCAGCAACGCAACAATGGTTTTGCCCGAGCCAACGTCGCCTTGCAGCAATCGCAACATGCGCTTGTCGCTGGCGAGGTCGGCGCGTATTTCCGCCAGCGCGCCTTGCTGTGACGCGGTGAGCGTGTAGGGCAGGGCGGCCTCGAGTTTGCCGCCGAACCGCCCGTCGCCGGGGCTGCCGCGCCCGCCCTCCTCGCGCAGCCGCGCCCGCATGAGAGCGAGCGCCAACTGACTGGCGAACAACTCGTCGAGCGCCAATCGTACCCGCGCCGGCGATCCCGGCTCAATGTCTAGCGGCTTCTGGGGATGGTGCAGCGCGCGCAGCGCCGCATCAAACGTCGGCAGGTTTCGCACTTGCACGGCTGGCAGGTCATGCCATTCAGGCAACAACGGCAGCCGCGTCAGCGCCGCGTCGACGGCTTTTTGAACGGCGCGCAGATGCAGGCCGTCGGTCAGAAAATACACCGGCTCGACGGGCGGCAGGCGGTTCAGCCCGGCCTCATCAAGCACGCGGTCCGGATGCACCATCTGCAGGTGTCCGTCGTAGAGTTCGAGCTTGCCGGAAATCCAGCGTTTCGCGCCCACCGGCAGCGCTTTCTCGATCCAGCCGTTATTGGCGAGGAAGAACACCAGCTGTGCATCGCCGGTCGCATCCTCCACCAGAACCTTGTAGGGGCCTTTCGAATATCGCCCGGAAGGCGGCCGATGCTCGACGACGGTTATCTCGATGGTGACGATGGTGTCGCGCGCCGCATCCGCCAACCTCGGCCGGTCGCGCCGGTCGATGGTCGAATGTGGCAAATGAAACAAGAGATCGACGAGGCGAGCGCCATCCGCCCGATCCAGCAGCCGGTTGTAGAGCGCGCCGGTTTTCGGGCCGACGCCGGTCAGGCCCGAGACAGGCGCAAAAAGCGGATTGAGCAAATCGGGACGCATGCACCCGTTTATCCGCGACCCCGCAAGCTCACAAGTTTCACGCCACTGTCATGCTCTGAAACTAGAACGCCGTTACCGGCAACACGGAGATTCGCAAATGTCGCAGGCGGCTCAAGCGGTGCAGCGCACCACGGTCCTCGAGCTTGGCGGCGCCGTGCATCGAAACCGCGCGCTGTCCCGCGAAGGCCTTCTCGAACGGCTTTTCACTCTGGCGTTTCGCGGCCTGGTTTACCCGCAAATCTGGGAGGACCCCGTCGTCGACATGCAGGCGCTGGCGCTTGGCCCCGACGATCGCCTCATCACCATCGCCTCTGGCGGCTGCAACGCGCTGAGTTATCTCACCGCCAATCCGGCCCGGATTACCGCCGTCGATTTAAACGGCGCCCACGTCGCGCTTACCCGGCTGAAACTTGCGGCGGCGAAAGCGCTTCCCGATCACAGCGCCTACTTTCGTTTCTTTGGCGACGCCAACGATCGCTCCAACATCGCAGCCTATCAGACCTTCGTGCGCCCGACGCTCGACAAGGATACGCGCGCCTACTGGGATGGCCGGGATTATCTCGGCCGGCGCCGCATCGGCGTGTTCGCGCGCGGCTTTTACCGGCACGGTCTGCTCGGCCGCTTCATCGGCGCGACCCATCTGATGGCCAGGCTGCACGGGGTTAATCCGGCGGTGGTGCTGACGGCGAAATCAAAACAAGAGCAGCGCGCCTTGTTTGAGCAGCATTTCGAACCGGTCTTCAAAAAGCCGGCGCCGAGGTGGCTGCTCCGACAACCGGCCTCGCTGTACGGTCTGGGAATCCCACCGGCGCAATACCGTGCGCTCGCCGGCGATGATGATCAGGGCATCGGCGTGGTGGTCAAAAAGCGGCTCGAAAAACTCTGCTGCGATTTTGACCTGCGCGATAACTATTTCGCCTGGCAGGCGTTCAGCCGTGGCTATCAACCCGTCGAAAACCCCGCGACGCCGCCCTATCTGGCGCGCGAAAATTTCGAATCCGTGCGCGCCCGCGCCGACCGGGTCGATGTTTTTCACGGGTCAATGACGGCGAAGTTACGCGATTCCGCCGCCAATTCTTTCGACGCTTACGTGCTGCTCGACGCGCAGGACTGGATGAACGACGCCGACCTGACGGAACTCTGGTTGCAGATCACCCGCACGGCGGCGTCAGGCGCGCGCGTCATCTTTCGCACCGCCGCCAACGAGCGTCTGCTGCCGGGGCGCATTCCCCCAAACATTCTCGCCGCATGGGAATATGACGCGGTTCGCAGCCGCGAATATGGCGACCTCGATCGCTCCTCCATTTATGGCGCCTTTCATCTCTATACCCTGAAAGATCGCACGTGAGTCTCGCCGCGATACACATGGACCGGATGTACCGGCGCCAGCGTCACATCTATGATGCGAGCCGCAAATTCTATCTGCTCGGTCGGGATGATCTCATCCGGGAATTGCAGCCGCCCTCAGGCGGCTCCATCCTCGAAATCGGTTGCGGCACCGCGCGCAATCTTGTTCTCGCCGCACGCGCCTATCCCGACGCAAAACTCTACGGTTTTGACGTCTCCGCGCAGATGCTGGCGAGCGCGCGCGTTTCGATCGCGCGTGAAGGGTTGGCGGGGCGCATTCGGGTCGCGCGCGCCGACGCTGCGGATCTTTCATCGGCGCCGGAATTTGGCGTCGAGAAGTTTGACCGGGTTTTCGTGTCCTACGCGCTTTCGATGATCCCCGCCTGGCGGCAGGCGCTCGACAACGCAGCCGACCGCGTTGCGCCGAATGGCTCGCTGCATATCGTCGACTTCGGCGATTTTGGCCAGATGCCGAACTGGTTCGGGCGCCTTATGAGCACCTGGCTTGCCGCCTTCGACGTGACGCCGCGACATGATTTTGAGGATGCTATCGCGGCGCTCGCGGCGCGGCGTGGAATGCGCGCGCAATGCGTCACCAGATTTCGCGGCTACGCGACCCACGCAGTTGTCGTGGCGCCAGGGCGCCAACGCGGAGGAGCGATACATGAGCGCGGCGACGCAACTGGCGTCGTCGACACGGATCTGCGACGCGCCGCGCTGGCGGCGCTGAACATATCGCGCGACAATTGCCGGCAGTTCGGGGCGCTGCACACCATGCGGGAGAGCGCTCGGCACTTCATCGCCAACGTCTCGGAGGCGGTGGGATTGAAAGCTCGTGGCGAGACCGTTCAGACGGCTGGCTGAAGCGTCGGCGTGAGGGCAACCGCCGTGCTTTGCAATTGCGCCACGACTTCGTCCCAGCGAACGAGTTCGAGCCTGCCGTTGAAATGTTCAACGATAGCGGTGCGCGATTCCACCCAGTCACCGCAATTCGCGTAAAGCACGTCGCCGAGCGGACGCATGGCGGCGTGGTGAATATGACCGCAAATGACGACTTTGGCTCCCTGCCGGCGCGCATCCTCGGCAACCGCCGTCTCGAACGCGCCGATGAAGTTGACGGCTTGCTTGACCTTGGCTTTCGCCGCCGCCGAAAACGACCAGTAGGGCAGGCCGATCTGGCGGCGCACGGCATTCAGATAGCGGTTCAGAAAGATGGCGAAATCATAGGCCCAGTCGCCGAGCAGGGCGAGCCACTTCATGTTGCGCACGACGGTGTCGTACTTGTCGCCGTGCAGGATGAGGGCCTTGCGTCCGTCGACAAGGGTGCACGTCGCCTCTTCGACAAGTTCGATGCCGCCAAAACTGTCGCCGCAATAGGGGCGCAGAAATTCATCGTGATTGCCAGGAATGTAGATGATGCGCGTGCCTTTGCGCGCCTGGCGCAGCAGTTTCTGCACAACCACGTTGTGCGCCGGCGGCCAATGCCAGGCGGCTTTCAGTCGCCACCCGTCGACGATGTCGCCAACGAGATAAAGCGTCTCGGCGCGATAATGTTTTAAAAAGTCGAGCAGCGCCTCCGCCTGGCAACCGCGCGTGCCGAGATGAAAGTCGGAAATGAACAAGGTCTTGACGGTTTCGCGCGGCGGGGGGTCAAACAAAAGAACCATCCATTGGAGAGGGTTCCGGTGCTTTGACCGATTCGCGTCTCGGTTTGATGACAACATATGTCGGATGGGAAAGCCGCCGCCAAACGCCGCGCCAACAGGCGATGCGCTTGCCCTTGCGGTGGATATCCGGGCTATCAGGCCTTTTCCGGCCCCGACATTGCCATTGGCGCTTCAAGATGAGACGTTATGAAAAACAGGGGATCAAAGTTGATGCGAAACCGTCGCCGCTTCATGGCTGAGGCCGCCAGCGCAGCGAGTGTGGTGTTTTGCGGATGCTCGATGCTCGATCACGCGAAAGCCCAGACCCCCGCGCGCCTGCGCTACCCCGTGATGGTCGCCGGTCAGCGCGCCAAAACAATCGATACGCACGCCCACTGTTATTTTCAGGACGCCATCGACCTCATGGGAGAGGAGGCTCGCACCGTGCTGCCGCCGGTCAAAGGCGCTGCCGAGCATTTCATCACAATCGACAAACGTCTCGCCGAAATGGACGCGCGCGGCCTCGACACCCAGGTGCTGAGCATCAACCCCTACTGGTACAAACGCGACCGGGAGAGCGCTTCGGCCATTTGCGCACTCAACAACAAGCGGCTTGCTGAATTATGCGCGCTGCGCCCCGAGCGCCTCGCCGCGTTCGCAACGCTGCCGCTGCAGTTTCCGGATCTGGCTGTGGGGTTTCTGGAAAACGCCATGAAACAGCAGAACCTGCGCGGCGCCGCCGTCGGCAGCAGCGTCAACGGCGAAGATTTCTCCGATCCGAAATTCCATCCAGTATGGGCGAAGGCGGAGGAGCTTGGCGCGACGATTTTCATTCATCCGCAAAGCCAGCCGGAAATGGCCAAGCGCTACAAAGGCAATGGCTGGCTGTCGAACACGATCGGCAATCCGCTCGATACGACGATAGCGCTTCAACATTTGATTTTTGAGGGCGTCCTCGACAAATTTCCCAAGCTGAAAATTCTGGCGGCGCATGGCGGCGGCTATCTGCCCTCCTATGCGCTGCGTGGCGATCACGCCTGCTTCGTCTCGCCGCAAAACTGCGATGCGAAGATTGTCCTGAAAAAGCAGCCCAGCGAATATCTCGGCCAGTTGTTTTTCGACGCCATGGTTTTTTCGCCTGAGGGGCTACGCCACCTCGTCGCTCAGGTCGGCGCCTCACAAGTGGTGCTCGGCACCGATCATCCGATTCCCTGGGAGGAATATCCGGTCGAGCACGTGATGACGACGACAAGCCTGAGCGATGCCGAAAAGATCGCCATTCTCGGCGCCAACGCCAGCAAACTTTTGGCCATGTGAGAGAACCGCGCCGATGCTTACGCCCGACCAGAACCGCTTTTTTGTCGAGGTTGGCCCTGACAAGCCGATGGGCAAACTGTTACGCCGCTATTGGCTGCCCTTCGCCGGCGCCAGCGAATTGTCGGCGCACGCCACAAAGCCGGTACGTCTGCTCGGCGAGGACCTCGTCGCCTACAAGGATTTGTCCGGCACGTATGGGCTGGTGGACCGACATTGCCCGCACCGCCGCGCTGATCTGTCCTATGGCTATGTCGAAGCCTGCGGCCTGCGCTGCAATTATCATGGCTGGCTTTACGATCACGACGGCAAGTGCCTTGAGCAACCCTATGAGGATGCTGCGCACGGCGAGTTGCGGCTGAAAGACAAAGTCCGCGTCAAGGCTTATCCGGTGAGGGAATGCGCTGGCCTGTTGTTCACCTACATGGGGCCTGCGCCGGTTCCGGAATTGCCGGTGTGGGCGC
>JAYTTW010000304.1:0-45783 GCA_043744855.1 Hyphomicrobiales bacterium
TAACAGCATTCTAAGAGATACGTCTTCGTCGCAAAGCAACGTTGGCATTGGCACCAATCTGGCTGCTGGCAATCCACAGCCGGTGAGCCAGCCAGGCGAAACACAGCCTCGCACGGCGCCATAGGGTACCCGGTATCAACAGCGGCAAGTCCATCTCAGCTTGCCGCTGAATTGCCCTCACCCCGCCGCGCCGCTCATCGCCTCTGGCTTGCCCTTGAGCCGCTTCACCATCAGCTTGTTGAGCGCCGCGATGTAGGCGCGTGCGGAGGCTACCATCGTGTCGGGGTCGGCGCCTTTGGCGGTGACGGATTTGCCGTCTTCCGTCAGGCACACGGAAACCTCCGCCTGCGCGTCCGTCCCCGCCGTCACCGCGTGCACTTGATAGAGCTCAAGTGTGGCGGTATGCGGCACCAGCGCGTGGATGGCGTTGAAGATCGCGTCGACCGGACCATTGCCCGTCGCCTGTTTGGTCACCGACTTGCCATCAATGTCGAGGGTCAGTGTCGCCGTTTGCGGCCCCATCGTGCCGGCGATCACCGTCAACGCCTCAACCGTGATGCGCTCGCCAGCGTGGCCGATTTCATCATCGACCAGCGCCTCGATATCTTCGTCGTAAACGATCTTCTTGCGGTCGGCCAAATTCTTGAAGCGGTTAAAAGCGTCGAGCAAGGCGTTGTCGCCGAGCTCGTATCCCATTTCCTTCAGTTTTGCGCGAAACGCGGCGCGGCCCGAATGTTTGCCCATGACCAGCGAGGTCTTGGTCACGCCGACGCTTTCGGGCGTCATGATTTCGTAGGTCAAAGCGTTCTTCAGCATGCCGTCCTGATGGATGCCGCTCTCGTGCGCAAACGCGTTGCGGCCAACGATGGCCTTGTTGTACTGCACCGGAAACGATGTCACCGCCGCCACCAGTTTTGACGCGCGGGTGAGCATGGTTGAATCAATGTTGTTGGTGTAGGGCAGAATGTCGGCGCGGGTGCGCAACGCCATCACAACCTCTTCGAGCGCCGCATTGCCGGCGCGCTCGCCAATGCCGTTGATGGTGCACTCGATCTGCCGCGCGCCACCGGCGAGACCGGCCAAGGTGTTGGCCACCGCGAGGCCGAGATCGTTGTGGCAATGCACCGAAAAAATCGCCTTGTCGGAGTTCGGCACGCGCTCGCGCACGGTGCGGAAAATCCGCTCGTATTCGTCCGGCACCGTGTAGCCGACGGTGTCGGGAATATTGATCGTCGTCGCGCCCGCCTTGATCGCCGCCTCGACGCAGCGGCAGAGAAAATCCATCTCCGTGCGCGTGCCGTCCTCCGCCGACCACTCGACGTCGGCGACATGGTTGCGCGCCCGCGTCACCTGCGCCGAAACCATTTCGAGCACCTCGTGCGGCTCCTTCTGCAACTTGTATTTCATGTGCAGGGGCGAGGTGGAGATGAACGTGTGAATGCGCGGATGCCTGGCCGGGCGCACCGCTTCGGCGCAACGGTCGATATCTTTGAAGGCAGCCCGCGCGAGCCCCGCCACGCTGGCCCGCTTCATGCGTTTGGCGATGGCGTGGACCGCCTCGAAATCGCCCTCCGAGGCAATCGGAAAGCCCGCCTCGATCACATCAACGCCGATGGCGTCGAGCAGATCGGCGACTTCGAGTTTTTCCTCAAACGTCATCGTGGCGCCGGGCGATTGCTCGCCGTCGCGCAGGGTGGTGTCGAAAATGATGACGCGGTCCTTGTTGGAGGAACCGCTGGCGGAAATTGCGGTCGTTGCAGCTTGGGTCATGAATTTCACCTGAAGAGGGTCCAGCTTTTTAGCACTGGAGGGGTGGCTCGTCCTGCTCTGCGATCCCCTGAGCGCCCGGGCAAAGCCCGACCGGCCCTCAGGGGCAGGTAAGCAGCAGCAGCAGCGAGGCCGCAGGCGAAGGGACGCAGCCGACCGCCAACAGGGGCGAGCGCCCTGTGTCAGCAATTCTCGGCAATGTGGCGAGCGGGGCCACGGCGATTCCCTTGGCGTCCCGATGGTGGGACGGATTTGTTAATAACCCGAGATGCCTACAATTGGCAACAATGGCGCCGAAACCCTCTCCTCTGGGGAGTGACCCCGGTACCAATTTAACATTCTGCTTCACAAGCCGTCGGCGACTGTGGTCCGCTTGATCTGCCACGCGTCCGCCGCTTCCGTTTGGGTCCCTTGTCGCAATCCCCACTTCATTCCTTTATCCAAACATTCCTCCCTGCAAGGGGGGGTGATGGTAATTTCGCTCGTTGTGCGCGGTAGCGGAACGCTGCGCAGTACCAAGGCTTTCGGCGGACGGTGTGCGGCCTCGTTGACCCTCGCTGCTGAGGTCTCAGAGCCATACTCGCTAATTGTGAGCGTGCCCATTGCTTGTGCGATCGCGAACGCCGCGACAACCTCATCGTGCTTGGCACTAGCGAGATTAATTTCAGAATTGAGGGCTTCCCGTTGCGCGTTGAGCGCTTCAAGCAGGGTCTTGTTCCCGAACTGTATCTGAGCCAAATCGCCAGCCAAAGATATTTGGGAAGCGCGCACCTGAAATGTTGCGGTCTTAATCTGCGATTTGGCTGATTGATACCGGCCCCAGTTGGCAACAACCGCCCGTTGAACTGCAGCGCCTGCCGCGTCTGTCTCGAGGAGGCGCTGTCTTACCGTCGCCCTCGTTTGGCGCAACTGTGACGAAGTTATTCCGCCGTCATATAAAGGAATCGATATCTGCCCCTTGATGCTGGCTCCCAATTGGCGGTTTCCAGGAGCGAATCCATCACTTCCCCGGCTTGCGCTGGCCGAAACTGAAATAGTCGGCAGGTAATCGGCCTTCGCGATGCTCACTTCGATTTCAGCGGCTTTGGAAGTTGCACGAGCCGTGGCAAGCAACGGGTTCTTTTCGAAGGCAGTTGCAAGAGCAGCATCTAGAGACTTGGGCACCAGGTGCTGAACGTAGCGGGGCGGCGTAAGAAAGTCAGGTTTGGCGCCCACGATTTGTCTATATGTCGCGGTTGAAGCTTCCAGTGCGGCGGTCGCCGTTGCGACTCGATACTGGGCCTCCTCCTCTCGTGTTTTCACTTGGCTGACATCGCCTATTGTCACGTCGCCAAACGCGTGCCGCTTGGCCATCAAACCGGCCTGGTGTTTCAAAAACGCGAAATTTTTAACTTCAATGTTTTGTAACGCCGAATCGCGTAGGACATCCATGTAGGCCTGAGCCGCATCGAACAAGGTTGCCTGGACGACGCTCGATGACGAAAAATATGCTCCCTCGGATAGCGCAGTAGCTTGAAGGATCAAATTGGGCGTTCGCATGCCGTCGAAAAGAGTTTGGGTCAGCTCAACGCCAGCTTTTTTTGGCACGGTCTTGTAACGATAATCGTATATCGCTCCGTCAATTGGCGAGAAAGTTCGTCCCGAATTATATTCTCTACTTGCGTCAGCAGTTATGCGAACTTTTGGCAGGTAGCCCGCTCTCGCCTGGACTATCTTTTCGTCGGCCAGCGTCTCGTTGATCCTCTGCGCCTTCAACTTCGGATTGTAGGCAAGCGCGCGTTCAAGTGCGCTTGTTAAAGTTTCCGCAGAGGAGACACTTGCGGGCAACGCGAGAAACAACAGCCCCAAAGTCGGGGCATAAAAATTCCTCAGGAGGGCGCACGCAAGATTCTGGGCGGTCGCCAGTTGAGGGGGGTGCCCCTGTTCGCTCCCGCCCGACATTGGCATTTCCCGGTGAAAGCATCACTTTGCGAAACTGGCAATTGGAGCGACGCTGTCGCGTTCTCTCAAGGCCCGAGTGGTCGGCTACCGAGCAACCATCGCAGTGTCATCTTAAAACATTGTTAGCCATACGGGGCGCCCGGCCCCGTCGAAAACCTAAATCGCCGTCCCCGAGCGGGAGAAACCGGAGGCCACGGTGCCTTGTTGCAACATTATGACCCGGTTAGCCGCGCGTATAGTCTCAGGGCGGTGGGCAACGACAATGCGGGTGAGTCGCATATGCCGCAACGCGCTATTGACTTCGCGTTCCCGGTCTACATCAAGATGACTGGTCGCTTCGTCCAAAAGCAACACGGCTGGCTGGCGATACAGGGCTCTCGCAATCAAAACGCGCTGTTTTTGCCCGCCTGACAATACGGTCCCCATATCACCAATCAGCGTGTCGTAAGCCATTGGCATCGCCATAATGTCGTCGTGCACCGCTGCCTTTGACGCGCAGGCTTGGATTCTCTCGAAGTTTGGGCGCTCACCGAAAAAAGTTATGTTGTCGCTGATAGACCCTGCAAATAATTGATCATCCTGCATTACCACGCCGATCATGGATCTGTAGCGCGCAAGACCTATCCGACTGAGCGGCTCTCCATTGACGAAGATAGATCCGTCGGTGGGCTCCATCAAGCCAGCCAAAATTTTGAGAAGCGTTGTCTTCCCTCCACCCGAAGGCCCAACGATAGCAACGGACTCCCCGGCTTCGATAGTAAAGTTCACGCTTTGGAGCACAAACGGCTCGTTGTCCCCGTATCGATGGCTCACATTGCGCACTTCAATAGACGCGGGAACGAACCGGGTAGTGCAGTCGGGGGCGATCCCGCGAGATTCCGGCTTTGAAAGCGCGATGTCCGCCAAGCGCTCGGCATGCAGGCGCAACATGGTGAGGTCTACCACCTTGTTGGTCACCTCGCTGATGCGATCCTGAAACTGGTCCTTGTAGGCGACAAACGCGAGTAGAAGTCCTACCGAAAACCCGCCGTCGAGAACTTTTCTGGCTCCTAACCAGATGACGAGGATCGACATGAGCCCCATCATAAGCTTGTTAGAGGACCGAAAAATCAAGCGGAGCTTATCGGCGGTCAATTGCCGATTGATTGTTTCAACGAGCAGATTCAACCAGCGTGCGCGTCGGTCTTCTTGACCATTGAATATCTTAATCGTCCTGATGCCGCGCATTGTCTCGAGGAAATGGCTGTCCCGTTTGGCGCCCCAAACGATTGCTTCAACTGACGCGTGCCGCAGGGGCGTGTAAAAAGCCCAGCGAAGAGCGGCGTAGATCAACATTCCCAGAAGAACCAGTACGGCCAAGTCAGGCGCCAATACGAACATAATTAGAAGCGTAACGGTGGCCATCAATCCATCAAGAACAGTCTCTACAAGCTCGCTGGTCATAGTTTGAAGGATTGTTTCCTGCGAGGAGAAACGGGACATGATGTCACCGAGATGCCGCGCTTCAAAAAAGGACGCTGGCAGTTCGATCAGATGCGAAAACAAATTAGCTCGCGACTGGACTTTCAATGACGCACCGAGCCCCATTAGCATCCAGCCGCGCATTGTGGACAAGACAGCTTGCATTACCGTCAAAAACAAAAAGCCAATTGCCAGTGTCAAGAGCAGGTCACGATCCCCTGAAACAAGCGCGTGATCCACGATCCAACCAAAAAACATCGGGCTGAGCATTGCGAAAATTTCGATAGCGAGCGCCAAACTAAACAACTGGGCCATCGCTCGTTTCAAGCCTTGAACGCGGCCGAGCAGCTGGGACGCTGACACCCGAGGCGCGCGCTCTACTCGCGCGAAACGCTCTGTCGCGGTCAGCTCGAGTGCAACGCCAGTGAAATGCCGGGACACCGATTCCATTGAAATTTTGCAAATGCCGACGGCTGGATCGTGAATGACGACGTCGTGCGCGTTCGCGCTTGCCAAAACAACGAAGTGATTCAGGTCCCAGTGTAAAATACAGGGCAGCCGGAGTTGTTGGATTTCATCCAAGTCGAGCCTTAACGGTCGGGAAGCCAGCCCCATCCGGTCCGCGATGTTCACTAAATCTTTTAGCGTCGCGCCCTTTAGAGAGGTCCCAAATTTCCGCCGCAGATCCGAGAGTTCGACATGGTTTCCGTGGAAGCCGGCCACCATCGCAACGCTGGCGAGACCGCACTCCGAAGCCTCGGTTTGTAATATCGATGGCAACTTGCTCCTACCCGCTCCGAGCAAGTTCAGACTGGTAAGGTTCATCGCCATCACCGTCCCGTAATTGTGTAGAGCGGATCAAGGATCCACTCGATCAATCGCCGTGACTCTATCAATATATCAGCATCAAACTGCATGCCCGGCTTTAGCGGTATTGTCTCGCCATAAGCGAGCACGGCTTGCTCATCAAGCGAAACTGTAATGCGGTAAACCGGTTCGTTGGTCCCGGAAAGACTGCTCAATCCGGACAAAGGCTGGTTCAGTTCCGCAGGACTAAGGGCGGAGCGAGAAACGTCCGCGACCTTCCCTGAATGCGAACCAAACTTTTGAAAAGGAAAAGACTGGTAACGAAGCAAGACGGGCTGGCCCCGCTGCAGGAAACCGATCACGCGGCTCGGAGCATAGATGTGAGCTTCCAGTTTGGAACCCACGGGCACGATGTTGAACAAGGGGGTGTTGGTGTTTACGCTAGCGCCCAGTTCGGGCTGAATTCCACTGACGACGCCATCTCGCGGCGCTACGATTAACGCTTCCCGGCGCGATTCCGTCTCGGCAATGTCTTGCTCAACCGAGGCACGCGTGCGTTGGATTTCGCCTAGTTGGGTCTGACGCCGGAACGATACCTGCTGCAGCGATGCTTCCGCCGTCTGCGTTTCGTTTTGAAGCGTTGCCCGCTGGCGCTGCAGCGTCTGAACGCGAGTGGCGATATCCAACGCCTCTTGTTCGGACTGTTCCAACTTTGGAAGTGCAATCAAGTCCTGGGCCCGCATCAACCGGTTCCTTTCTAACCCCTTGTTCGCAAGCAGGAGCCGGGCTCGCTGCAAGTCGATTTCCCGGGTCAAGTGGCTTCCTTCGACGCGCAACAATGCCACGCGACGGGTCAAATCTATGGTCTGTTCCGAATATGATTTTTCTTGGTTCTCCTTTTCCCCCGACAAGCTGTCCCGACGTAGAACCAATTGATCTAAAACCGATTGCCTTGTGCCGCCCAAATTTTCGCTGCGAAGCTCGCTGGATACGGTCATCAGCGGGGCTCCTTTGACCACGCGCTGGCCTTCTTGAACCCGAATCGCGGTAACGACGCCTGTCTGGGGCGCAAAGACTTTGATGAGCCCAGCGTCCGGCACCAACCAGCCGCTAACTCGCGCTTTCCGTGTGTACGATCCAACGAGTAGGAGGACTACTAAAACTACAAGGGCGGTGAGTCCGGTCGCTGCAAAGACGCGGTAAGACAATTTCGGTTCGAGAAGCACCGTGCCGAGCCACTGAACCTGACGTTCAGCGACAACCTCATCCCTGAAGAGCGGTACATCGGCATCTGGAATGGGCGCCGGGAAGTCTTGTTCCCCGGGAGGGCGCGCTTCTTCGGTTAAGATGCTATGCCGCCGCGCCGCCATATCAGATTTCGCCCGGAAAGGCAGGCACTTCAAAGCTTCGAACTTCGAAACTAATCTCAACCACGTGCATTGACTTCCGAACCCGATACCTTCGGCAAATCACCGGATCGAAGAAGTCCTTTAACAGCGGGGGGCGGGGCGAGTTGAAATAAAACGCGGGCGTCTCGGTGATGGAACGGGAGGCCACAGCGTTTAGTTCGTCCTGACGGGTGACAGTTTCTACGATGCAAGGCGCGTGAGTGTGCCCTAAATCGCGCAGCGCATAGGCTCTGTGATGCCCATTGTGAAGCACCACACGATGATCGGACTGGATTGCGCTGAGAAAATTAGAGCCGAAACCAACCGAAATTCCGATCACACTTGCGATTTGTCCAATAGCGTTCTGCTGAAGGGTCTCGTCGGGCTGCATGATTGCGGCCTCCTGAACACGAAAGTCGGAGGAAGGCGACCACAGGAGATACCGTTTGGAAGCCGTCTTTCGAATGTGAACGGGCGCGAAAGAACGATCCACGGGAAAGCAGAAGTCGAACAACTCGTCTGGTGTGGGATTGCGTGGCAGCTGCGCTTTAAGCCGCTCTACGTGGTCGAGGTTCATGTGAGACTGGGAAGCGACGAGGTGGTCGAGCTCGACCATCGAAATGCGCGTCGGCACCGTATCGAACGCACGACGAAAATGCGGGTCCTTTTCAACACGAGATATGCAGCCGGCAAGGTTTGGATTACATTCGTGGATATCGATCTTGTCGGCCAGACCGCCTTCGCTGGTTTCTAACTTGCCATAATAATCGTTGGCCGCTCTCCAGGCATCTACGAGATCCAAGCGTCGGGGTGCGTCACCCATGACGACACTCTCCTCAATGTAGTCGAGGAACCTCTGCAGTGACGGTTGACCGAGCAGCCACGCCTCCGCTTCGGTAGCATCCCCCGCGGGCGGTCGAATCCCCGATGAACTGTCTGTTCGCATCATCGACCCTCGAAGAAGCGGCCTCTCCGCAATAGAGAGGCCGCTCGCTGGAATTCATTCGTGCCGATACGGCGGATATGTCGAGTCCGGCACTAGGCGCCGACTTGGCAGATCAGCAACGGCCCTTCCGCGAGCCTTTCTTGCTGCCCTTGTGTGAGCCCTTGGAAGAAGCTTTATGCGAGCTCTTGCGTGAGCTGTTGTGTGAGCCTTTTGCTTTGCTGCCATTGTTGCTGCAGCCGCAAGAGCCATAGCCTTGGCCGCCCGCGCCATACACGTTCGAGACTTCAGTGCCATTAAGAATACGCATGTTAAACTCCTGTCCGGATTTTTGTCAGGAGCAGCCCAAGATCGAGATGCTTCGACAAAAATCAGACTGGGGCTAGAACCGCTTCTTAGCAATCGAATGGTGAATAAACCATTAATTCTAACCAGTTAACCTTGACGTCTTTCTTGTGAGGGACTGCCGCTCGACGATGAAGCGAAAATGCAAAGATTATTCGGCGCCCAATATGCTGAGCCCTTTACGGTTTGAAACCAAAAGCAGTTGCAGCGGTTGTTCATCCCGCGCGCGCGTGCCGCGCGTGTTAGATGGTGCGAATGGGAGCAGATGGTTATGTCTTCAGGGACCAAAACCCTTTTCGCCGCAGGCTGTTTGCTTGCGGTTTGAACTTAGAGCATTCCCCCACTGACCTGAATCAATTTATTGGCGGGTCGGGATTCCCAATCTGGGTGGAATAGGCGAGTCTGCGTTTCCAACTGATTTGGAGACGCCAGATGTCACGAGGATATTCCCTTGATTTGCGCGAGCGTGTGATTTTGTTGGTTGAAGGCGGCATGTCGCGGCGAGCGGCGGCGCGGCAGTTTCTGATAGCCGGTTCGTCCGCCATTAAGTGGTTCAAGCGTCTTGATGAGACCGGCAGTTTTGCGGAAAATCCCGGCAAGAAGCTGGAGCCCTCGCCGTTGGCGGCCCATGCGGACTGGCTGCTGGAACGGGTTGCCCGCGCGCCTGATATGACGCTGGCGGAAGTCGTGACCGCGATTGCACAGGAGCGCCAGTTCAAGACCACGGACAGATCGATATCGCGGTTTTATCTGCGGCATGGCATCAGCTTTAAAAAAACCGCTGCACGCCAGCGAACAGCACCGCGAGGACGTAGCCTGTGCGCGTGACGCGTGGCGGTTGGCGCAACCCGGGCTCGATCCCGACAAGCTGGTCTTCATCGATGAAACCGGAACCAGCACGCAAATGACGCGGTTGCGCGGGCGCTGCAAAAAGGGCGAGCGGCTGATCGACTACACGCCGCATGGCCATTGGAAGATAACCACGTTTGTTGCGGGACTGCGCAATGACGCCATCATCGCGCCGCGCGTCCTCGACTGTCCGATGAATGGCGAGATATTCACCGCCTGGCTTGAACAGCATCTCGCGCCGACTCTGCGCCAGGGCGACACGGTCATCATGGACAATCTTCCGGCTCACAAGGTGGCGGGCGTGCGCGAGATCATTGAGAACGCGGGCGCCAGCCTGTTGTATTTGCCGCCCTACTCACCCGATCTCAATCCCATCGAAATGATGTTTGCCAAGCTCAAGGCGCTGCTGCGAAAATACAAAGAGCGAAGCCGTGATGCCCTATCAGACTGCGCAGCCGCTTTAGCGCCCGCCCTCACCCAAACGTCACAACGTCAGCAAAATACAGCGCGCACCCCGCAGTCGCGCATCCCGCCAAGGTCTCCAGCATGCCGACCCCGAAGCGAAACACCGCCAGCGCCGCACTCACCGACAGCAGCAGCGCCCACAGGTCGAGGCTCGACAGGACTGGCGCATCAAACGCAAAACCATAGCCGCGCACAGCAATCGTCTGGCGAAAAATCGTATGCAGCGCGAACCACACCGCGAGATTGAGAATGACGCCGACAACAGGCGCTTCACGCTCATTCCTTCAAAACCGTCACAGAAAGATTCGAAAATTCGGTGACACTGTCTGCCTTCGACCAAAGGCCGATGGCGCCCGCCTCCGGGATTGCCGCATCGCGCCCTTCAAACAACATTTTGCCGTCAACGGAGACAGTGAAAACATTGCCGACCAAACGCATCGCCAACCGGTGCGTCCGCCCGCTGAACAGATTATGCGAGGCGCCCGCGAACTGCCGCCGCTGTCCATTGACCGAATGATAAAGTCGCACATTGTGCTCCAGTGCGTTGGAGCGCACGACGTAAAAATCATTTTCATTGCGGGCGCGCACGATCAGCCCGCCGGCGCGGTCGATTTCGCCTTCGCGCGGCGTCAGATCGACGCTGATTTCCAGATCCTGCGCACGAAATGTCTCGAACAGGCAGACCGGATATTTCGGATCGACAGCTTCGCGCGATGTCTCGGCCAGAATCGCGCCCTCCGCGCTGCCCGCCGCACGCACCACGCTCCACCGCACAGCGCCCCCGGCGCTCCCCGCCTTGGAGGCGCGGCAGGCATCCGTCATCTGGCCCACCTGCGCCGCCGGCCCGGCGAGCGCCACTTGCGTTGCCTCCCCAGCCGTGGCGGCGGCGCCAGCCAAAAACCCGAATGCGCCCGCAAACGCTTTAATGCAATTGCGCCTCATGGAGGGCTCCTCCTGGATTGCCGCAGCCACTCACGAATTCGCAAACTGCAACATGCCCGCAAAATACAACGAGCACCCCGCCACCGCGCAGCCCGCCAAGGTCTCCAGCATGCCGACCCCAAATCGAAACACCGCCAGCGCCGCGCTCACCGTCAGCAGCAGCGCCCACATGTCGAGGCTCGACAGCACCGGCGCATCAAACGCAAAACCATAGCCGCGCACAGCTATCGTCTGGCGAAAAATCGTGTGCAACGCGAACCACACCGCGAGATTGAGAATGACGCCAACAACGACAGCCGTAATGGCCGCCAGCGCGCCGGCGAGCGCCTTGTTGCCGCGCAGCCGCTCGATGTAGGGCGCGCCCAAAAATATCCACAGGAAGCAGGGCGTGAACGTAACCCACGTCGCCAGCAGTCCGCCCAAGGTTCCCGCCAGCAGCGGAGACAGGCCCAGAGCATGGGCGCCCGCATCGCGAAACGCCGCCATGAAGCCCACAAATTGCAGCACCATGATCAGCGGCCCCGGCGTCGTCTCGGCCATGCCGAGTCCGTCAAGCATCTCAGGCGCGCGCAGCCAGTGATAATGCTGCACAGCCTCCTGCGCGACATAGGCCAGCACCGCGTAGGCGCCGCCGAATGTCACCATCGCCATCTTGCTGAAGAAAACCGCGATCTGCGAAAACACATTCGCCTCGCCAAAAGCAATCAGCAGCAAGCCAACGGGAAGGAGCCACAGCGGCAGCCAGACCGCCATAACGCGCAAGGCGCGCGCCGGCGAAGGCTGCGCATGTTCAGGCGAGGCGTCTCCCAGCAAGCTGTCATCGCTGGCGGCGGCATTGCCTTCGCCATGCCCGCCGCCTGCGGCAAATTCGCTTCGCCCTGCGCGCGCGCCGAAATAGCCGATTAGCCCCGCTGCGGCGATGATGAGCGGAAACGGCAGATCGAAAAAGAAAATGCCAATGAACCCCGCAGCAGCAAGCCCGCGCATAAAATTGTTGCGCAGAGCGCGCTTGCCGACCCGCAGGACCGCCTGCGCGACGATCGACAAAACCGCCGCCTTGACGCCAAAGAACAGCGCGGCAACGATCCCCACATTACCGAACAAGGCGTAGATGTAACTGAGCGCCATGATGGCGAAGACGCCCGGCAGAATGAACAATCCACCAGCCAGAATTCCGCCCCGCGTTTTGTGCATGAGCCAGCCGATGTAGGTGGCGAGTTGCTGCGCCTCCGGCCCCGGCAGCAGCGTGCAGTAACTCAAGGCGTGAAGAAACCGCGCGTCTGAAATCCAGCGCTTTTCCTCGACGAGGATGCGGTGCATGACGGCGATCTGCCCGGCCGGGCCGCCAAAGCTGAGAAGGGCGATGCGCGCCCAAACGCCAAACGCTTCACGCATCGTAACGCCGTGCGCGTCGGTGGCGGTTTTTACGGGCGCATTCATTTTAATTTTCCTCAAGCCTGCAAAAACGAACCGCGTTGCTCTTCGATGAACTCATCAGCATATTGCGCCATATGCAAACCCGCAGAGGAAAAACATGCCCCGCCGCCTCATCGACATCTCCTGCAGCCTGCGCAGCGGCATCGCTTCCGATCCGCCCGGCAACGAGCCCAAGATCACCTATATCGATCATCAGCAAAGCGTCGGCATTGTCTGCTCGTATTTTCCTGGCCTGACGAAAGCCGATCTGCCCGATGGCGAGGGCTGGGCGGTCGAAAAAATTGAACTCTCCACCCACAACGGTACGCATCTCGATGCGCCGTGGCACTTTGCCTCGACGCAGGATGGCGGCAAGCCGTCGCTGCGCATTGACGAAATCCCGCTCGACTGGTGTTTTCAGCGCGGCGTCAAACTCGACTTCCGCCATTTTGCCGACGGCTATGTCGCCACGGCGGCGGATGTCGAGGCCGAACTGGCGCGCATCGGTCACGCATTGCAACCCCTCGACATCGTCGTCATCAACACCAGCGCTGGCGCGCGCTACGGCGAGCCCGATTACGTCTCCACGGGATGTGGGATGGGCCGCGCGGCGACGCTTTATCTCACCTCGCGCGGCGTACGCGTCACCGGCACCGACGCATGGTCATGGGATGCGCCGTTCGTTTACACAGCCAAAAAATTCGCCGCCACCGGTGACGCTTCCCTCATCTGGGAAGGCCATCGCAGCGGTCGCGAAATCGGCTATTGCCACATCGAAAAGCTGAGCAACCTCGAAGCCCTGCCCGCGCACGGCTTCATGATCTCGTGCTTTCCGGTCAAAATCGAAAAAGCCTCCGCCGGCTGGACGCGGGCTGTGGCGATATTCGAATCCTGAGGACGCCCGGCTTGCCGGAGCAGAGCCCCTACTGCGCCGTGATCTTCGCCTCGCGCAGCAGCTTCGTCCACCGCTCTGTCTCGTTGCGCGTAAAACTGCGTTCCTGCTCGGGCGTCATGTTTTTGAGCGTGCCCGCCGACTTGGTGAAAATGTCGATGGCTTCGGGCATCGCGCGGGCCTTCGCCACGGCGTCCGTCAACTTGTCCAGCACTGGTTTGGGTGTTGCGGCTGGCGCGAACACGCCGAACCATGTCTCCATGTCGATGGCCGACAATCCCGTCTCCAGCGCGCTCGGCACGTCGGGCGTCGCGGCATAGCGTTGCGCCGTGGTGACGGCGAGCGCCCGCACCTTCCCGGCCTTCACTTGCGGCAACGCCGTCTGCGCGTTGTCAGCAAACATGTCGACGCGCTCGCCGAGCAAATCCGTGTAAGCCGCCTGCGCGCCGGCGTAGGGCACGTGCGTCATCTGGATGCCGGCGAGATGGGCGAAAATCGCCGCCGCGACGTATTGTCCGCTGCCCAGTCCAGCCGAGGCGAATGTCAAACCGTCGGGCTTGGCTTTCGCCGCGTCGACGAATTCCTTCAAAGTCTTGTAGGGCAGCCCGTTGCGCGTGATAATCATGAACGGCCAGCTCACGACCAGACCAACCGGCGTAAAATCGCGGACAGGATCGTAGTTGATGTTCGGATACAGGCCGGGGTTGAGCGCAATGTTGGAAGTGCCGCCGAGCAGCAGCGTATAGCCATCTGGCGTCGCCTTCGCCGCATACTCGCTACCCACAAGCGTGCCGGCGCCCGCCTTGTTCTCGACGATGACACTCTGCCCAAGCACGACAGAAAGCCGGTCCGCCATCACCCGCGCCACCGTATCAAAACCGCCGCCCGGCGGCTGCGGCACGATGATCCGCACGGGATGATCCGGGAAGCTTTGCGCCTGCGCGACAGCACCGAGCGCCATCGCCGCCACAACAATCGCCAAAACCTGTTTCACGGCCCGATCCCCCGCTTCCTGCGCAAGGATTGCTTGACCGCGCGCGGTGGGCAAAGTCAAGGTTGGCTCACCCCAATGGATTCGGTTAGCACGGAGTTGCCTGATGATTTTGACCTGCGCGGCGCGGCGGCTGTCCGGCGTGACCCTGGCGCTTTGCCTTGCCGGCTGCAACGCCTCGCCACCACCCCCAATTGCGCAGGCGCCAGCGCCGACAGCGAGCCTTCGCTACACACCGCCGGATTTCCAGCTTCCCCAAGGCGCCGGCTGCTCTGGCGATGTGGCGCGCTGGCAGGCCATCCAGGAAAACGATCGGCAGATGGGGCATGTCACGCTGCCGGTTTACACGCAGATCCAGAGCGAGATTTCGCAGGCTGCCGCCGTCTGTCAGGCCGGCCGCGATGGTGAGGCGCGCGGCCTCGTCACCGCCTCCAAACGCCGCCACGGTTATCCCGCCTGACGCGTGATCTCCGCTGCGCCGCTCATGCCTCGATAAAACCTTGCGACACGAGCACGACCGCGCCGCCAATGCTGGCGCCCGTCAGCGCGCCATCCTCAACCGCGAGGCCAACCGTGATGAGGCTTGGACGACCCATGTCAAAGCCTTGCTCGATGACCAGCGTATGCTCGCCGTCGGCAGGCTTTTCGTAGGCCACCGCGACCCCCGCAAACGCCGCCGCCGCCGACCCCGTCGCCGGGTCTTCGGCGATGCCATGCGCCGGCGCAAACATCCGCGCGCGCACGTCGCTGCCGGGGCGCTCGACCTCGCTGGTGTAAAGAAACGCGCCGATGACATCGCCAAACGCCGCGCCGAAATGTTGCGCCTGCGGTCGCGCCCGCGACAGCGCCGCCCGCGAGGCGACGGGCACGAAAGCAAACGCGCCGCCTGCGCTCCAGACGCCCGGCAAGTGTCCGTCCATGCCGATGTCCTCAGGCGCCAAAGAAAGCGCCGACGCCAAACTCGCGGGGGGGCCGAGATCGGCGATGCGCGTGGCTATCTTCGGCGCGATGAAACTGGCGTACAGCGCGCCTTTCTTCGGCGCGCGCACCATGCAAACGATATCGCCGACCGTCTCCTCCAGCACAACGCGCAATTCATCTTTGGCGATGTGCCCGGGCGCGCGCAGATGCGCAATCAGCGCCGCCGCGCCGATCGTCGGGTGGCCGGCGAACGGCAACTCCGACTGCGGCGTAAAAATCCGTAACCGCGCCGTGTTGACGGGATCGCCGGCGTCGCGAACGAACACCGTCTCTGACAGATTGAACTCGCGCGCAATGGCTTGCATCTGCGCCGCATCGAGCCCGATGCTGTCGAGCACGACGGCGAGCGGATTGCCGGCAAACGGCGTGTCGGTGAAAACATCGAGAGTGTGGAAGGCGCGGCGCAATTGGGTCTCCGTGCCGGACTTGGCGATCCCCGAGCGAACCTTGGCGATTCCGCTCAAGCCGGCAGTCCGCTATTTTACGACCACAGAAGCCTTCTTCACAAACCGGTCGTCGAAGGTTTTACTGAGATCGACGTCGGCGCTTTTCATCTCTTCGTCGAATTGTTTGAGCATGTCGGCCGTCGATTTCATGCCGGCGGGATCAATGATCCCCGACAGGGAATACGCCGGTTTCGATTTGCTCAGGGCAAGCAGATAGAGCGGCTTGTCGCCCAGCAGATATTCTTCCGGCACGGTCGCCGCGATAGCTTCGGGCGTCGCGGTCGCCAACCATTGCAGCGATTTATAGAGGGCGTTGGTGAGCGCTTGCACGGTGTTCGGATTTTTGTCGATAAAGCCTTTCGTTATGTAGAGCACCGCCGCTGGATTGGCGCCGCCAAACAGATCGCGCGTCCCCTGTTCGGTGCGCGTGTCGACGACGACGTTGATATCGCCCGAGCGCTCCAGAAACGACAGCACGGGCTCAAGATGCGAGATGGCGTCGATCTCGCCTTTCTGGATCGCGGCAAGTGCCGATTGGGCCGAACCAATGCCGATGTAGGACGCATCGCGCGGCGACAGGCCAGCTTTTGCCATGACGAAATTCATCAGCATGTTGGTCGAGGAGCCGGGCGCCGTGACGCCGATCTTCATGCCCTTGAAATCGGCAGGGCCGTCGAATTTGCGGCCCTTCTTGACGCCGACACCGATGGCGGGAAAGCGGCCGAGTTCGAGAACGGCGCGGACATCCTGCCCCTTCGCCTGCATGCGCACGGTGTGCTCGTAGGCGCCCGTGACAACATCGACAGAGCCGCCAACCAGCGCCTGCAGCGAGCGCGCGCCGCCGGCAAAGTCCTGAATTTCGACGTCGAGCCCCTGCTCTTTGAAATAGCCTTTTCGCTCGGCGATGGTCAGCGGCAGGTAATACAGCAACGCTTTGCCGCCAACGCCAAGCGTCACTTTGGTTTTCTCGGGCGCTTGCGCGAATGCCGTTGCGGCCATCGCAAGGCTCGCGGCGAAAACCGTCGTGAAGCTCAAAGCGCGCATCCAAATGCCTCCGAAAAATCTGCACGCGACAGTCGCACAGGCGCAGCCTGAACGAAAGTCACCCCTACCCCGCCGGCGCTGGCCGCCACGCCAGAAGCCGGCGTTCGACCAAAGTCACCGCGCCGTCGATAACGAGCACGAACGCCGCCAGCACCACCATACCCGCGAAAACGCCCGTCACATCGAACGTGCCTTCCGCTTCGTGGATGATGTAACCGAGGCCGGCTGCGCTACCGAGATATTCGCCGACGACGGCGCCGACCAGCGCAAAGCCGACCGACGTATGCAACGAGGAAAACATCCACGACAACGCCGACGGCCAATAAACGTGGCGCAGCAATTGCCGCTCGTTCATGCCGAGCATGCGCGCGTTGGCGAGTACGGTGGGGCTGACTTCCTTGACGCCCTGGTAGACATTGAAGAACACGATGAAAAACACCAGCGTGACGCCGAGCGCCACCTTCGACCACACGCCGAGGCCAAACCAGAGCATGAAAATCGGCGCCAGCACGACGCGCGGCAAAGCGTTGGCCATCTTGACATAAGGGTCGAACACGGCGGCGACGCGTGGCTGGCGCGCAAACCAGAAGCCGATGACGACGCCTGACACCGCGCCGATGATGAACGCCAGCAGCGTCTCTGTCAGGGTAATTCCCAGATGCCGCCAGATCATGCCAGTGGCGAAAAATTTCCAGATGCGGACCGCCACATCTTCAGGCGTCGAAAAGAAAAACCGCGCCTGTTTCACCTCGCTCAACACAGGATAATTCGTCAGCACGTGCCACACGGCGATCGCCGCGACACCCGCCAGAATTTGCCAAGCCAGTAATTGGGCGCGGCTCATTTCAAATCTCCAAGCGCCGACAACAGCCGCGCCTTGTCCTGCGCGTCCTGCTCGAGGCGCCGCGTGAAAGCGCTCGCATCGGCATAGTAATCGACTGGCTGACCCAGACCTAGCGCCAGGTTTTTATAAGCGTCGGCCTGCGCGGCGCTGGCACACGCGTCCGCGAGTTTCGCCTTCACTGCGGACGCCAATCCCGCCGGGCCGACGATGCCGCCAAAACTTGTCGGCGCGACCTGAAACCCCTGCTCGCGAAGCGTCGGCACGCCAGGCACGCGCGGATTGCGCACATCGCCGAAAAGCCCGAGAATATTGAGCGGGCCGCCGGCAGCCGACGACAACACGACCGCACCAAAATCCGTGTGGCCGCCCAGCACCGCCGCCATAACCTCGGAATCGCCCTTGTAGGGAATGGCGTTGAATTCGGCCTTCGCGTAAAGCGCCAGTTCCGTCATGGCGAGATGCGGGATGGAGGCGATGCCAAGATGGCCATAGCTCAGCTTGCCCGGTTGCGCTTTGGCGGCGTCGATCAGGTCGTTGACGGTTTTGAATTTTGAATCGGGACGCGCGATGATCGCCATTTCATTTTTGAAGGTCTGGAAAACCGGTTCAAAACTTTTCCAGGTGTACCCTACGGACTGGTTTTGTAACGGCACGACGGTGAGCGAGACAGCCGGCGTGAACAGCAGCGAATAACCATCTGGCGCAGCCCGCGCCACCGCCGCGCTGCCGATGGCGCCGGTCGCGCCGGCGCGGTTGGCGACGACAACCGGCTGGCCCAACTGCCGCGTCAAACCATCGGCCAGCGAACGCGCGAGAATGTCGGTGATGGCGCCCGGCGTGAACGCGACGACAAGCTCAACGGGCCGCGTCGGCCACATCTGTGTCTGCGTCTGGGCCTGTGTCTGCGCCTGCGCGCCGCCAGCCACAGCGGCGCAAAAACCCAGCATAAAAATGTGCGTCCGCATGGTTCCTCCCCGGCGCCAAGTAGCGCTTGTCATTCCCGCGTCGCGTCACTTGGTTGTTACGAAAACGCGTCGCCATAGGCCTTCATTACCTCGTCTTTCAAATCCTTCCAGATCGCCCTCTGCAACTCGTGAAAGCGCGGTTCGAGGCGAATTTCATTGGTCTCGCGCGGGCGCGGCAGATCGATCACATGCTGGCTGACGATGCGCGAGGCCGGCCCCGCCGTCATCACGACAACCCGATCGGCCAACGCAATCGCCTCTTCCAGATCGTGCGTTACAAACAGCACCGCCTTGCGGTCCGCTGACCACAGTTTCAGCAGCAGGTCACCCATCAGGCCGCGGGTTTGCGCATCGAGCGGACCGAACGGTTCGTCCATCAGCAAAATCGCGGGATTGCGGATCAGCACCTGCGCCAGCGCGACGCGTTTGCGCTGACCGCCTGAAAGCTGGTGCGGAAACCGCGCTGCAAATCGCGCCAGGCCAACGCGCGCCAGCCACTCCTGCGCACGGCGCAAGGCCTCGGCGCGCGGCGTCCCCGCAACTTCGATCGCCACAGCAACGTTGTCGAGCGCTGTCTTCCACGGCATCAGCGCGTCTTGCTGAAACAGATAGCCGGCCGAACGGGTGATGCCGCTGACTTCGCAGCCGTTGACCCACGCGCGTCCGCTGGCCGGCGCCTGCAAACCCGCAACGACATTCAAAAGCGTGGATTTTCCACAACCTGTAGGTCCGACCAAGGCGACGAACTCGCCGTCCGCGACGTCCAGGCTCGTCGCCTCGACGGCGGTGTAGGCTTCGGCGCCAAGCCCAAAGACAACGCTGACGTTTTCAAGCCGCACAGCCTCAAGTCGCACAGCCTCAAGGGTCACAGCCTCATGTCGCACAGCCTCGCCGCGTTGTGTTTGCCCCATACCGCGCGCACGCCCCGCCTGAACCGAGAATGAACAAATCCGCTAAAACCCGCTTGAAGTTGACCTAATGTGCAAAAATATTCAAGGCCCGCCCGGGCTTTTCCGCCTTGTTTGCGTCGCGATCACCAACCATTTTACGCAGCGACGGAGACAGCAACCTCTCGTCATCGCATAGTCCGGCCCGGCGGACTGCGATTTCCATCACCGGGCGCCTTGGAGGATTATCATGTCTCTTAAACGCATTGCCATCGCCGCCGCCTTCACCGCGCTGACCAGCGTCGCAGCCTTCGCTCAGGCGACGCAGCCCGCAATACCGGCGACACCGGCGCGCCCCGCAGCACCTGCCGCTGCTCCCGTAGCGCCCGCTGTAGCCACTCCGGCCGCCACGACTGCGGCCAAGCCCGCTACCGCGACGCCAGTGACGAAGAAGGTCAACCTCAACACTGCCGACGCCAAGGAGCTCGACAGCTTGCCGCAAATCGGCGAGGCGCGTGTCAAGGCGATCCTGGAAGCCCGCACCAAGGCGAAGTTCAAGGACTGGGCGGACTTTGAAAAGCGCAACGTGGTGCCGAAGAACGCCGAGGACGCGATCAAGGACAAAGTCACGTTCTGAAAAAGTCGCGTTCTGAACGCCTGCGGCGTTTGCATCAGGCCCCTTCGCGCGAATGCGCGGAGGGTTTTTTTGTGCAGGCGCATTGAACCGGCGAAAGCTAGGTTTTTCGATAGTCGACGATAGATTTTCGATCCAGACTGCTCGCCGGCAGCAGTTGATAATGTTTTTCGTCGACGACAACAATCATGTCGTCCTGGACAGACAATTCGAACATCGCGATGCGTTTCTCAGCCATAAACTGCGCCGACAGCGCTCGACATCGCATCCCCGGAAATTTTTGTTCTACATACTTGATATCTTGCCTCGCTTGCACGACTGAAATTTGATCCTTGCCACCTTTCGCCTGCACCGGGATGGCATAATGGCAGCCGTGACGATCAATCCCGACATAAAGTTCATCGATTTCAATTTGGCCCAATTCCATGACCGTTGTCCGCAAATGATTTTGCAGGCTGTAGGTTGTCAAACCTAGAAAAATATCGACCAAGCGATTATAGCGGACAATCGCCAGCAGCGCTTGCTCGTCATCAAGCGCGTAAGCGCGGATGATTTCGGGCGTTCCGTCTGGAATTCCAATCACCGCCAAGTTCGGATTTGGAATTATTCTGTTGAACTTTACCAATCGAAACAGATATTTTGCACGCCCCTTACCTTCGATGATCCATTCCATGTCAGGCGGTTGAGTTTCAACGATACGTTCGGGCATCGGAGTGCGGTAACGTAGCGAATAAACAACGTCGCCAAGGTTTTTAGGTAACTCGATCAACAATGCTTTAGCTGCATCTTCCAAATCATGGCGCGCCCATTCAATGTCAGCGGGAGCGCCTGTATAGCGATCAAAGAATATCTTTTCGATCAACTGTTTGTAGCGGCTCACTGGAAGTGGCTTTAATGTTTTAGCCACTCAGCACCTCTAACAGCGCCAATCGCTGCACCTCCGTCTCCAATTGCGTGCGTTTTTTTGCCCCACTTTTGCGATCACGACGCGTGTTGGGTTTTTCAACGTTAAAATGTGCGGATGCACTGCCCATTGCGCCCCTCAGCAATTCGGTTTCGCCGAGTTTAAGCGAAACCGTCGAACGCGAAGGATTAACACCGAGAGCTCTGATAACCTGTAGCGCAACAGCGCGAGCGAGTGGCGGCGGAACTGAATTGCCGATCTGTCTCGCGCCGTGCCATTTCGTTACGTGAAAACGAAACCAGTCAGGAAAGCCATGCAGGCGAGCCATTTCACGAACTGTTACGCAGCGTGGATGTTTATAGTGAATGGGCCTTGGACTCGTAAATGCCCCACGAGTTCCGTCCGTCCCGGCTCGCAACGTATTTGACAATCCTTTGGCGTCAAGTTTGAAAAACCGGCTGATAGGTTCGACGCTTCCCGGTTTTGTGGTCGCGAATCGCATCCTTGATATTTCTGAATGTGCTGTGCGTGCACTGGACGTCAAAATTCCTGGATTCCAGTTTCGCATGTGTCCAAAATGCCAGGCCCCATCGGCAACGCAGCGCAGTTCCGCCGCATAGACGCTTTGCTTGCCAAAAATCGCTCGTACTTCATCGTATTCATTCAACGCCGAAAAACCATCCGCATCAGGCAGGTCGTCAAGCGCGTCCGCACAGTTGGGACCAACAGCGATTTTCCCTTGCCCGTTGAATTCATCAAAAGGAATCGACTGGCGAAGCGGATATTCGGGTATCTTCATTCCCTTTCTTGCGCCTATCAATATTAGCCGCTCACGATGTTGTGGCACTCCAAAATGGGCAGCGTCGAGTACTTGCCACTCAGTGCGCACATTGTACCCGACCGCCTTGAAGCACTCGATGATTTCGCTCAGAAATACGCGCTGCTTCCCGACGGTCAGGCCTTTAACGTTTTCGAATACAAAGGTCCTTGCGCCCAACTCAGCTACGATTCGCACAAAATCCCGAACCAGATGGTTTCTCGGATCATCTATCGAACGATGCCCAATCAGGGAAAAACCTTGACAGGGGGGACCGCCAAAAACGACATCAACCGGCGCTTTACCGATTCCCGCAGTGAGGCGAATCTCGTTTCCAGACAATTGTCGCACTGATTTTGGAATCACAACGCAGTTCGGAAAATTGAATTTATGGATGGCGCAGTGGATTGGATCGATTTCCACGGCCGCGCGCACGTCGAAGCCAGCTTGTTCGAAGCCAAGACTCATACCCCCCGCTCCGGCGAACAAATCTATTCCAATAGGCCTGCTCATTTTCGCCTTCAATCAGCGGTTCTGCACCAGCCAGGTTCAAAAATCACCTCTGGCGCGTTGTCACTTTCGTATCTCTGAGCAAATGTATCGGTAACAAGCATCGCTTCGCAACACGCAAAATATGGGCGCCGCCCGCCGCTCAGCCGCCAGCATCCTTGTTGCCGGCGCCTTTCGGTCGTGTGATGGCGAACACGCGGTCGAGCACCGTGTAATCCTGATAGCCGCATCGCGCGATCGGTTTCATTTTTGTGATCTGCACGATGCCGTCTTCGAGATAGGCGTCGTCGATATGAATTCCGATCGCCTGGCCCAGCACCAGGAAGCGTGACGTGTTGGCGCCGTTGATGTCGCGCAGCTGGAAGATGTCGGTGACTTTGCATTCGAGATGCGCCGGGCTGGCTTTGACGCGCGGCGGCCGCACAAGTCTCGAGGGCGCCGTCTCGAGGCCGGCATGCGCGAACTCGCTCGTCCCGCGCTCCAGCGGGGCGGAAGTTTCGCTCATCTGGTTGCGCAGATCCCACGTCGCCATGTTCCAGACGAACTCGCCCGAGTCGCGCGCAAAGTTCATCGAATCCTTCGGCCCCTCGCTGCAGAAGCCGACAATCGGCGGTTCGCTCGAAAACGCATTGAAGAACGAATAGGGCGCGAGATTGACACGGCCCTCCTTGTCCATCGTCGACACCCAGCCGACAGGACGCGGCGCGATCAGCGCCTTGAACGGGTCAAAGCGCAAAATTTCCTTGTTGCGCAGGTGCGGTTCGAAAAACATGAAGACTCCAGCATGGTCGCCGGTTTGCCGGCGCGGCGACGATCAACCCTCAAAGCGGCTAACGAGATCGGCGAGTTCGGGGCGCGTGCGATCTTCTGGGTTCGAAGCGCTCGTGCCAATGTGCACGAACCCCGCCATTTTTTCATGCGGCGCGAGCCCCAACGCGTCGAGCACGCGTCGATCATAGGCGTACCACTGCGTCAACCATGACACGCCGAAACCCATGGCGTTGGCGCCGACGACAAGGTTTTGGCAGACCGCGCCCGCCGACAGAACTTGCTCCCATTCGGGGATTTTGACGTGTGGCGCGGCGCGCGAGATCACGCCGACGACCACTGGCGCCAACGACAATCGCCGTTCCTCAACGCTGACTTGATCGGCGCTCGCCAGCGGATGATCGGCGCGAAAGATTTCGGCGATGATGGCGCCGGCGCGGGCTGCGCCAGCCGCTTCGAACACGAGGAAACGCCAAGGCGCAAGCTTGCCGTGATCGGGCGTGCGCGCCGCGATGGTCAACAGGGCTTCGAGCTGCGTCGCGTCAGGTCCCGGCGCGGCGAGCGCCAGTGGCGCCACCGAGCGCCGGCGCGACATCATTTCGAGGGTAGCATTCATTGCGATTTTCCTGGCGCTTCCGGCTGCTTAAACCTGCCCTAAGCCCGACCTGTCCTACGCCAACCAAGCCGTCGAACGGACCCCACAAGCGCTACACCGGCGCGGCCGCAAAGCAAAGGCTGACGCGCGCCCAAAGCTTTCCCGGTGCAAGCCGTTGGCCACAGCGACCCGTGCTGCGCCATGTTTGCGTCGCTTTTTCCCGCCATTTACGCGTGCGTGTTGCCAGCCCGCGCGCCTACGGTTAAGCCCAAACCAATGATTGCCATGCTCTTGCCTCGTCTCGGCGCCGCTTGGCGCCCACCCACCCAAACCGCGCGCCAGGCGGCGCGGGCTGCCGCCCTCGTCTGCGCCTTGCTGTGCGGGCCTGCGGCTGCGCAAGCGGTCGCGCCAGGAAACCCACAAGGAAACCCCCAAGGAAACGCGCAAGCAAACCCACAAGACGACGCGCAAGGAAACGTCAGCCCGCCTGCGCCGCCGACGCCAAGCGTCCCGACCCATCCGCTCGCCCTGTCCGCCACCCTCGGCGGCAGCGCGCAGATCATACGATCCGGCCTCAACTGGAGCATCGTTCGCCAGCAGGCCGAGCCCGACGGATCGCATTCTCTTGTCGCGGACTCCACAGAGGCTCAACCGACCCTGCAAATCGCCGATGGGGATTACATCGTGCATGTCGCCTATGGTCTTGCCAGCGCGATGAAGCGCCTCACGATCAACGGCAAGCCGCTGACCGATCGCCTCGGTCTGAACGCTGGCGGATTGCAGGTTACCAGCGTGCTTGGCGATGCCGCGATCGCGCCAGAGCGACTAACCATCGCCGTTACCGTGCCAGAGACGCGCACCGCCCCGGCGCGCACCGTGGTGCAGAATGCACGCCCCGGCGAGCTGATGCATCTTCCCGAAGGCAACTACCGCGTCGTCTCAAGCTATCTGGAGAAAGCTGCGGCGGGCTCGACGGCGGCGCCGGGCGCGCCGGTCAACTCCACCAATTCCGTGGTCAATGCGGAATTGCGCGTGCAGACCGGAAAACTCACCGAAGCCACGTTGCGCCACCGCGCCGCGCTGATGACGTTGAAACTCGTCAACGCCGCCGGCGGCGAAGCGCTCGCCAACACCAGCTTTTCCGTGCTGACGCCGGGCGGCGACGTCATTCGCGAAATGATTGGCGCGTTTCCCTCCCTCGTGCTGGCCGAAGGCGAGTATGTCGTCATTGCACGCCGCAACGGCCGGACATGGCAGGCGACCTTCAACGTTCAATCCGCCATCGACAGGGATGTCGAGGTGCTTGCAAACTGAACGCCGCCAATCATGGTTTTGGCGCCGTCGAGGGATTGGGATGCAAACGTTTTTTGTCGAGATCAAATGCGCGCTGGGCCGCACCTACGAGGTCGCGAACGCGCTGGCCGAGGCGGAGATCGCTTCGGAGATTTATTCCATCGCCGGTAACTTCGACATTCTCGCCAAATTTTATGTTGAGAAGCAGATCGACATCGGTCATTTCGTCGGCGAGAAAGTGCAGCGCATTCCCGGCATCGTCGATACACGCACCATCCTGACGTTCAAGGCGTTTTGAGCCAGGCGAGGCGTCGAACCGCTCAAGTCGCTTGCGAGGCGGGCGCGGCGAAGACGTAGCGCTGATAGATCAGCCCGATGGCGATCAGCGCGCCGCCAAGGCCGATGAACGACAAGGCTCGCAAAGGCCCTTCAAGGCCGGCAAGGTCGAAGACAAAAATTTTCAGCGTGCTGAGGATGACGAACACGCCGGAGGCGTAGCGCGCCAGCCGATAGCCGCGCCAGACGCCATAGACAAGCAGACCCAGGCCGAACACCAGCCACACGGCCGAGAAGGCATAGACCTCGCTCTGGCTGAAGCCGCGCCAGACGCCCATGCCGTCGGGCCAGAAAAACCGTCGCGTTTCCAGCGTCGACCAGACAAAGGCGCCTGACATAACGACGACTGCGGCAACGCCACGCAGCATCCGGGCTGGCGAGGCGGGGCTCGAAGCCGCCATCCACGCTAGGCCGAAGCAGGGCGCCGTGGGCAGCAGATAGCCGACGAACAAAGTGTCGAACGGCGTATGTCCGCCAATCGCCAAATCGGTCCACAGTGGATTTGCAATAACGCCTTGCGCCACGACGGCGGCGCCGAACCCTGTCGCCAACGTCGCCAGCGCTGCGGTGTCAAACCTCCGCGAGGCGAACCGGCGACCCATCCACGCGAGCCCGAGCGCTGCGCCAAACAGCAGCGTCGTTCCCACGCCGCTTTCGCTAAGCCACAGCCCCTCGTGCAGGCCAATTCGCGCGCCGTGAAAAAGCAACCGTGTTTCCAGCAACAGGTACGCCAGAGTCAGCGCAATGGTGCTGATCGCCGCGCCGTAAATGTACCAGTCGGGCCGCGTGCGCCGCGCATACCACGTCAACACGCCAGCCATGGCCGCGGGTACCAGATACCCTGGCAGCAATGCGTTGATCGCAAGGCCGCCGGCGACCGGCTCCGCCGAGAGCAGCGGATTGTGACGCAACAGCAGCCACCCCAACGCCTGCATAAAACCAATCGGCGCCGCCGCAAGCGAGGCGTAGCGAAACACGATATTGGCGCGCCCGGCGTCAAGCCGCGTCAGGACCAGGGAAAAGCCGAAACTCATCAAGGTCAGCAAGCCCTGTTCAACGAGTCCGCTTTGGCGCGCCAGAGCATCGCCGCCATTCATGAAGTGACGAATTTCAAAGAACGCCAGCAACGCTGCGAATAAAACCGCAAGCGCATCGGCCACATCGGCAGGCGTGTCGTCGCGGGCGCCTCGCAAGGTGCGCGCCGCCAGTGCGAAGCAAAGCGCCGGCAATCCATACGCCACGAGCAGCCAGTTGAAGACCGGCCGGGACGACAAGGCCCCGGCCACAAGCTGCGGATCGTAGGCGAGCCGCGCGCAGACGAGCAGTCCGAGGCCGACGAGCGACCATCGCAACAGCGTTATGTTCATTCGCGTCGCGACGAACGATGACGCCAATGCCGCGAGTGCAAAGCCTGCCGGCAACAACGCGCCGTCGAGCCCGAAGGCGAGAGCCAGCGCCAGTGCAGCGATCGCCGCGCAAGCAAACACCCCCTGCGTCACGTCAAAACCTTCGCCCTGCCGGCGCGCTATCCGCGCCCCCTGCGCGAACGCCGCCATGACGAGGAGCGCGACGATGGCGAACCGCATCGACGCCTGCGGATAATCGAAACGCAAATACGCCAACGTAAGGGCCGCCAGCGGCGCCGCCGACATCGCCAGCCAGTAACTAAGCGCTGGCCAACCGACAGCCATGGCGCGGCGCAAAACGACTGCCGCGCACCCGCCGCCAATCACCAGCGCTGCAAAGCTGGCGTAAATACAAAACGCCAACCGGGAATCGGGCGTAACGAAGAGTTCTCCAAACGACGAATGAAGTCGGTCAAGCCGCAAGACGCCCTGCGGCGGCCAAATGAACAGCGTCCATTTGGCGAGCACCGCTGCCGCTAGGGCCACCGGGGCCAGACGCGGCGAACGCAACGCCGCGATCAACGGCAACAGCGTCAATAACGCCGCGCCGGTTATCCACACCGCGCCAAAATCGCGGCTGGAGGCGCCGCCCAACAGCAACAGCGCGGCGATAACGACGCCCACCGACAGCGCCAGACAGGCGTCCATCGCCACTGGCGCCGATGACCCGCCGGTTGAAGATTGCCTGTCGCGCTCAGCGCTCTCCCGCGCCAACAAGCTCGCCACGAGCATCGCCGTCGCCAGCACCAGATGCGTCGTCGCTGCGGCAAACGTTGGCAGCAGAATCAACGTCCACAATGCCGCCGCCCCGGCGGCGCTGAAGCTCAGCCAGCGCCAGTTGCGTCGCCACGCCAGATACTGGCTGACGCCGCCGATGACTGCGAGATAAAGCACCGCAGCCCACGCATTGGGACGGCTGGAGGAAACCAGCAAGGGCGCACCGAAGGCGCCCAAAAGGCCGAGCGCGCCGAGCGTCGGGCCGTGTGTTTGCGCCGCCAGCATTGTCGCGATGCCAACCGCGCCAAGCGCTGCCAAAGCCACGCCAGGACCGATGAACCCATATAGCGCGTGCGCGGCGTAGAGGCTGGCGAATGCGGTGACGGAACCCGCCGCCGTCAGCGCGCCGGGGATATACGCGCCTTGAAAACGCCCGGCTGTCGCGCCGTGCAGTTGCGCGGCTTCGCTGCGTCGCAACCATTCGCCGCACGCCGCCAGCGCTGCGGCCAGCAACAACCCGGCGATGACGCGAAAAGCTGGCCCGAAAAAGCCGGCCTGGATGGAGTATCGCACCAGCAGGATGCCGCCGAGCCCGAGCGCCAACGCGCCCGCCCAAACGCTCCAGCGCGCGCCGATCCTTTCTTCGAGGCTGCGCGTTGTCGCAACTCGTTCGGGTCGCGTTGCATCAGCGGACGACGCAAGTTTTTCGTCTGCGCCAGCAGCGCTTTCCCGCGTCATTCCCGACACGGCTTCGCCCGTTGAAATGGCCGGGACAGCGGGCGGCGAAGGAGCGCCCGGTAACCGGGATGCGGGCTGAAGCGTTTCCGGCGGCGCCTTCGGCATTGGCTCTGCAGCGAACGACATGTTTTTCGCGTCGAGCGGCGTCGCATCAGGTTTCGCCAACCCGGCATCTGCGCTGGCTGTCTTGCCTTCAAACGCGTCCACGCGCCGCGATATCTGTTCAATCTGCAATGACGCTTCGCCGAGCCGGCGCGCCAACGCTTCGATCATGCCATCCGAGGCCTCGCGCTGGGCGAACTTGTCGGTAAGCTTGCGGGCCAGCAGATAGCCGCGAAATCCGAAAGCCGCCAGAACCAACGCCAGAAGCCCGAACAGCATCATCTCGCCCCCACGCGGGCGCCGGCGCGTTTACCCCCGCGCGACTCGCAGATTGCAAGTTGCGCCCGCGCCAAGCGCCCGGCAAGGGGGGCAGCATGTGCGCCCAGCACGCCGCCTTATCCCAGCGCCTCGCGTTTCACATCCGGCGGCGTCGCTTCCGCAACGAGCGCAGCGAGCGCCTCGTCCATGCCGAGGCTTTGCTGCGCCTGCGAGCCAAAACGGCGGATGGATACCGTGCGCTGCTCGGCCTCCTTGCGGCCGACGACGAGCATCACGGGAACTTTCGCCAGTGAATGTTCGCGCACCTTGTAGTTGATTTTCTCATTGCGCAGATCCGCCTCGGCCTTGAGGCCGCGTTTGCGCGCCGCTGCGAGAAGTTCGCGCGCGTATTCGTCAGCGTCCTGCGTGATCGTCGCCACAACGATTTGCAGCGGCGACAGCCAGAGCGGAAACGCCCCCGCATAATTCTCGATGAGAATGCCGATGAAGCGTTCGAGCGAGCCGCAGATGGCGCGATGCACCATAACAGGCGCTATCTTGTCGCTGGCGCTGTCGATGTAGAAAGCGCCAAACCGCTCCGGTAGATTGAAATCAACCTGCGTCGTGCCGCATTGCCAATCGCGCCCGATCGCGTCGCGCAGCACATATTCAAATTTCGGCCCGTAGAAAGCGCCCTCGCCCGGATTCAGCGAAGTCTCCACTACGTCGCCGTGCTGCGCCTTGATGGTGTCGAGCACGCGGCTCATCACGGCTTCGGCGTGGTCCCACATGGCGTCCGTGCCGACGCGCTTCTCCGGCCGGGTCGACAGTTTCACGACAATGCGGTCGAAGCCAAAATCGCGATACACCGAGAGAATGAGATCATTGATTTTGAGACATTCCTCAGCCATCTGATCTTCCGTGCAGAAGACGTGCGCGTCGTCCTGCGTGAAGGCGCGCACCCGCATCACGCCATGCATGGCGCCCGACGGCTCATAGCGATGCACGACGCCAAACTCAGCCAGGCGGATCGGCAAATCCCGATAGCTGCGCAGGCCGTGCTTGAAAATTTGCACGTGGCCGGGGCAATTCATCGGCTTCAGCGCAAACACCCGTTGATCTGCATCGGGGTCGTCCGGCCGGATGAAGGCGGTCGCCGATTTCACCGCGAACATGTTGTCGGCGAACCAGCCCCAATGACCTGAGGTTTCCCACAGCGCCTTGTCCATGACTTGCGGCGCGTTGACCTCCTGATAGTCGCCGGCGAGCCGCCGCCGCATGTAGGAAACCAGCGTCTGGAACAGCGTCCATCCCTTGGGGTGCCAGAAGATCGCGCCCGGCGCCTCCTCCTGAAAATGGAACAGGTCCATTTCGCGCCCCAGTTTGCGATGGTCGCGCCGCTCGGCCTCCTCGATCTGCTTGAGATAGGCGTCGAGGTCTTCCTGTTTGGCGAACGCCGTGCCGTAGATGCGCGACAGCATGGGATTGTTGCTGTCGCCGCGCCAATAGGCGCCCGCCACTTTCATCAGCTTGAAAGCGTTGCCGACTTTTCCCGTCGAAGTCATGTGCGGACCGCGACAAAGGTCGAGCCAGTCGCCCTGTTTGTAGATTTTCAGATCCTGGTCGGCGGGAATCGCGGCGACGAGTTCGACCTTGAACGCTTCGCCCTTCTTCTCGAAGTGCGAGATGGCTTCGGCACGGCTCCACACTTGCCGGACAAATGGCGCATCGCGGGCGATGATCTCGCGCATTTTCTTTTCGATGGCGGCGAAATCCTCCGGCGTGAAGGCTTCGTTACGCGCAAAGTCGTAGTAGAATCCGTTTTCAATCACCGGGCCGATGGTGACCTGGGTGCCCGGCCAGAGCGACTGGACGGCCTCCGCCAAAACGTGCGCCGCATCGTGGCGAATGAGTTCGAGCGCGCGCCGGTCGTCGCGCCCGATGAACTCGATTTTCGTGTCGGTTTCAATTGGGTCGGCGAGATCGACGACAACACCGTCGAGCGCCATGGCGACGGTGCGCTTGGCGAGCGAGGGGGAAATTTCCTTGGCGATGTCGAAGCCGGAGACGCCGGGCTCATACTGGCGGCAAGCGCCATCGGGGAAGGTGACGGAAATCATGCGGGACTCCTCGGGCTCACTCGCCTGTACAATCAGGCGTAAGCGGATGAGGCGATATACCTAGACCGGCGCTGGCGCGCAATTTTGCAGCGGAACCTCCGACCGCGAGGATCGTTTAGCCGGGCACCGCACATACTGCCCCCTCCCACTGTGAGCGCTCCCCTGATTTTTCCCCCCACACTCGCCTGCCTTCTCAACGCCACCTCTGAACCGCGCCGCCGGTTCTGGGCGAATGGCGCGGCGATTGGCGTCAGCGCCGTCATGCTTGCCAGTTGCTCGGCGATTGCGACATTTGATCGCGTCGTCAGCGTTGAGCCCGGTGGGACGCGCGGCCCGACAGACGTGCCCTACGGAGACG
This sequence comes from Hyphomicrobiales bacterium, assembly GCA_043744855.1. Classification (GTDB taxonomy): domain Bacteria; phylum Pseudomonadota; class Alphaproteobacteria; order Rhizobiales; family Beijerinckiaceae; genus Terripilifer. The sequence goes on from JAYTTW010000304.1 coordinate 30,931, forward strand.
CGCCCAGACAGCGTTACGATGTGTATTTGCCTGCCGCTCGCGGCCTGGCTCCTGTTGTGGTGTTCATCTACGGCGGATCGTGGCGGAGCGGCTCGCGCGACGCCTACTCGTTTGTTGGTCGCTCGCTCGCCGCGCGCGGTTTCGTCGCCGTGATTCCCGACTACCGGCTCGCGCCTGAAGTCACCTACCCCGCGTTTGTGCAGGACACGGCGGCTGCGGTGGCGCATGTTTACCGTCACGCGGCCGAATACGGCGGCGACCCCTCGCGTCTTTTCCTCGTTGGCCACTCGGCTGGCGCCTATAATGCGATGATGGTCGCACTGGCGCCGGAATTCCTAAAGCGGCAGGGTTTACAGCGAAGCATTATCAAGGGCGCTGCAGGCGTCGCTGGTCCCTATGATTTCCTGCCGATTGACAACATGATTACCCGCAGCGCGTTCGGGGCTGACCCGTCGGCGACAAGCCTGCCGATCAACGCCGCGCAATCCGGCGCGCCCGCCATCCTTCTCCAGCATGGCTCGGCCGACACGACGGTCGACGTCGGGAGTTCGCGCACGCTTTTGGCGGCGTTACGGCAACGCAATATTCCCGCCGAACTGCAAATCTATCCCGGCGCCGGACATTTCAGCCTCGTCACGTCAATCACCACGACTTTCCGCAAGTATCGCCTGCTCGACGACCTCGTGGATTTCTTCAACCGGCACGGCGCGCACGCAGCGCCACCGCCGAACGGCTGACGTCGACGACGCTCGCAGAAGCCGGGTGAAGTCTTCAGCCGCGCGGCCCCGGCATCATTCGGGAAATCAACTGGTCTTTCCGAATCCAGTGATGCCACACCGCAGCGAGGATGTGTACTGCGACCAGCCCCATGAGGGCATAGCCCAAATACTGGTGAAACACTTCAGCCGGCTCGTAGATGCCTTTGTTGGCGGCGACGCCGAAGTTCAGTTTGAACAGGCCGTAATCGAAAGCGCGCCCGTGCCAGACATAGGCGACGATGCCGATGACGGGAAGCACGACAAGCAGCAAATAAAAAGTGTGGTGCAGCGCCGATGAGGATTTGCGCACGAGGTCGCTGGTTTCCGGCGGCAGCGCCGGCGGCTTATGGCCGATGCGATAAAACAGCCGGAACAGCACCAGGGCGAAAAGCACCAGCCCGAAGCAGGTATGAATATTGACCCACCATGTCTTGGAAGCGCGCGGGAAAGAGTCAAACAGCAAGCCGAGCGTAAACATCCCGAAGATCATCAACGCGATAAGCCAGTGCAGTACTTGCGCCACCGTGTCGTAGCGATCCACGACAAAAGGGCTTTCATTTTCGTTGCGTGTCATCGTTTACCTTGAAATCCGTGGAAGCTCGTGGAAGTTCACGCGCCGGTGCGCGGGACCTTACACGAAACCGTGAGCGCTTCAACGCTTGGCGGCGACAAAACCGGTGATACTCTGCCCGCTGGCGCGACCCTGCGCCCGGGAGGAACACTCAATGCAATCACACTCAGCCATCATGGCGGGCATCGCACTGGCCGCGCTCGCTTTGGGCCCCCACGCATCGCTCGCGCAAACTCCACCGGCGCCACCGAGCCCCGCGCCGGCGGCCCAAGCTGCGCCCACTTTGCCGCAATCGCCTGACATGACGTTCTTTGTCACCAGCAGCGGCATCGGCAAGGGCGCCGACCTCGGCGGCCTCGCAGGCGCGGACGCCTACTGCCAGAAACTAGGCGCCGGCGCCGGTGCAGGCGGCAAGACGTGGCACGCCTACCTCTCAACCCAGGCCGCCAGCGGCGCCGTCAATGCGCGTGACCGGATCGGCAAGGGACCGTGGCAGAACTTCAAAAAGCTGGTGGTCGCCGCCAGTGTTGACGACCTGCACGGCGCCGACAACAAACTTGGCATGGAAAATTCGCTGACCGAGCGTGGCCAGAGGCTGCCCGGCGTCGGCTGGTCGCCGAATGTTCACGATGTGCTCACCGGATCGCAAACCGACGGTCGCGCCTTTCCGGCGGGCGCCGACATGACCTGTGGCAACTGGACGAGCAGCGCGACAGGCGCCACCATGCTCGGCCATATCGACAAGACCGGCCTGCGCGACGATGCGCCGGCGCACTCGTGGAATTCCTCGCACCCGTCGCGCGGCGCTGAGGGCGGTTGCAGTCAGAAGGATCTAATCAGCACGGGCGGCGCGGGCTTGCTTTACTGCTTCGCTGCAAACTGACGCATCGAACTACCCGTCGCGCGCCTGGCGCGCGGCGGCGTCCGTAACCAACCCGCGTGGACAGACATGATTGCGTCAGACTAGACATGGTCACGTCATACTAGAAATGGCGTCGACGCGGACGGAGACCGGGATGCTGAGACAGGAAGACAACGAACGTTTGACCCGCGTTGGACCTGGCACGCCGGCGGGCGAGCTTTTCCGCCGCTACTGGCAACCGGCCTGCCTCTCCAGCGAGTTAGCCTCGCCCGATTGCCTCGCTGTGCGGGTTCGCCTGCTGTGCGAAGACCTCATCGCCTTCCGCGACAGCAACGGCGACGTCGGCCTCGTTGACGCCTATTGCCCGCACCGCCGCGCGCCCATGTATTTTGCTCGCAACGAAGCGTGTGGACTGCGCTGCGCCTACCACGGCTGGAAATTTGATCGCGACGGCGCCTGCACCGACATGCCGACCGAGGCGCCCGATTCAAAACTGCGCGAGCGCGTACGCATAAAAGCCTATCCGGTTATTGAGCTCGGCGGCGTCGTTTGGACCTACATGGGGCCGCAACAAAGCATGCCCGCGCCGCCCGATTACGAATGGCTTCGCGCGCCAGCAACCCACCGCTACGTGTCGAAGACTTATGAGGAATGCAATTACCTTCAGGCGCTCGAGGGCGGGCTTGACACCGCGCACTCCTCATTCGCCCACAACAACGCCATCGACGTCAAAAGCCAGATGCGCCAGGTCGATACGGCGCCGCGACTTGACGTCGAGCCTACCGACTATGGGTATTGCTATGTGTCGCACCGCAATCTCGGCAACGGCGATTTCTACATCCGGCTATATCACTACGTCATGCCGTTCCAGCAGATGCGCGGCGGCATTCACAAGTTCGACGGCAAGCGCAAGGAAACACCCGTCATCGATGGCCACATCTGGGCGCCGATCGACGATTATCAAACCAACGTTTACAACTGGCATACGGGCTACGACATGAGCGTGCCGCTGTCGCACAAACATATCGAGGAAGCCGAAACTTTTTATGGCCGCGGCCCGCAAGAAATGATTCCCGGCACCTTCAAGCTGAAAAAGAACCGCTCCAACGATTACGGGCGCGATGAAGCCCTGATGAGGACGAAAGTTTTCACCGGCATCACCGGCGTCAACACCCAGGATTTCGCTTTGCAGGAAGGTATGGAGCGGATCTGCGACCGCACCAAGGAACACCTCGGGTCCACCGATCGCGCCATCATCACCATGCGGCGCTTGCTGCTGGAGGCGACGCGCGACGTGGAAAGCGGCAAGGCCCCGCGCGGCGTCAACCCCAAATCCCACAACCACATGCGCGCCTACGACAATTTCGTGAAGGCGGGCGACGACTGGCGCAAGGTGTTCGGCGACGAGATGAAGGCGAAGTTCTAGCAGGTTGCTGAAAACGTCGTGGCCCGCCTCGTCCTTCGAGACGGCCGCTTCGCGGCCTCCTCAGGATGAGGCTACTTTGTCTCTAATGGGCCAAAAAACCGCGAATTTCCCGTTGAAAACCTCATCCTGAGGAGCGCCGAAGGCGCGTCTCGAAGGACGAGGTTTTCACGTTCGAGTTTTTCAGCGGCCTGCTAGCGGCCCGTCCCAACTACTCCACCTTTACCCCGGCGATCCGCACCACCTCGCCCCAGCGCTTCGTCTCCTTGCGGATGAGGTCTTCGCTTTGCGCGACGCTCAATCCCCAGGGCACGACGCCGATTTTCTGCAACTGCGCGGCAACCTCTGGCAAAAAAATGATTTCGCGCATCGCCGCGTTGTATTTCTCGCGTATGGCGAGCGGCGTGCCCGGCGGCGCGGTGAAAACCGTCCACGTGTCCGACAGCAATTCCGGCATGCCGACCGCCGCGATGGTCGGCAAGTCCCGCGCAACAGGCGGCGCCTCTTTGGTCAACGTCGCCAACATGCGCAGCTTGCCGTCGCTGGCGAGCGACAGCACCGTGCCAATGTCGGAGAACATGAAATCAACCTGTCCCGACAGCACGCTCGTCACCGCCGGCGCGGCGCCGTTAAACGGCACATGCGCCTGTTTTGCGCCGGTCAACTGCTCAAACAAGGCGCCCGTCAAATGTCCCGTAGTGCCGATGCCCTGCGATGCGTAGGTCAGCTTGTCCGGGTTGGCGCGCGCGAAGGCGATGAACGCCTGCGCCGTCTTGAAGGGCGAGTCCTTCGAAACAATGAGCACGTTGGGAATGTAGGATGTGATCGACACCGCCTCGAGCTTGTCAGGATCGTAACGCAAATCGCGGAACAGCGCCTTGTTGACCGTGACAGGCGCCGGCGGCGAAACCAGCAGCGTGTAACCATCGGGGGCGGAGCGGTAGACAAAATCCGCCGCGATGTTGTTGCCAGCGCCCGGCTTGTTGTCGACGACGACATTTTGCCCCCAGCGCGGTTGCAGATGCAGGCCCATAATGCGCGCGATGAGATCGTTGCCGCCGCCCACCGCAGCCGAGCAGATGAATTTGATTTGCGCTTTTGGAAAGTCAGCGGCGCTTGAACCAGCCGCGTTTCCTGAAGCCTCTTGCGCCAAGGCGCGCGAGGCGGCGACACTCGCCACGACAGCCATCGCCTCGCGGCGGTTGAACCGGTTGGTCATGTTTCGCTCCCCCTCCTCCCCGCGCATTCGTCAACCTGCATACACAAGTTCGCTCACGCAGGAAACGCGAACGCCGCTCAGAAATCCCGCCGCACACCAACTGTCGCCTTGCTGCGCGAGCCGTTGATGAACACATTGTTGTCCGGCCCGAGGGTTCCCACGAACACGCCGGCGCCCGGGCGATGACGGATCTCCGGCGCGCCCGGCAAGGGAATGTCGACAGGCTTGCCACGCGGATCAACCGCCGCGTCCTTGCGTGGCTCGGGCAACGCCGGCGGCGTGAAATCGCCGAGTTGTTGCATATCTTGCAGCGGTGGCTGCGACGGCGCCGACGCTACATCCTCCTCCGCGCGCGACGGCGCGAGGAGCAGACCAAACGTCAGCACGGCGAAAACCAGACGAAGCATGCGCTGGCTTACAACAAACCAATGCGGCGAAATGCCGGCGGCCTCATTTTTGCGCTGGCCCAGCGCCTCCTGGGCTGCGGCGAAATCTTAGCGTCTCATTGACTGCGGCGCTGACCCAGCGCCTCATTGACTGCGGCGCTGACCCAGCGCCATGGCGGCCTGCTCCGCAAACCAGGGATCGAGCGCCGCCGAATCGAAGGTGATGAAATTCATCTCAAGATTTTCGTCGCGAAAATAGCCGCGTTTTTCAGCAATGAAAAACGGCAGGTCGGTCATCGTAAACGTCGTGTCGACATTGACCTTGTCTGCAGCGCGCCCGACGGGCGCCGCGACAACCGCGAGAACCACGCCGAACACCACAAATCTCATGTCTCGCTCCGCCTTGCACGTCGGCAGGATAGCATCGTCGCTGCCGTTGCCAAGCGCCGGAGCGCCTGATTAGCTGCACGCAGCACCCTCAAATGTTCGCCACACCGGAGCCGGCCATGATTGAAGTCCAACGTATGGGACCTTGCACCCTTGAGACAGCAGACTTCGAAAAGTCGCTGGATTATTTCGTCTCGCTCAACGGTTTCATGGTGTGCGACCAAACTGCAGGCCACGCCCACCTCGCCACCAAAATCGGCCAGTTGGCTATCACCCTGAAAAAATCGGGTCACGCCGATTGCACGCGCCTGTCGTTCGAGGTGGCGCCCAACTCTGATTTCGCGGCGATGCAGGAATTCTTGGCCGGCGAAGGGATCGCCAGTGAAATCCGCAGCGATCCGTTTCCCGGCACGCCGCAATGCCTGACTTTTCAGGACATCAAGGGCACTTACATCGATGTCTTCAAGCAATGGGCGTTCGTCGCCGCCAACCAGAACGTCGCCGGCATCGGGCCGCTGAAAGTCGGACACATCGCTTTCTTTTATCCCGACTTGCCGGCGATCGTCGCCTGGTATGAGCGTATCCTGGGCTTTCGCGTTTCTGACTGGCTCGGTGATTTCTTCGTCTTCATGCGCTGCAATTGCGATCATCACACGCTGAACTTTTTTCGCGGCTCGAAAAGCCAGCTGCATCACCTCGCGTTTGAGCTGAAAGACTTCGCGCACATGCAACAAAGCTGCGAAACGCTGGCGATGCATCGCATACCGCTGGGGTGGGGGCCGTTGCGCCACGGCCCCGGTCACAACCTCGCGACCTACCATCGCAATCCCGACGATCACGTCGTCGAGTACTACTGCGAACTGGACCAGATGAAGAACGAGGCGCTCGGCTACTTCGAGCCGCGCCCGTGGCACGTCGACCGTCCCCAGCGCCCAAAAGTCTGGGAGCCACAGGTTTGGGCGTCCGGCTGGGGCACGCCGCCGGCGCCCGGGCATATGCGGCAAACCCCCTGACTTGCGCCGCCCGATGGCCCGCCGCGTCGCCAGTACCCGGAATCAAAGATTCCGGGTACGTCGTGTTTGTTGAAGTATCCACTTATCATCTCCAGAAAGCGCGTCACTGCGTGACTCACTTTCTTCCGATGGTGGATACTTGCTTGGCCGGGCGCCATTGTTGTGCCACATCATGCCGGTTGGCTCCCGACAAACGCCAGCAGCGGGCTTGATGCTTACGGTCAACCATTTGCGCCTTGGAAGTGTCGTGCTGGCCAGCGTGCTGGCGGCGTCGCTGGCGTGGCCGGCGCTGCGTTCTGCTGCGCCGCCTTCAACTGCGCAGCTCGCGTCTGTCGCGCCATCGCCTGCGGCTAACGCGCTATCCCCGCCAGTGCCGCCCAAACCAAGCCCGGCTCGCACCAGCGCCTCGCGGCCGACCAAACCCGCGCAGATCGCCGCCGTAACCCGGGTTCCTGCACCTTCGCCCTCGCCGGCGGAGGCGGCGCGGGACAGCCAGCGCGTCGAAATTGAAGCCAAACTCGCGGGCGCGCCCGAATACGCTGCCTTCGCGGAAAAATATCGCAACCAGTGGCCTGCCGACTGGGGCGCTTTTCTCGATCGCATCGCGCGACAACGCGCCGCTGGCGAAACCAACGACAATCCCGACGCATGGATGGCCGATGCGCTGCATCAGCTGCGCCACAATCGCGGCGTCATCGCCTCGCGCGCCAGTCCGGCGGCCCTGTTGCGCGTGCTGGCCAGCCAGTCGTCGATCCTCTCGGCGCTTTCAGTCATGGACAATCGCATGTGCGTGGACTTTTTGTTCGGCCAGCAGAACGATGCGTTCCTCGATTTTTCCAACCGTCATCGTCCGCTCATCGCGCAAATGGCGGGCGCGGCGGCCGATGCAATCATCGAAGGCGGTTCAGGCCGCGCCGCGCGCACGCCGCCCGATGACGCCGATTTCGACACGCTGGAAACCGCGCTGCGCGAAAATGGCCTCGACAAGCTCGAAATCGAGGCGATGCTCGACGCCAAGCTGCCCGACCCCCCGCTCAGCGACGAGCGCTTGTGCAAGGCCGGAAATATCTATCTGGAAACCCTGAAAACCCTGCCCGAAGGCCCACGCCTGCGGCTCAACGCGCTCGCCGTCGAGCTCATGTCGAAGCTTTAGGTTTTCGGGGCAGGTTCGGCGACAGGGTCGTGGTCTCATTCCGCCGCCCCGTCGACCCAACACCCCTAACGCCAGCGGCCAAATCGCCACGGCGTCCAGGCGTGCGCTGTTGGCGGAATTTCGGTGGGTGGCGGGTCGTATCCGCTGCCGCCGCGCGGATGGCAACGGCACAATCGCGCCACGCCCATCCAGCCGCCCGCCCACAGCCCGTGCCGGTCGATGGCTTCGTCCATATAATGCGAGCATGTCGGCTCGAAGCGGCACCAGCGCCCTGTAATCGACGACAGCGTGAGTTGATACGCTCGGATCAGATAATGCGCGCCACGCCGCGCCAAGCGGCTCACTGGTTTGGCTGCGCAGGTTGGCTCACGCGGTTGCCGGGGCGCCCGGCCCGGACGGCGCCGGCGCATCCAGGTCTTCGCCCGCCTTGCAGGTTTCTTTGGCTGTCGCCTTGGCGCTGGCCTTTTCCATCGCCTCGACAGCCGCCTCGAAGGTCAGCAAGGTCGAGGCGTGACGCGCCTTGTAATCGCGCACGGGTTCGAGCACCGCGATATCAGCCCATTTGCCTTGCGGTGGCGCACCGTTCTGCTTCAGCATTTTAAGCACCGCATCGCGCACGCCACGCAATTCATCGAGCGAGGAACCGATAACGTTTCGCGCCATGATAGAGGAAGCGGCTTGCCCCAACGCGCAGGCCTTCACGTCGTGACTGAAATCCGTCACTTTGCCGCCACGCTGGATGAGATCGATTGTCACGGTGGAGCCACACAGTTTTGAATGCGCCGTCGCGCTGGCGTCGGGCGCGGCGAGCCGGCCCTGACGCGGGATGGCGGCGGCTAGCTCCAGTATCCGGTTGTTGTAGATGTCATTCAGCATGTGCGGTGTGTTCCTGGGCGGTGTGTTCCTGGCAAGATTCGCCTTGGGATTGCGATTGTGGCACCTATATAGGAATTAAGGCGCGCGTTTGAAACCTTCTGCGAAACCCTCTGCGTCGCGCCGCAGCCGAGAAACCTGTTGCCGACGCCCGCACCCCGGTCGTCACATCGTTCAATTCCCGCAATGCCAACCTTATGAGGCGCCACATGGATGCCGTGGTTAAGCCCTTGTCTCCGCTGCCAATGCGCCGTCAGGCGCCAACGGGGGCGCCCGGCAAGTCCAATCGTCCGAGCCGCGAGGAAGCCGAGGCCGCCGTTCGCGTTCTGTTGCGTTGGGCCGGCGAAGACAGCGAGCGCGAGGGCCTCCTCGATACGCCCAGGCGGGTGGTGAAAGCCTACGAAGAGTTGTTCAGCGGCTATGCGCAGGATCCCCAAAAAGTGCTTTCGACGATATTCGAGGATGTCGAGGGCTATGACGATATGGTGCTGGTGCGCGATATCCCGTTCGCCTCGCACTGCGAGCATCACATGGTCCCCTTCGTTGGCAAGGCGCACATCGCCTACTTTCCGGCGGACGGTGTGGTTGGGTTGTCGAAACTGGCGCGCGTCGTCGACATTTTCGCCCGCCGCCTGCAAACCCAGGAGACCATGACGGCGCAAATCGCCGAAGCCGTCGACGAAGCGCTGAAGCCGCGCGGCATCGCCGTCTACATCGAGGCGGAGCACATGTGCATGTCGATGCGCGGCGTGCAGAAGCATGGCGCGTCGACGATCACGACGCGTTTCACCGGGCTGTTTCGCGATGATCCAACCGAGCAGGCGCGCTTTTTCACCATGGCGCGCGGCGGCAAATAGGCCAATCCTTCCCACACCATCGGGACAGCTCTACAAAAACGTCTTCCAGAAGAAGGCAGCCGTGATGGCGAAATTGAACACCGAGATGCCAAGCCGCAGCTGCGGCACCGGGACTTTCTTCGCCAGCACAGCGCCAACGGCGCCGCCAATGACGCCAGCCACCAGCATGACAGCCGCCTCGCTCCAGTAAATCTGCCCCAGCGTTACAAAGAAGCCGATCGCCACCGCGTTGGAGACGCCGACGATGAGGATGCGGCAGGCGATCATGGCCGGCAGGTCGCGCGCCCCAAAAATGGTCCACGCCGCCAGCATCATCAAGCCGACCGCGGCGCCAAAATACCCGGCGTAAACGCCGAGCCCGAACTGCGTCGCCAGCAACGCTGTGCGCCCCAACGTCATGCGCGCCCGCAGCCATTCGCCGATCTGCTTGCCAAAGGCGAACGATACCGCGCCGAGCAGCAGCAGCCACGGGATCATGGCGTCGAAGGCGCGCGTCGGCGTTACAATGAGCGCCGCAGCGCCAACCGCGCCGCCGACAACACTGACCGTCAGCAAGCTGCGCAGGGACGCATCGCTGAAATCGCGAAAATCGTTGCGGAATGCGTAGGCGCTGGCGAACGCGCCCGGGCACATGGCGAGCGTGCTCGTCATGTTGGCGGCGACAGAAGGCACCCCGGCGGCGATCAGCGCGGGAACCGTGACGAAGGTGCCGCCGCCCGCTGCGGCATTCATCGCCCCCGCCAGCAATCCGGCGCCGGCAATCCAGAAATTGTCGAGCCAAAAATCGTTCAGCATTTTTTCTCCGCACTCATCGCATCGCTTTTCACACGCGCGCCGGCAATATCCAAACCTTTGTCCGAACACCGGCCCCCGATATTCAGCCCGCCAGGCTTGTGCTAGGTATGCGGGAGACCGGGGGTGTCATGCAGAGCAATGATTTCGCGCCGCGCGGCGACAAGCACAGCCTCGAGGAAGGCGCTGCCTTCGCGCCGAAGTTCGACGCCGACGGCCTCATCGTCTGCATCACCCAGGAAGCTTCGAGCGGCGATATCCTTATGGTCGCCTACATGAATGCCGAAAGCCTGAAACTGTCGCTTGAGAGCGGTGTGGCGCACTATTGGTCGCGCTCGCGGCAAGCCCTTTGGCGCAAGGGCGATACATCGGGTCAAACGCAAACCATTGTGGAAATGCGCGTGGATTGCGATCAGGATGCGCTGCTGCTGAAAGTCGTGGCCGGCGGCGACGGCAAAGCCTGCCACACGGGCCGACGCTCGTGTTTCTACCGCGCCATCGTGGCCGTGCAAGGCGCAGCCGCGCGGCTCGTGGAGAAGCGCTGACCGGCGCAGCCTGGGCTGCGCTATCGGGGCTGGATCGATTGACGCCGCTGGAGCGCGATGACGCTTTTTCGAATCGTCGTCGCACTCCAAGTTTTTGATTGAGCATGATTTTTCCTGAAAACCGGCGTTCCCTTTTCGGGATCATGCCCTAATTAAATAAATCTGAACGGATTGGCGTCACCATAGGCGGCTCGCGGGTGTTTGCATGTGGCTTTTTGGAAGACCGTTCTTCAGCAAATCCGATGATGGCGCCGCAGCCGGCGCACTTGCCGCAGGTCATCCGCCGGTGGTCGGCCTGGCGCTGGGCGCCGGCGTCGCCCGCGGCTGGGGCCACATCGGCGTGCTGCGCGAACTTGAAGCCTGTGGCGTGCGGCCGAAAATCGTCGCCGGGGCGTCTATCGGCGCTGTCGTGGGCGGTTGTTACGCGGCGGGCGAACTCGACAGTCTCGAAGCCTTCGCCCGCAGCATGACGCGTCGCGGCATCCTCAATTGGCTCGATATCAGCCTCAACGGCGGCGGCTTGTTTGGCGGCGCAAAACTGCGCTCGAAACTTGACGCCAGTCTGCCTGACTTGCGCATTGAAACGCTTCCCACGCGGTTCGCAGCCATCGCCACCGAAGTTGGCTCCGGGCATGAAATCTGGCTGACCCATGGGCCGCTGGCCACCGCGATCCAGGCTTCCTACGCCATGCCCGGCATTTTCGAGCCGGTGCGCATCGGCGGGCGCTGGCTGTTTGACGGAGCGCTGGTCAATCCCGTTCCGGTCAGTGCGTGCCGCGTCATGGGGGCGGAAATCGTCATCGCCGTCACCCTGGTCCCGAACCCGCAGTTTCGCGTTCCCACGCCGCTCGACGATGACCCGCAGCCAGGCCCGCCCGACACCGGCGTAGCGGACAAGCCCGCTGCAGGGCGCGGCTTTCTGTCGGAGATGCTGTCACGCGGCGCGGCCAAGCGCATTGACAAGGCTTCCACGCAAGCGCCCGGCATTGCCCGCGTCATGAGCGACGCGTTCAACATCACGCAGGATCGCATCGCCCGCTCGCGTCTGGCCGGCGACCCGCCCGACGTGATGATCCGCGTTCGCACCGGCGATATCGGCCTGTTCGATTTTCATCGCGCCGACGAATTGATCGCCCAGGGCCGCCGTGCCGTGCAGCGCGCCCTGCCCGACATCGAAGAACTTATGCAGCAGGCGGCTCAAGGTGCTCACCAACCGCTTTGACGCCGGCGTTCCGCCAAGAATGCCGCCATGGATCGAGCCAGTCGAAGACCAGCAAGCCAAAAACGAAACCGCCGATGTGGGCTTGCCACGCCACCGGGCCCTGAGTGGCGCCAAGCGGTTGCGCCAACAGGCCGAAGACAACATTGACGACCAACCACAAACCGCTGAACGCCAGCACCCGCGAATTGGCGAACAACGCCAGCACCGACGGCGCAGGCCCGCGATAATCTTCATCGCTCGCCGCAGCGAAGTCGAAACCTTCCCCCAGCGGCGCGCCCGGCTGAAACACAAACCGGCTGGAAGCCGCCATCGCCCCTGCCACCGCAGCAGAGGCGCCGACGACTGGCGCAAAATCAGCGCCATAGGCAACAACATGCGCCAGCGCGCCGGCAATGGCAGCGCCGCCAAACAGCACGAGAAAGCGCGCCGTTCCAAAGCGCCGCGCGACGGGCGTGCCGAACGCCAGCAGCCATATGCAGTTGACACAACAGTGGGTCCAGTCGGCGTGCAGCCCCGCGTAAGTCAGCAAGGTCCACACTTGCAGGGCGCCATCGCCGAGCAGGAAGTGCGCGGCCTCGACCTGCCGGCCACCGGCGCTGGTCAGCGCGTCGAGCGATGCAGTCACCATCTCTGGCGCAAAGCTGTAGAGAAACCGTCCGGGTACGAAGGCGAAATGCTGCAGCAGGGCGGCGTTATCGTTGCCATCCAGCCAATATTCGCGCCACCCCTGCACGCCCGCCAGGACGGCGAGTATCGCCACGACGACGCCCGGCGCGTTGAAAATTTTCTGGCGGGATGACAACAGTCGCGACTTTCGGCTTGCAGCTTTGGAGACTTGGAGGCTTTCAAGTGTGCCGGTTGGGCCGACGAAGCAAGTCTACAAACAAGCAAGACCGCAATTGAGACAGAAAAAAGGGGAGAGCCGAGCGCCTCTCCCCTTGAATTCCCGTCTTGAGCGTTACGCACCATGTGCGCCGAACTTCTGCTGGCGGCGCGGGAGCAGCGCCGGGACAAGGAAGAAGCAATCCGTGTCCTCGACCCGGTGGCTGGATGGAGCAATCCCGCCTGGGTCTCTCTCGCCAAACACCAAACCGGGAGCACAGTTCAGCGCTTGTCTTGACTGTCCCGATTATGCCGCAGGCTCCCCGCCCCGGCAACTGAATTGCAAACTTATCGTTAACCTGTGCGGCGGAAACACCGTCGCGGCGTTTGCCATGTTTGAACCTCGTCCGACGCAGGCGGCGCCAGCTCGAAACTCTGGCCAGCGCCGCTGGCACAAGACTGGCTAAATCAAGAAAACTCTTCGCCGCGACACACGTAGTGGCCTGGATTGGCACAGTTGCGAAGCCGCGAAGCCGAAAGTCGACACATGAAACTTGCGAACACCCGCGCCCTGCATGCCTATTGGGACGCCCTGCGTGGTGACCGGGCTGCGCCCGAACGGGCCGAGATCGATCCTGCCGCCATTTCAGGGGTCATCAACGATGTCTTCGTCCTTGAAGCCATCGGCGACCGCCAGTATCCGGTCCGCCTCGCCGGCTCGTCCCTCGTTGCCCTGTTCCTTGAGGATATCACCGGCGCCTCGCTGCCGGATTTGTTCGCCAGCGACGATGCGCAGTCGCTGATCGCCCTGCTCGAATCCGTCCTCGACGACCCCACCGCCATCGTCGCGGGCGCCGCCGCCATTGCGACGGGGCAAGCCAGCATGGACCTCGAACTGCTTTTGCTGCCGCTGCGAGGCCCCGACACGCTGCCGCCGCGCATTCTCGGCAGCCTCGCCATGATGAGCCGCCAGCCCTGGTTCGGGCTGATCGCACCGCAGCCGCTGCAACTCAGTTCGTTGCGCATCCTGCACAGCCAGATCAACAGCGTGGCCGCAGGGCCAGCCGCCGGGAACTGGTCTACCCTGCCCCTGGGACACCACGGGAAACCACCAAAAGTGCCCGTGCGACAAGCAAATTTGACGCTTTACAACGGCTAAATCTGGCAGTTCCAGCGCCAATCGTAACACCCCTTTAACCGCCCGCGCCGTAGGCTGGGGCCATGAACCGAGTGGCGGCGACATTACGGACGGATGCGGCGAAGGCGCTGCTGGTGGAACGCCTGGCGCCCGGCAAGGCGGTCGACCGTCGCCTGTTCCAGCGCGTCAAGGTGACCCTTCTGGGCCGCTACATGCTGGCAGACCGGCGCGAGTTCCCCTGTCAGACCCTCGATATGTCGCCTGGCGGTGTGCTGCTGTTTGCACCGGTACAGGCGCGGGTTGGAGAACGCGTCGTCGTCTATCTCGACCAGATCGGCCGCATCGAAGGCAGCGTCGCCCGCCATGTTGAAAACGGCTTCGCCCTGTCGCTCAATGTGCCCGTGCTGAAACAGGAGAAACTGGCCGATCAGCTCTGCTGGCTGGCCAACCGCCGTGAACTCGGCATGCCCGAGGATCGTCGGCACGAGCGCATTGCGCCACGCAGCACACGCACCACGTTGCGCCTGCCGGACGGGCGCGAACACATTGCCAAAATCATCGACATCTCGCTGTCGGGCGCGGCGATCAAGCTCGACGCCCGCCCGCCGATGAACACTGTCGTGACCGTCGGCCAGACACGCGGTCGCATCGTTCGCCACTTCGAAGGTGGCGTCGCCATAGAATTCCTCCGGCAACTCCCCATCGAGACTTTTGACGAGACCCAAGTGCTTTAGCAGGCTGCTGAAAAACGCGTGGACAGCCCTCGTCCTTCGAGACGCCGCTGCGCGGCTCCTCAGGATGAGGACTACTGGGGAATTATTGCGGTTCAAAT
>JAYTTW010000305.1:0-14922 GCA_043744855.1 Hyphomicrobiales bacterium
AAGGATTCAATCCGCCTGCGCCGCAAGACCGCAGGATGGGACGACGACTATCTCGCCAGCCTCATCGCAGCGTGATCGCCTTCACCCGATTCCCCTGGAGGCATCCGGCCTCGCTCCAGCCTAACGAACAAAGCTGTCGCGGATTTCCGACAGCCCGCCAGTTTCGACATGGGCGCGTGTGCGGTTAGCGCGGCCGCGCGAATCCGTCATGTCCGTAGTGTCGCGGATGCCAAGGTATATCTCCAGTAAAATCACCTCGTCCGCCGAGG
This sequence comes from Hyphomicrobiales bacterium, assembly GCA_043744855.1. GTDB lineage: Bacteria > Pseudomonadota > Alphaproteobacteria > Rhizobiales > Beijerinckiaceae > Terripilifer. The sequence goes on from JAYTTW010000305.1 coordinate 270, forward strand.
TCCACAGGCGGGGATCCGGCTTTCCTGTCGCGTCAGCAAAATTAGCCAGCGCCCGCGCCAGCGTGTCGAGAAGCTGCGCCGGCCGGTTGACGTGCTGGTCGAGCAACAGCGCGACGCCGTATTCGGAGCGCACCAGATCGGAGACGCGTAGCTCGGCATTGGCAACGCGCAGATCGATGTGCGGCAACGCTCTGTCGTAGAACGCCGGAAGCCGCGACATCGCCAGTTCAATTTGCGCCCGCCGCATGGCCGGCGCGTGGGCCGCCCGCCAGAAACGGTAGGCCCAGATGGGGTCGCGCAGTCGCGCCTTGCGCTCCGGCGTATCGAGGCGCTGGCCGTACAGCGTCAGGAAGCCGCGTCGCACGCCGTCGCCATCCCATTCGAGCCCGTCGACATCGAGGCCGTAGGGAGCGAAATATCGTGCAAAATCACGCGGCGCGCGCTGCTTCAACAAATCGAGCAGGCCGGCGAGTTCGCCGCCCTGATCGCGCGGCCCCGCCGTCCACTGGAACACGCCGACGGAGAGAAACGAATTGTCATAGGTGTTGATCGCCTCCAACTGCCCTTCGTTTTGCGATACGGATTGTATGACCCTTTGCAGCGACAGGGGTGTGTGCGGAAACGCGTCGCGGTCGTCTTCAAAAAACTTGGCGATGCTGGTGTCGCCAAGATTGAAGAGCCCGGGTCCGCGCACCACGCCGAACACAACGCCGCCCGGCCCGCGCGCCTCGTTGTCGACAATGCGAATGTCGCCGCCGCCAGCCTCGGGCGGCGCCCTGTCGCGCGACAGCCACAACAGCGCCAGCCCGGCGATCGCCGCAACCACTGCGACAAGCCAGATGGCGCGAAAAACATGGCTGCGGAATGGCCCCCGCGAGTTTATTGAGGGCCGCTCCATCCTGCCTGTCCCGCCGGCGCCGCTGACGCGCCTGGTATCCACCATCGGAAGAACGTGAGTCACGCAGTGACGCGCTTTCTGGAGATGATAAGTGGATACTTCCACAAAAACGACCTACCCGGAATCTTTGATTCCGGGTACTGTCCAGTTATTCCGGCTCAATACCCAGTTCTTTCGTCACCTTGCCCCAGAAATTCAGTTGCGCCTTGAGAAACGCGGCGGCGTCGGCGGGGGTGCCGACGCTGACGGGGTCGAGTTCGTAGCCGAGCTTGGGCGCCATCTCGCGCACCTTGGCGTCCTTCAGGCTTTCGTCCAGCGCTGCGTTCATTCGCTCGACGATGGCGGTCGGCGCGCCGGCTGGGGCCATCAGCATGAACCATCCGCTGAAATCAAAGCCTGGAATGGTTTCAGCCGCCGCCGGCACATCGGGGAGCGCGCTGACGCGTTTGTTGGCGGCGACCGCGAGCGCCCGCAAAGAGCCGGCGCGCACGTGCGCCTCGATGATGGAGATCGACATGATTGCGACCTCTGTCCGCCCGGCCAGAACATCCTGCACGCCGTTGTTGATATTGGCGTAGGGCACCAGCACAAACTTTGTTCCAGTCTCATGATTGAGCGCTTGCGCGGTAACTCCCGCGAGATTGCGCGGGCCATCTATCGCCAGCGAATATTTGCCCGGCGTTTTCTTTTCGAGCGCGATCAGTTCAGCCAGCGTTTTGACGGGGAAGTCTTTGTTGACGACGATCAGTTGGTTGGAGCGTGTGACGAGGGCGACCGGCGAAAAATCCTTGACCGGATCGTACGGCAGTTTGGTCATCATGTACGGGTTGTTGGCCAGCGACGCCGAGGTCGCAAAGAAAAACGTGTAGCCATCGGGCGCGGCGCGGGCCGCCGCCTGGGCGCCGATAACGTTGCCGGCGCCCGGCTTGTTTTCAATGATGATGCTCTGGCCGAGTTTTTGCTCGAGCCGTGCGGCGACCAGCCGGGCCATGACATCGGGACTGGCGCCAGCCGCCTGCGAAACAATGAACGTGATGGGTCGCTGCGGCCAGCTTTGCGCCTGCGCGGCGCCCGTGATGGCCACAGCTGCGGCGAGCCCAATCAACATTTCGCGCATATTTCCTCCTCGACAGACGGTTGCGGTCTGCGGCGTACATCATAGACGCACGCGCCGCCGCACGCACCCGAATATCTCGCCAGCAACTCGCCGCCTGTCTTGTCGCCGCCTTGCCGCCCGGCGGGGTTCAGCCTAGAAGGCGCAGCCTCGCGCCGCCTCGCGCAGCGCTCCTGCGGACCGCGATGACGCCCGTCAATCCCTCTGTTATCCCCAACCCCAAAGCGTCTGAAGGCTGGCGCTGGCGCCGCGCCTTGTGTCTGCTGGGGGTGGCGCTGGCGTTGTTTCTGCCGGGATTCTTCTCTCTGCAGCCAATGGACCGCGACGAGCCGCGCTTTGCCCAGGCGACACGTCAGATGCTGGAAACCGGCGATTACATCGCCATCCGTTTTCAGGGCGAGGCACGCAATAAAAAGCCCGTCGGCATTTACTGGTTGCAAGCGGCGGTTGTCTCTCTGGGACAGTCGATAGGCATACCCAATGCACAGCAGAAAATCTGGCTGTACCGGACGCCGTCTCTGCTGGGCGCGCTGGCTACGGTGTTGCTGACTTATTGGGCCGGCGTGGCGCTGGCCGGCGAGGCCGCCGCTTTTCTTGGCGCGCTGCTGCTGGCTTCGACAATCCTGCTCGGCGTCGAAGCGCGCCTCGCCAAGACCGACGCCGTCATGGCCGCGACGGTGGTCGCCGCAATGGGCGTGCTGGCGCGATACTTCCTGGCCAACGCTGGCAAAACCGCAAGCTGGCGCCTCCCGGCGATCTTCTGGACCGCGATTGGCGTGGGTATTCTCGTGAAGGGGCCGATCACGCCGATGGTGCCTCTGATGACTGGCGTCACGCTGGTCGTCTGGCGGCGTTCGGCCGGGTGGCTCCGGGGCTTGCGCCCACTCGCTGGCTTAGCCTGGACGGGCCTGCTGGTGGCGCCTTGGCTCGTGCTTATCATGGTCGCGACCCACGGCGCGTTTCTGAGCGAGTCTGTCGGGCAGGACATGCTCGGCAAGGTCGCCGCCGGGCAGGAAGCGCACGGTGCGCCACCGGGCGCCTATATCGCCAGCTTTTTTGCGGCGGGCTGGCCGATGGCGCCGCTCGCCGCGTTGGCGGCGCCGTTCGTCTGGCGTCAGCGGCGCGAGCCCGCCGTGGCTTTTCTTCTGGCCTGGCTCATTCCGGCATGGCTGTTGTTTGAGGCCGTGCCAACAAAACTGCCGCATTACGTGTTGCCGCTGTACCCCGCCATCGCCTTGCTGACAGGCCTGGCGATCACACGCGGCGCACTGGCGCTGTCCACTCGATGGAGCCGGGCGCTGCTGTGGGGGATCCCGGGCCTCGCCGTGTTGCTGGTTGTTGTTGGCGCGGCGGCAGCGATCACCCTGAAAGCTCCGCCGGGCTGGCTCTATTTCGTCGCTGCGCCCGTGCTGCTGTGGCAAGCTTGGCGCGTTGTCACGATCCTGCGCCAGCCAGCGCCGCAAAAACTGCCCGGCGCCGCCGCCTGGCTGGCGGGTTTTACGTATCTGATGGCCTACGGTGGGGTGATGACCGGCCCGGTGTTTGCGCCGCTCGCCATGTCGCCGCGTCTGGCGGCAGCGGCGGCGAGCGCCGCGCTGGCGACACCCGGATGTGCGTCGCTGGCGCCGGCTACCTCAGGCTTTCGCGAACCGAGTCTGGTTTTCCTGACCCGCACTGATCTCGAAATGACCACCGGCGCTGGCGCAGCTGACTTCCTCGCCGACGCCCCATGTCGCCTTGCGTTCGTTGAATCGCGCGATGCAGCAGCGTTCGCGGCGCGTCTTGCCGAGCGTCTCGCCGCGCATCCCTCAGCACCGGACGATATCCGCCTAGTCAGCCACGTCGAGGGCGTCAATCTCAACGGCGGGCGGCGGCTGGACATCGGCCTCTACGTGCGGCAGGGAAAGCCGCAATGACCGCTGAACCCGCCCGCATGCTGAGGCCGCCACAAACCGATGCCGGCACTCCGTCGCGGCTGAAGCGCCTGCGCGCCGACGCCGCCGATTTCGCCCGCCATTGGTCCCATGCGCGACCCGCCATGCGCTCGGAAAACCGTCGCGTCGTCGGCGCCATGGCGACCCTTGGCGCCTGCGCGGCGATTGTCGCGACCGGCGCGTTCTACGATGTCGCCGGGGTCAAATGGGCGACGACCCTGTCGCCCCAGACGGTCGCTATTTTCGCGCAAATCACCCGGCTCGGCGACAGCGGCTACGTCTTCGCGCTGACCATACTGACGCTGCTCGCGGCTTTATGGATGCGCGGCGCCGGCGGTCGTCGCGACGTTGCTTTTGGCTTGCTGGCCGGACGCGCCTGCTACCTCTTCACCGTCGCCGCTGCGTCTGGCCTGGTATCGCAACTGTTGAAACATTTGTTTGGCCGCGCCCGCCCCAAACTCATCGATATCGTCGGCCCCCTGCATTTCGACGCGTTCTCGATTAGCGCGACCTACGCCAGCTTCCCCTCCGGCCACGCCGTCACCGCTTTCGCCATGGCGACGGGGCTTGCCTACGTCGCGCCGAAAACCCGCTGGCCCCTGCTGATTGTCGCCGTGCTGGTGGCCGCCTCCCGCGTTATCATTGGCGCGCATTATCTGAGCGATGTGTGCGCCGGCGCAGCGCTGGGGTTCGGCAGCGCCGTGGCGGTGCGGCGCATGTTTGCAACGCGGCGCATCGTCTTTGAATGGCGTGGCGAACGCGTGGTTCTGCGCGGCGAAAATCGGGTTCGCCCCATTCTCCAGGCGGGCGTGGCGCGATGAGCGAGAACAACCCCGCAATCTCCGCAACGCCGCGCGTCAGCGTCGTGGTGCCGGTTCGCAACGAGGCCGGCAACCTCGCGCCGCTGATCGGCGAAATCGAGACCGCGCTCGCCAGTCACATGCCGTTCGAAATCCTCTACATCAACGATGGATCGAGCGACACGACGGCCAGCGAACTGGCGCGCCTTTGTGAAAGCCATCCGCATCTGCGGGTGCGTACGCACGTACACTCGTGCGGACAGAGCGCTGCTGTGCGTACCGGCGTACGCGCCGCCCGCGCGCCAGTCATCGTCACCATGGATGGCGACGGCCAGAACAATCCGGCGTTTTTGCCAGTGTTTCTCCAAGCGCTTGAGGCCGCTGGCCCGCGTTGTGGACTTGTGCAAGGCCAGCGCGTTGGCCGCCAGGACACGGGTTTTAAAAAATTCCAGTCGCGCGTCGCCAACGGCGTTCGCGCCCGCCTGCTGAAGGACGGCACGCGCGACACCGGCTGCGGCTTCAAATGTTTTCGTCGCGAGGCGTGGCTGGCGTTGCCCTATTTCGACGCGCTGCATCGCTTCACGCCGGCGCTGATGCGGCGCGAGGGTTTTGAAATCGCCTACGTCGACATAACCGACAGGGCCCGCCTCAGCGGCGTTTCCAACTACCGGTTTTTGGATCGCCTCTGGGTTGGCATCATCGACCTCATCGGCGTGCGCTGGTTGATTGCCCGGCGCAAAAACATTCCGCAAGTCCGCGAAGAAAAAGGCGCTTCAAGAGGCGGAGACATGAACCCGTGATGATCGATCTATGGCACGCCATCGGCGGCTATTTTTACGATGTCTTTGTCATCAAACTCGACTGGTGGGCGTGGGTCGGCCTCATCGCGCAAGGCTTTTTCACGGCGCGCTTTCTGGTGCAGTGGATTGCCAGCGAGCGCGCCGGCCGCAGCGTCGTGCCCTTCGCGTTCTGGCTGTTCTCCATCGGCGGCGGCGTGCTGTTGCTGATCTACGCCTTGTTCCGACGCGACCCCGTTTTCATCCTGGGCCAGGCGCTGGGATTGGTGATCTACCTGCGCAATCTCGTACTGGTGTTGCGCGAGCGCAAGGAGAAGCGGGCGGTGGGGCAGGGGGATGGGTGAGGGGGTTGATGTGTGCCAAGTTTTTGATTCTCGAAACTCACGAATTATGACAATCGCGAAAACACCTCATCGCTTGCAGCGCGACAATCGCAAGTCAAACGCGCTCGATGTCGCCCTGCTTGAAGTAACGCAACACTTCGCGACCCATTGACGGAATAGGTTCCGACCGGCCCATTTGCGCAAGTGCATCATGGCCGATAATGAGCTGAATCGCTGCCATGTGACGCTCGCCGTCCAGTCCTTTCTGCCAATCGATATATCCATCATATTCGCCTTTGGGGACAGGCACCGATATATCCGGCAACCTGACGTTCTCAGTCACAACGCGCAATCTAATATGTTCGGTACATTCGCCCATTGGAACGTGCTCCATTACCAATTTGAGCATAGTCGTTCCTCTGTGGCGCTTTGTGGGCGAGAATTGCCTTTTGGCGGGAGCTAAGACCATGGTGTTCGCGTTTCTGCTGATCCATTTTTTGCCGTCTATCTATTGGGGAGGAATGCACAGCACAATCGCCGCGCCGCTAATTTGGTCAGCCTTGGGGGCGGTGTATTCCGCAATCGTCAAGTGGCGCAGTAAAAACAAAGACCTCATGAGCGCACACGCATTCGCAACTGGCAAAGAAAAATCGATGATTTTAGGAGCCGCCCTAACCGGCTTGGTGTTCTCTGGCGCTTTAAACGTCGTCGGATATTTCATCGGAGAAGTAGCCGTTGCCAGCGCTGGTTGGTTCAGGATTGTGGAGGCTGTCGGCTTTGGCTACTTGCTCGCCGGCTTGCATCACTTCCTGTGCGATCTGCGACGACCATCAGTCAGTCAGCCGTCCTATGTACGAGCAGGCGTGGGATCAGTCATATTCGGCATCCTTGCATGGCTTCCCGGTTCGTTTTTTAACTTGCGTTGGGCACGAGGCAGCACGTTCTCGGATGCAATTTTTGCTTGGGTAATGTTTGTCTTGGTTACGAGTATTCTTTTGTTAATCTAGCAAAGGAAGATGCGGCGCGAGGCGAGCCATGCGAAAGGAATGAAGAATGAAGTGGCTAAAATCAATTTTTTCTGGCGTTACGGGATCGTCTCCACGTCCGAATGACACTTCGGCAGCGGATGCAATATTTACAAAGCTCGATGGCTTTCTCAATGATGAGCGCGCTCAAAACAATCAATTGCCGGAGTCGTATCGGTCGGAAATTCAACGCGGATTGGATTGTGACGAGATTCCCGGGACCAACGGTGAGTTCGGTCGGAGCTTTCAGAATCCGATCCCAGTCAATGGTCCAATCGGCGAAATCCTGTACCTGTCCAATCTTAAGACAATAGACCGCGAGCACATTATGTTCCACAGGATCGGTTCCAAGAACGGCGCAGATGCGTTCGAGACGGTCAGCCTTGATGGAAAGATATGGGATATTCTATTTCTGCATCTATATCACCCAAGAAAATCTCGACGAGCACCTGCTGGATACAACATTGCACAAGGGAAAGATCGGCAGCGGCTATTTTTGGGAACAAGCGAGTTCGTAGACGGCTTTCCTCGATATATTCAAGACGCTGCGAGAGATGCGTTCCAGCAATGGGTTGGCGTTCCTATGCGGACTCCGGAGTTACGACGCGCACTAGAACAGGTCGCCTTTGTCCGCCCGAAACAACATCAAAACGGCCTCGCGGCTACGTTATCGACGCTAGAAATTAAAGAGATGTAGTTTGGACATCGGAGCCAACATGATGGCAGCCCGAAAAGGCGCGGTTTTCAAACATCAACGCTCTCTCCACGCCGCGCCTGAATCAACTCGTCACCCTGTAGATCGCCGCAGGGCTGACGCCCTACGACCGCGCCAAATCCGCGACAGCCTCGCCATCCTTATGCCCGCGCCGCGCTTCCTGCTTTTGCGCCGCTGCCAATTTCGGCAGCCGCCCCATATGCTGGCCGCGCAGTTTTGCGCGGGCGCGTCCTTCGCCGCTGCGTGTAGGGTTCAAATCGCGCTCCACATCCGCAGCCCGCCAGGCACGGCGATCATCAGCCGCCCCGTGCTGGTCGTTGTGTCCGCCCACGGCTTCGCGAGGCCGCAGATCACGCGATGCTGAGGAAAAGCGCCAGCGCCCGATTGACCCGCAACAGCAGGGCGTCATCGGCCTTGCCAATGACCTCGCCGATCTTGTCGGCGGGAAGCACAGTAATCTTGTCGATGGCGATCTGCGAGACGTGTCGAAGTCCGTTGCTGGCCGAAGGCGTAACCTCGAGGCGGAATTGATCGGCGTCAGTACGGATGACCGTTGTCAGCGGGCAGATCACGAAGGACGGAAGCTCGGCGAATAAATCGCTTTGCACGACAAGGGCAGGGCGCGGCTTGCCGTAGTCGCCGGGCACGGCGACGGTCACGAACTGGCCGCGCTGCATCAAAGCTCCGGCCATTCATAGAGCGCGGCAACGAAGCGCATGATTTCGTCGCCCGCCGGATCGCTGGCGGCGACAGCGCGCGCCTGACGGCGGCAAGTTTCGACAAAGTAGGGCAAGCGCGTATCCGGCACCCAAATCTGCACCGGGCGCAAACCCGCCGCGCGCATCCGCTGGCGATAGCTTGCCATGCGCTTGCGTGAAGGTACAGGAGTCTTCGATGCACGCGGCATATGGCCAACTTTCATTTCGTAACATGTTACACACAGTGGAGGTTGAAGTCACGGAAACTCCGCCAAATTTTCGGATATGCCTTTCGCATAGCGCAAGTTCTTGATTTTTCGGGGTCGGCGCGGCTATGCAAATTCTTGATTTCTGGCGCTGTCGTTGCGCTGCCGCAGCGCTCGCCACTTCTTATTAGGCCGCCAACAATCGCAAGAAAGCATACCAACGCCTCAACCCCTCACCCCGCCGCCGCCAACCGCTCAAACCCCTTCGCCAAATCCGCCGTCAAATCCGCCATATCCTCAAGTCCCACCTGAAACCTTAGCGCCGGCCCGCCGGGCGCCCATGTTGTCGCGCTGCGGTAGGTTGAGCAATCGAACGGGATGACGAGGCTTTCAAAGCCGCCCCACGAATAGCCCATGCCGAACAATTCGAGGCCGTCGAGCATGGCGGCGACGGCGGCGTCGCTGACCGGCTTGAGGATCACCGAAAACAGCCCCGACGAGCCGGAAAAATCCCGCTTCCAGATGGCATGGCCGCGATGCGTTGAAAGCGCCGGGTGCAGCACCTCCTTGACCTCAGGGCGCGCCGCAAGCCACTGCGCGAGGGCCAAGCCTTGCCGTTCCGCCTCGCGCAACCGCAATTCCATCGTGCGCAAGCCGCGCAGCGCCAGGAATACATCGTCTGGACCGGCGCACATGGCGAACGCGTCAAACGTCTCGCGCAGCCGGGTCGCCCACATCTCGTTGGCTGAGACGAGACCGATCAACAGGTCTGAATGACCCGACAAATATTTGGTGCCCGCTTCGACCGCCAGATCGACGCCGCGCTGGTGCGGTGGAAAAAACAGCGGCGTCGCCCAGGTGTTGTCCATGATGACGCAGACGTCACGCGCCCGCGCGGCGGCGGCGATGGCTGGAACGTCCTGCATCTCAAAACTTTGCGAGCCCGGCGCCTCGACGAGTACGGCGGCGGTGTTGGAGCGCATCATGCCTATGATCAGCGCGCCGACGTAGGGATCGTAATATTGCGTCTCGACGCCGAGGCGTTTGAGCAGCGTGTCGCAAAAATGCCGCGTTGGCCCATAAACCGAATCCGACACCAGCAGATGATCGCCAGATTTGACTGCCGTAAGCAGCGCAAGGGTGACGGCAGCGAGGCCTGACGGCGCCAGCACCGTGATTTTGGCGCCCGCCAGTTCGCTCCACGCGCTCTCCAGCGCCTGGCTCGAAGGGGTGCCCTTGGTGCCATAGGTAAAACGCTGCTTGCGGCTTTTCAGCGCAGCAACGGTCGGAAACAGAACGGTCGAGCCGCGCCAGGCCGGCTGGTTGATAAACCCGTGCTGTTCGACGGGATCGCGCCCGCTGTGTACGAGACGGGTCCGCTGGCGCATGGCCTGACGGGCTTCCGGCGTCAATTTTGTCATACGGGTTCCAGTTTTCATCGCGCTGGGCGCGAAAGGCGACGCCCGGCGGGCGTGAGCCTCTACCTAAAGACATTCAGGCTTGACCGCGCAAGCCTTTCCAAGTGTGATGCGCTTCTGGTCAACGAAGGCGACAGGTGCGCAACGCACGCCGGCGCTCCGCCAGTTGGAGTTTTACACATGTTGAAGAGATTTTTGCTCGCCGCAAGTGTGTTGACCGCAAGTGTGGTGACGGCAAGTGTGGTGACGGCGCCGGCGTTCGCCGGCACGCTGGACCAGGTCAAGCAACGTGGGTTTCTGGTTTGCGGCTCCAATACCGGCCTTGCCGGCTTCGGATTGCCCGACGACAAGGGCCAGTGGACTGGCCTCGACGTCGAATTTTGCCGCGCCGTTGCCGCCGCCATTTTCAACGACGTCACCAAGGTCAAATTCATTCCGCTGACGGCGAAGGATCGCTTCACCGCCCTGCAATCGGGCGAGATCGACGTGCTGGCGCGCAACGGCACCTGGACCCAATCGCGCGAAGTGGAGCTCGGGTTGTTGTTTACCGGCATCAATTACTATGACGGACAGGGCTTCCTGGTCCGCAAGAAACTCAACGTTGCCGCCGCCAAGGAACTCGCGGGAGCCTCGGTGTGCGTCCAGCAGGGCACGACGACGGAATTGAATCTCGCCGACTTCTTCCGCGCCAACAACATCAAGTATGAGGGCGTTGTTTTCGCCACGTCGGACGAGACCATCAAGGCCTATGACACCGGGCGCTGCGACAGTTTCACAACCGATGTATCGCAACTCTACAGCGAGCGCCTGAAACTGGTGAACCCCGATGAACACACTGTGTTGCCCGATGTGATTTCCAAAGAGCCGCTTGGCCCCGCCGTGCGACAGGGCGACGACCAGTGGTTCAATCTCATCAAGTGGACGCACTACGCCATGGTGACCGCCGAAGAACTTGGCGTCACCAAGGCCAACATCGAGGATCGCATCAAATCGACCTCGCCGGAGATTCGCCGTCTGCTTGGCGTTGAAGGCGATTTCGGCAAGGGCTTGGGACTGACCAAGGATTGGGCCTATCGCATTGTCAAAAGCGTCGGCAATTATGGCGAGACTTTTGATCGAAATGTCGGCGAGAACTCGAAGCTGAGAATCAAACGCGGCATCAACGAGCTCTGGTCGAAGGGCGGCCTCCAGTACGCCCCGCCCATTCGCTGAGACGGCTAAACTGACATTGGCGCCCCCAGCGCCGGAGCCGGCCGCCGTCGGCACGCGGAGGCTGCAATGAGCCAGGTTGCGCCCGCAGCGCCGGCGCCTGGCGTGCCGCTATGGCGAAACCCTGTCGTGCGCGGCATTGTCTGGCAGGTGTTGTTGCTGGCCGGGCTGGCGTTTCTTGTATGGGGCGCGGTCGATAACGCCGTCACCAACATGCGCGCCCGCAACATTCCCACCAATTTCGATTTCTGGAACAAGACTTCCGGCTTCGACGTCAACCAGACCCTGATCGAGTACACGGCGGTTTCGACCAATGGTCGCGCCTTTGTTGTCGGCTTGCTGAATACGTTGCTGGTCGCTGGCATCGGCGTGGTGCTGGCGACGTTGCTTGGGTTTCTGGTTGGCGTGTCGCGCCTGTCATCGAACTGGATGGTCGCCAAACTCGCGACCCTCTATGTCGAAACCCTGCGCAACGTCCCGCTGCTGCTGCAACTGCTGTTCTGGTACAACGCGGTGCTGTCGCCGCTGCCGGGGCCGCGAAATTCGGTTTCGCTGTTCGGCGTCGCCTTCCTCAACAACCGTGGTCTGGTTCTACCAGAGGTGAAATTCAGCGACGGCGCCATCTGGATCGCATGGACGCTGCTGACGGGTATCGCACTGGCGGCAGCGGTCGCGGTTTATGCGCGACGCCGCCAGCTTGCGACCGGCGCGCAAACGCCCGTGGGGCTCATTTCCACGGCGCTGATCGTCGGTCTGCCGGTCGTGGCGTGGCTGGTGTTGCACGAGCCTCTCACTTTTGAATTACCTGTCTTGCGCGGCTTCAATTTTGGCAATGGCCTGCAGGTGCGGCCGGAATTCGTCGCTCTCGAGATGGGCCTCGTTCTCTACACCGCGACGTTTATCGCCGAGATTGTGCGCGCCGGCATACAGTCTGTGGCGCGCGGCCAGAACGAGGCGGCTTACGCGCTCGGGCTGCGCCCCGGCGTGACCTTGAAGCTGGTGACGATTCCGCAGGCAATGCGCGTCATCGTGCCGCCGCTCACCAACCAGTATCTCAACCTGACCAAGAACTCTTCGCTCGCGGTGTTCATCGGCTATCCCGATCTGGTTCAGGTGTTTACCGGGACGGTGCTCAACAACACTGGCGCCGCTGTCCAGGTCATCGCCATCACCATGGCGGTTTATCTGTTTATTTCACTCGTCACCTCGCTGGCGATGGACCTCTACAATCGCCGCATGTCGTTGGCGGAGCGCTGACATGACGATGAGCGCGGCGCCAGATACAACCTTTGTTCGGCAGGCGCCGTCGCCGCAACTGCCGCCGCCTGCCTCGGTGCATGGCGCGATGGCGTGGGCGCGGGCGCGTCTTTTCGCCGGGCCGGGCTCAACCCTCATGTCGGTTCTGGGGCTGGCGATGGTCGCCTGGCTGTTGCCGGGTCTGGTGCGTTACCTGGTGGTCGACGCGGTTTGGAGCGCCCCTGATGGCGCCGCCTGCCGCGCCCCTGGGGCTGGCGCTTGCTGGGCCTACGTGGCGGCGAAGTTTTCGTATTTCATGTACGCGTCCTATCCGCGTGAAAGCGTCTGGCGCGTCAATCTGTGCCTGATTGCCGGCGCACTGCTGATCGTCTGGCTGCTGTGGCCCCGCGCGCCGCGCAAATCCCTCGGCGGGCTGCTCTTCTTCGTCGTCTATCCCGTCTTCGCCTTCATCTTCCTGCACGGCTGGGAGGCGGTTGGGCTGCAAACGGCGCCGACGGATTTGTGGGGCGGTGTGTTCGTCAGTCTGCTGGTGTCGCTGGTCGGCATCGTCGTGTCGTTGCCGGGCGGCGTGTTGCTGGCCATGGGGCGACGTTCCCGCCTGCCCATCGTCAAATTCTGCTCCGTCGTGTTCATCGAATTTGTGCGCGGCGTGCCGCTCATCACGGTGCTCTTCATGGCCAACCTGATGTTGCCGCTGTTCGTGCCGGCCAACTGGACGCCTGACCGTCTGCTGCGTCCGCTCATCGGCATATCGCTGTTTGCCTCGGCTTATATGGCCGAGGTTGTACGCGGCGGCTTGCAGGCCGTGCCCAAAGGCCAGTTTGAGGGCGCGCAGTCGCTCGGCCTCGGCTACTGGCCGATGATGCGATTGATCGTTCTGCCGCAGGCCCTGACCACCGTCATTCCCGGCATCGTCAATACCTTTATCGGCCTGTTCAAGGACACCACCCTCGTCGCCGTTGTCGGCATCGCGGATTTTCTGCGCACCGTCGACACCGCGCGCCTCGATCCGGTTTGGGCCGGCCCCACCATCTCGACGACGGGCTATGTTTTTGCAGCCTTGTTTTATTTCGTGTTTTGCTTCGGCATGTCGCGCTACTCCGCCATGGTCGAGCGCCAGTTGTCGACCAGCCGCAATCATTAGGGCGCATCATGACCGTATCCCGCAACTCTGCTGATACCGCTGTCTCGATGAGCGGCGTCAACAAGTGGTATGGCGCCTTTCATGTGCTTCGCGACATCAACCTTGAGGTGGCGCGCGGCGAGAAGATCATCATTTGCGGTCCCTCCGGGTCGGGCAAATCGACTCTGATTCGCTGCATCAATCGTTTGGAGGAGCATCAGGGCGGGCGCATCGTCGTCGAAGGCGTTGAGCTTGCCAACGACCTCAAGAAGATTGACGAAGTGCGCCGCGAGGTCGGCATGGTGTTCCAGCATTTCAATTTGTTTCCGCATCTGACAGTGCTCGAAAACTGCACGCTGGCTCAAATATGGGTCCGCAAGACGCCGAAAAAGCAGGCTGACGAAATCGCCATGCAATTTTTGCAGCGCGTAAAGATTCCCGAGCAGGCCAGCAAGTACCCCGGTCAACTGTCCGGCGGCCAGCAGCAACGCGTCGCCATTGCGCGGGCCCTGTGCATGACGCCAAAGGTGATGTTGTTTGACGAACCCACCTCGGCGCTGGATCCGGAGATGGTCAAGGAAGTTCTGGACACGATGGTCGAGCTTGCCGAGGCCGGCATGACCATGTTGTGCGTCACGCACGAGATGGGTTTTGCCCGCCAGGTGGCGGACCGGGTGATTTTCATGGACGCCGGAGAAATCGTCGAAGCGGCTGAACCAGAAGCGTTTTTCGAAAATCCGCAACATGAGCGGACGCGATTGTTTTTGAGTCAAATCCTTCACTGATGGCTGTTTACCCTACGGTAACCTCAAACCCGCATAATCAGCCTCATCGGAGCTTCGATCTCCGGGCGTCTCGGCGCAGGGGATGAGAATGCAAGCATTGCTCAGCAGGTTTTTCCGTTGTGAAGCCGGTACGGCCAATATCGAATACGGGATCATCGGCACGACGCTCAGCATCGTCCTGATTGTCTCGCTCGTTATCATCGGCCCCAAGGTCTCCGGTTATTTCACCAGCGCCGGCAACGGTATGCATTAAAGCATGATCCCGAAAAGTGGACGCCGGTTTTCGGAAAAGATCATGCTCAATCAAAAACCTGGAGTGCGACGACGATTCGAAGAAGCGTCATCGCGCTC
>JAYTTW010000306.1:0-45712 GCA_043744855.1 Hyphomicrobiales bacterium
TCGCTTGACTATGTTGTATCGCTCGACGGACCGCCTCTGTCGTTGTGGCGCTCCCATGAAGAATCTGTCCCAAAGCGCATCCCTCCATTGCGGAGAAAATAATGCACCATCAAAGTCCGGGATCAAACACATTGGCCAACGCCGCCTGCCTTCCACAGCGTCCTCGCCGATGTTCGGGTCGTAAAGAGCGCGTTGATGGCTGACGTAAAAGCGTCGATCACGAATCGTTCGCCCTGCCGATGATATTACCTGCGCCGTCAGCGACTGCGAATCGTCGCAACGCCGGTCAAGAGAGTGGCTATCGCAACCGCCCCGCGTCAACCGCCACGCACCCCCCCGCCACCCGCCCCCACCCCGCCCCCAGCAAAACCCCACCCAACATCAAAGCTACGTCGAGGCTTGGTGGTACGGGATTTGCTTGCTAAATCTACCCTACTCCCACGGAGGCGCCGGGAATGGCAGTCGTGCCGTTTGATGAAATGAGACCCAACCAGGCTGGCGTCCGCCCGATTTATCGGGAGGTGGCGCGCTGGCTTGCCGAAGCGCCGCCTGAAATTCTGGCGTCGCGCCGGGCTCAAGCCGAACTGATGTTTCGGCGGATCGGTATCACATTCGCTGTCTATGGCGACGCCGAGCAGGCGGAGCGCTTGATCCCCTTTGATATCGTGCCGCGGATTATCGGCCGCAGCGAGTGGCGCCACCTTGAGGCTGGCCTGGTGCAGCGGGTCCGGGCGATAAACCTGTTTATTGCCGATGTGTATGGCACCGCCGAAATCCTTCGCGCCGGCATTGTGCCAAAAGACCTGATTTACCAAAACGCCGCTTATTGTCCGGAAATGGCTGGCCGCGCCGTCCCCCATCACATTTACGCGCACATTTCCGGCGTCGATCTGGTGCGCACATCGGAAGACAATTTTCTGGTTCTCGAAGATAATGTGCGCACACCCTCGGGCGTTTCCTACATGCTCGAAAATCGCGAAATCATGATGCGTCTGCTGCCCGACCTGTTCGCAGCCCATTCCGTTGCGCCGGTCGAAACCTATCCCAATGAGCTGCTGGCGAGCCTGCGCTCTGTCGCCCCGTCTGCCGCCTCGCGCGAGCCGACGCTCGTTGTGCTGACGCCCGGCCAGTACAATTCCGCGTATTATGAACATTCGTTTCTGGCCGACAAACTGGGCGTCGAACTGGTGGAGGGCCGCGACCTGTTTGTGCGCGATGAAGCGGTGTACATGCGCACGACAGAGGGACCGCGCCGGGTTGACGTCATCTACCGGCGCGTTGACGACGAATACCTGGATCCCCTCACATTTCGCCGGAATTCGACGCTCGGCGTCCCCGGCCTGATGAGCGCCTATCATGCCGGCAACGTCACCATCGCCAATGCGGTCGGCGCCGGCGTGGCGGACGACAAAGCGGTGTATACCTACATACCCGACATCATCCGGTTTTACCTGAACGAAGAGCCACTACTGCCGAATGTCCCGACGTGGCGATGCCGAGAGCCCGACGCGTGCAAGTATGTGCAGGAGCATTTGTCTGAACTGGTGGTCAAGGAAGTCAATGGTTCCGGCGGTTACGGCATGTTGGTGGGACCGCATGCGACGCGCGCTGAAATTGAGGCGTTCGGCCAGAAGTTCGCCAGGGATCCCGCCAACTATATCGCGCAGCCGGTGCTGGCTTTGTCGACGTGCCCGACCTCGTTCGCCGAGGGCGTTTCGGCGCGTCACGTTGACTTGCGACCGTTCGTGTTGACCGGCGCCGATGGCGTCAGCGTCATTCCCGGCGGTCTGACGCGGGTGGCGCTCAAGCAAGGATCGCTGGTGGTCAACTCCAGCCAGGGCGGCGGCACCAAAGATACGTGGGTCGTCGACGATGCGGGGATCGCCTGAACATGCTGGCGAGAACTGCGGACAACCTCTACTGGCTGGCGCGCAACATCGAGCGTGCCGATTACCTCGCGCGGATCGTCAATGTGACGCAACGGCTTGCCTCGCTACCCGTCGCCTACGGCGGTTCCGGCACCGAATGGCAAAGCGCGCTGCTGGCGTCCGGCGCCAACAATCTGTTTGCACATTACTACGACGCGCCGCGAGCTTCAGACGTCATCGATTTCCTCGTCTACGACCCGCGCAATCCCTCTTCCATCGTCAGCTGCATCGAGTTTGGCCGGGCCAACGCGCGCGCCGTGCGCACGGCGCTTACGGTCGAGATGTGGGAAACCATCAATGCGGGGTGGCTGGAATTGCGCAACCTGCAGAAGTCGAGCCGCGTTCCGGGCGCCAGCCCAACCGACCGCGTCGGTGAATTTCTCGAAAGCGTTATGACAGTGGCTCTCCATGTTGACGGCTCTGCGCACCGCACCATGCTGCGCAACGATGGATTCTGGTTCACCCAACTCGGCCTTTACCTCGAGCGCGCTGACAACACCGCGCGTATTCTTGATGTCAAATACAATCTGCTCCTGCCCACCGAGGAGGCGGTCGGCGGCCCTGTCGATTATTTTCAATGGGCGGCGATTCTGCGCGCCGTCTCGGCGTTGACGGCGTATCAATGGGTATATCGGGGCGGCGTTAAACCCTGGCTTGTCGCTGACCTGCTCATTTTGCGCCGCGAAATGCCGCGCTCGCTGATTTTTTGTTACAGCAAGATCGTTGAAATGCTGGACGCCTTTTCGCGCACTTACGGGCGCCAGGGGAGCGCGCAGAAGCTCGCCCGCTCTGTCCTCACGCGTCTCGAAAACACCGACATCGACGCGATTTTCGGTAGCGGTCTGCACGAATTCGTCACCGGCTTTATTGACGACAACTATCAACTCGGCGCCGCCATTTCGGAACAGTATCTGGTAAGTTAGGCCCCATGCGAATTCACATTCAGCACCGCACCGCCTACACTTACGATCCGCCGGCGAAATCGGTCGCTCAAATCCTCCGGATGACCCCGCGCAGCGATGTTTCGCAGCGGATTTTTGCGTGGCGAACCAATGTCGATCTGGAGTGCCGGCTGGACGCGCGCGAGGACGCCTTCGGCAACATCTTGCACAACTTCTCGCTCGACGGCCCGATTTCGCGGTTGGTCATAACAGCCGAGGGCGATGTCGAGACATTCGACAACGCCGGAATGTTGTCCGGCGCGGTGGAGCGTGTACCGATTGAAGTTTTCTTGCGGCATACGCCGCTCACCCATATTGACCCCAACCTTCGCGAGTTTGCGCATCAGGCGAGCCAGGGCGAAATAGGCAGCCTCGCGCAGACGCATGCGTTGATGTCCCACATCCACGAAAAGATTACCTTTGACGCCGCCCCAACCGATAGCGGGACCACCGCCGGCGAGGCGTTGGAAATAGGTCGCGGCGTTTGTCAGGATTTCGCCCATATCTTCATTGCATGCGCCCGCTGCCTTGGCATCCCCGCGCGCTACGTTTCCGGCTATTTTCTACGCACCGATGGCGTTACCGAACAACAGGCAGGCCACGCTTGGGCGGAAGCCTGGGTTGACGGTCTGGGATGGGCGGGCTTTGACCCTGCGAACTGCATTTGCCCGCACGAACAGCATGTGCGCGTGGCCATTGGCCTCGATTACCTCGGGGCGGCGCCGGTGCGCGGCACTCGTACCGGCGGCGGCAAGGAATCGCTCGATGTGCGTGTGCGGGTTCTGTCGCCGCAGCGCAAACCCGGTCTCGACGAGACAGGGAATCAGCAGGTACAGAGGCAGGTACAGAGTTAGCACCAAGCCTCACCAGCGGAGCAGACGCACATGACCTATGGTTGCGGCATCCTCGTTCGCGACGGCCTCGTCATGATCGCCGATACGCGCACCAACGCCGGTCTCGACAACATCTCGACGTTTCGCAAGTTGCACCGTTTTGTCGAGCCGGGACGGTATGCCATGGCGATTGCCACGGCTGGCAATCTGGCGGCCACCCAAAGCGTCATCCACATGGTTTCAACCGGCGTCGAAAACCCCGAGACGGGCGAAGCTGAGAAGCTGACAGACTGTAAAAGCATGTTCGACGCGGCCCAGCTGATTGGCCGAACCATTCGCCGCATTCGCGATTTGGAAGCGGGCGCCTATGAGCAAAGCAACGTACGTTTCGAGGTTTCGTTTCTGTTCGGCGGTCAGATTGGCGCCGATCCGCTCCGCCTGTTCATGATTTATTCGGCTGGCAATTTCATCGAGTGCGGCAAGGAGACGCCGTTCTTCCAGATCGGCGAATACAAGTATGGCAAACCCGTTCTCGACCGGGCTGTCAGCTACACGACGGACTTGCTGGATGCGCTGAAACTGTCGCTGATATCCATGGATTCGACCATGCGCTCCAACCTCAGCGTTGGCCTGCCGATAGACATCCTCCTGTACCGACGCAACGCGCTGTCGCTCGAAGTCGACGAGCGCATCGATTACGCCGAACCCTATTTTCACGATCTGCGGGACCGCTGGTCAAACGCATTGAAAGCCGCGCACCTCGGCATCCCCCGTCCGCCCTACGGCTCATCAGGGCGCCCCGGCGATCCCCCTGGCTTCAGGCAGGATGAGCTGTAAAGCCGCCGCTTTGGATCGCCTCGATCAGTTGGGGCGGCGTCGCAACTGTAACCGCGGTCACGTCACCTGTCGCGAGGTCCACCGAAACTTGCGCGGAAGGGTCAATTCGCGCCACGATCCGCGTTACCGAAGTGACACAGCCTTGGCACGTCATCCCCTCAACTTTCAATCTGACATGGTTGATGGTTGTCATGGCGAAGCCTCTCCATTGAAACGACTGTCGCGATCACGGCTCACGCGCCGCTTCGCCCTCGATTTCGATGAGATAAGCAGGGTTGGCCAGCCCCGCAACCTGGAGAAACGTGCTGGCGGGGGCGTGCCCCGCAAGCCGGCGATTACGGATCTCACGCACCACTGCAGAGCCGCCGGGAACCGCGCAGAAAATCACCAGCTTCACCAGATCACTCATCTGCATCCCTGCGGCTGTCAGAACCGCCTCGATGTTGTCGAAGACTTGTTCGGTCTGCTGCGCCAGACCCTCGCGGATTGCGCCGGTGGCGTCAGCCCCGACCTGGCCGGAAAGGATCAGGCGTCGCGCGCCGGGATGGATGACGACCGCCTGCGAGTACCTCGAGCCCGGCGTCTGTACTGTCGGCGGATTGATAAATTCCAGCATACCGGGTTCCTCCTGAAAGCTTCTGCGACGGGGTTGCGCGGGTAGCAATACCCTCAACCCATTTTTGACCGTATCAGCATACTGTAATCAACCGACCGAATCGGGCATCATATATTCACGTTTGCATATTTTATCGGGTCGGGCCTGCAGCCCGGCTTTTCCGGGTTGAGGGATGAACGAGGTTAGAGCCACTTTCGATACGACCGGCGGAACCAGGCAGATAGCTGCCCTGCCGTGGCGCATCGGTCGTTCCATCGAGATACTGCTGGTGTCGTCGCGCGAAACGCGCCGTTGGGTGCTGCCCAAGGGATGGCGCATGAAAGGCAAAACCGGCTCCCAATCCGCCGCTGCCGAAGCGCTCGAGGAAGCCGGCATCGAAGGGATCGTCGCCGAGGCCCCGGTTGGCGAATACTTCTACAAGAAGCGCCTGAAAAACGGCGCGGTTCTGGAAGTTCAGGTTGAGGTGTTCCCGCTGCTGGTGACGCACCAACGCAAAAACTGGCGTGAAAAAGACCAGCGAAAAACCCGCTGGACAAGCATTCAGCAAGCCGCCGCTGGCGTCGGTGAGCCAGAACTGAAAACGCTTATCCTGCAGTTTGGCGAAGACATGCTGCAGCAGGTCCAGCAAGCGCAACTCGCCGCCGGCTGATCACTCAGCGCCCCGTTGCGTTTCGATGCGGAAGGGGTGCGCGGGATAAACACCGAGAATTTTGATCTCGTGCGTGAAAAAGGCGAGTTCCTCCAGAGCCCGGCGCATGCCGGCATCCTCCGGGCGCCCATCGACGTCGGCGAGAAACTGCGTCGCGGCGAATTCGCCATCGACCATGTAGCTTTCCAGTTTTGTCATGTTGACGCCATTTGTGGCGAAACCGCCGAGCGCCTTGTAGAGCGCCGCAGGCACGTTGCGCACGCGAAAAAGAAACGTCGTCACAATCGGGCCGGCGCCGGGCGCCGGGAGCTGCGGCGTTTTCGACAATACGATGAATCGCGTCGTGTTGTGGTCCGCATCCTCGACATTGTCGGCGAGGGTTTGCAGCCCGTAAATTTCGCCGGCTAGTTTGGGCGCCAGGGAGGCGCGCGTCGGGTCTGCCCATTCCGCCACCTGGCGCGCCGATCCGGCGGTGTCGCTGGCGACGAAGGGTTGCAAGCCGTATTGGCGGATCACCTTGCGACATTGCCCCAAGGCGTGCACGTGACTGTAGACGCTGCGCAGCGTTGCCAGGGAGGCGCCGGGAACCGCCAGCAACTGAAAATGGATCGGCAGAAAGAATTCGCCAATGATGTGCAGCCCGGCGTCGGGCAGAAAATGGTGGATGTCCGCAACCCGCCCGGCGATGGAATTTTCCACCGGAATCATGCCGAGCCCTGCCGTCCCCTCGGAGATCGCAGCAAACGCATCCTCAAAGCTGGGGCAGGGCAGGGGTCGCCAATCCGGAAACATCTCGTTGCAGGCGATGTGCGAGTTGGCTCCCGGCTCGCCCTGGTAGGCGATGATTTTTTTATCCGACATGACGAAACTCTCGGTGCAGCGAAACCTGTGGCGCGGCGCGCGCCGTGGCGCTCGTCTCCCACAAACCGGGCGCAATTTCCAGCGCGCCCTGGCGCGTATCGGGGAAAACACCGCAGACGCGCCACTTCAAGGCGCGGACTAAATTCGGCGAAACACGACGCTGATATTGTTGGCCGGCATGTCGGTCACTTCGGGCGGTCCAAAGCCGTTCAATGCAGCGAGCGACGATATGTCTGCGAGTTGGCGCAGTCCCCATTCCGGGTTGCGGCGACGCAGGTCCGCGTCGAAGTTGAGATTGCCGGGCGCTGTTTCGACGCCGTCGCGAAGATAGGGTCCATACAAATACAGCGGCGCGCCAACGGCCAGCCGGCCAGCCGCGCCGCGCATCAACCCCTCGCTCGCCGCCCACGGCGAAATATGGATCATGTTGATGCACACCACCGCATCGACGGCGCCGACCGGCCAGGCGGGCGCGCTGGCGTCGAGCGGCAGCGCCGGGAGCGCGTTGGCGAGCCCGGCGTGCGCCCGCCACGCTTCGATGGTTTGCAGGTTGGCGGGGTCGGGGTCGCTCGGCTGGAATGTCAACGACGGCAGCGCCTGCGCCAAAAACACGCAATGCTCGCCGGTCCCGCTGGCGATCTCCAGAACCAGCCCGCGCGGCGGCAAAATCCTCTGTAGCACCTGCAGGATCGGCTCGCGGTTGCGTTCCACGGCAGGGGCTTTGCGGCGCCAATCCCTCATGCTGCGCTCATGCTGCGCTCATGCCGGTCGCCCCGGCGCCAGCATGGCGCGGGCGC
The DNA here is from genome assembly GCA_043744855.1 of Hyphomicrobiales bacterium. Lineage (GTDB taxonomy): Bacteria > Pseudomonadota > Alphaproteobacteria > Rhizobiales > Beijerinckiaceae > Terripilifer. The sequence goes on from JAYTTW010000306.1 coordinate 7,463, forward strand.
GTTCCAGATCGTCTGGCGTGTCGACGCCCAGCGGAACCTCGTCGACGATCCTGACGTCGATGCGCATGTCCGCCTCCAGTGCGCGCAGTTGTTCCAGCTTTTCGCGTAATTCCAGCGGCGAGGGCGGCAAGTTGACAAATCGTTCGAGCGCCGCCCGCCGATAGGCGTAAAGGCCAATGTGGTGATATAGCGGCCCGTCGCCTGACGGCGCGATGGCGCGCGTGAAATACAACGCCCGCAGCCGTCCCGGCGCAATCTCGCTGCCGACGACTTTCACGACGTTGGGATCCTCGCGCTCATGGGCGCGCCGGATTTCCGCAGCCGCAGTGGCGATATGGACGCCGTTGTCCTCAAGCAGGCTCACAACCCCTCGCAAGCTCGCCGGCGACACGGTTGGCAAATCCCCCTGCACATTGACGATCACATCATGCGCGCTGTCGGGATCGACCTGGCGCAGCGCCTCGAAAATCCGGTCGGAGCCGGAAGGGTGGTGCGCGGCGGTCAACACGGCGCGACCGCCGGCCGCGACCACGGCATCGACGATATCAGCCGTATCCGCCGCGACGACGACCGGGCCGATATCCGCCTCCACGGCGCGCCGCCAGACGTGCACGATCATCGGCTCCCCATGGATGTCGGCGAGCGGTTTGCCCGGCAGGCGCGAAGCGGCCATGCGGGCGGGGATGATGACCAGCGGCGAGTTCATATGGCGGCAAAAGGTAGCATTGGATGGCCGCTTATACGTGTTGCCAAAGCGCCGTCAAAGCAGGTAATCAACGGCTCGACTGGTCGGCTAGTATCCACCATCGGAAGAAAGTGAGTCACGCAGTGACGCGCTTTCTGGAGATGATAAGTGGATACTTCAACAAAATCGACGTACCCGGAATCTTTGATTCCGGGTACTAGCGCTGCCAATTGGCGAACCTGGAGCCTGCGGGAATGGATTCCTTCGAACTCAATAAAATGGCGGGCGCGTTTCTCGGCACGCTGCTTTTCGCAATGGGTCTCAGCGTTGTCTCTAGCGCGGTTTTCTCGCGTCCACACATGCATGAGCCGGGCTACGCGTTGCCCGCCGCGACCGAGGCCGCCGCCGGTGGCGCTGCGGCTGCGGCTGCGCCTGCCCCGGACGTGCCGCTGCCGGCCTTGCTCGCCAAGGCAGACCCGAAAAAGGGCGAGGCTGCGGCAAAGGTCTGCACCACCTGCCACACCCTGGAGAAGGGCGCTACCGACAAGCCGACCGGCCCGAACTTGCACGACATCGTCGGCCGCAAGATGGCCGCCACTTCGTTCGCCGGTTATTCCGACGCCCTGAAGGCGAAGGGCGAGGCATGGTCCTATGACGATATCAACAAGTTCCTCGCCAATCCCAAGGGCTTTGTTCCGGGAACCAAGATGGCCTTCGCCGGCGAGCGCGATCCCGCCAAGCGCGCCGACATCATCGCTTACCTGCGTTCGATCACCGACAACGCGCCGCCGCTTCCGGCGCCCTGAGCGGCTGGCGGCGCCGTCGAAACATGGACGATGTGCGCCCCGTTCTGCAGGATGCGAGCGAGGGCTGCGGCGCTTCCGGCAATTGCGCGTTGAGTGAGCCGATGGCGCCCATGTCTGGGACCCGGGCGGCTGCGGTTTGAAAATTTTCAAAAAGCCGCGATACTCCCGCCAATTCCGTTACCCACCCGCAACCCGGTCGACAGGCACCCATGACGTTCACCCGACGCGACGCCATGCGAACTGGCTCGGCTGCAATTGGCGCGCTGGCGCTGCCGCGCACGGCTCGCTCTCAAGGCGCTGACGGCGACGTGGAAACGCACGGGCTTTCGACGTTCGGCGAACTCGGCGAGGCGGCCGACTTCAAGCACTTTGGCTACATCAATCCGCAGGCGCCGAAGGGCGGTTCGCTGATTGTCCAGATCAAGCAAACCTCCGGCAACCAGAATTTTGACTCCTTCGACACCTTCAACATCTATGTCTTCAAGGGCGATGGCGCCGCCGGCATGGACGCCACCTTCGACACGCTCATGGCCGGCAGCGGCGATGAGCCGGGCGCCATGTATGGCCTCGTCGCCAGCTCGGTGCGCATCAGCGCCGACAAGCTCACCTATAAATTTGTGCTGCGCCCCGAGGCGCGCTTTCACGATGGCGCGCGATTGGGCGCTGCAGATGTGGCGTGGTCGATGATGACGCTCAAAACCAGGGGCCATCCGGTCTACAAGTCGATTCTTGCCGAACTTGTCAGCGCCGAGGCCGAGGGTGACGACATCTGCGTGGTGCGGTTTAGCCCGCAGCGAAGCCGCGACATGCACCTGATCGTCGCGGGCTTGCCGATCTTTTCCGCGAAATATTATTCGACGCGCGATTTCGAAGCCTCGAGCCTCGAACCGCCGCTGGCCTCCGGCCCCTACAAGGTTTCCAAATTCGAACAGGGCCGCTTCGTCGAATTTGAACGCGTCAAGGACTACTGGGGCGGCAATCTTCCGGTAAATGTCGGCGCCAACAATTTTGATCGCGTACGCTATGAGTATTTTCGGGAACGCCAGATCGCCTTTGAGGATTTCAAGTCTGGCCGCATGAATTATCACGAGGAATACACAGCGCGCTTCTGGGCGACCCAGTACGATTTTCCCGCCGCCAGGGATGGCCGCGTAAAGCGCGAGGAACTGCCGGACGGTCGCGCCCGGACCTCGCAGGGCTGGAACTTCAACCTCCGCCGTCCGCAGTTCAACGACATCCGCATCCGCGAAGCCATCAACAATTGCTTTGACTTTGAATGGACCAGCAAGAACATCATGTACGACGCCTACGCCCGTACGCGATCCTATTTTCAGGGCGGCGATCTCGAGGCGAAGGGCAAGCCCGAAGGCGACGAACTCAAGCTGCTGGAGACTTTTCGCGGCTCGCTTGCCGATGCGGTTTTTGGCGAGCCGTGGTCGCCGCCCGTGTCGGATGGTTCGGGTTCTGACCGCAACCTGCTGCGCAAGGCCGACGAGTTGCTTCGCGCTGCCGGCTGCAAACGCGAGGGCGGGCGTCTGTTGTTGCCGGACGGCAAACCCTTCACCCTTGAATTTCTGGATTTTTCCTCTGGCTTGCAGCCGCACACCGAGCCATTCATCGCCAACCTCAAGAAACTCGGCGTTGACGCGCGTCAGCGCATCGTCGACGCCGTGCAATACAAGCGCCGCACGGATGCCTTCGATTTCGACATCGCCAGCGTAAATCTTGGTGGCTCGCTGACGCCAGGTATCGACCTCGTCAACGTCTATGGGTCGAAAGCGGCGCAAACGCCGGGCTCCCGCAATATGGCGGGCATCGCCGATCCCGTCGTCGATGCGCTCGTTGATCGCATCGCCAAAGCGCAAACGCGCGAGGCGCTCAACGTTGCCTGCCGCGGGCTCGACCGGGTGCTTCGCGCCGGGCGATACCGGGTGCCCATGTGGCTGTCGCGCAATGTGCGCGTCGCCTACTGGGATGTTTTTTCGCGTCCGGCGCGAGCCCCAAAATACTCGTATTCTTCCGTCGGCACATGGTGGTGGGATGACGACAAAGCGAAGAAAATCGGCTATCCCGGCTGATCGGGCGAAGGGAACGCGGCGACATTCATGGCGGCCTACATTGCTCGACGCATCTTGTTGATGCTTCCGACGCTGCTCGGAATTCTTCTCATATCTTTCGTCATCGTCCAGTTTGCGCCTGGCGGTCCGGTGGAGCGCGTTCTGGCCCAATTGCAGGGGCTTGATCAGGGCGGCGGCGCGCGGGTTGGCGGCGGCGCCAACGATGTCGGCGCCAATCTTGCGGCGCAAGCGGGCGACTCCCGCTATCGTGGCTCGCAGGGGCTGGACCCCAAATTCATCGCCGAACTCGAGAAGCAGTTCGGCTTCGACAAGCCGCCGTTGCAGCGCTTCTGGTTGATGCTGTCGAATTACGCGCGCCTCGACTTCGGGCGCAGCTTTTTCAAGGACAAATCGGTGTTGTCTCTCATCCTTGAAAAATTGCCGGTTTCGATCTCGCTGGGTTTGTGGATGACGTTGCTCTCCTACGCCATTTCGATTCCGCTGGGCATTCGCAAGGCCATGCGCGACGGCACGCGCTTCGACACGTGGACATCGGCGGTTGTCATCGTTGGTTACGCCATCCCAAGTTTTTTGTTCGCCGTGCTGCTGGTCATCCTGTTCGCCGGCGGCTCGTTCTGGCAGATATTTCCCTCGCGCGGGCTAACCTCCGACAATTTTGCCGACTTGTCGGTCGCCGGAAAGGTTCTCGATTACCTCTGGCATATCGTGTTGCCGGTTTCCGCGCTGGTGCTGGGCTCGTTTGCGACTTCGACGTTTCTCACCAAAAATTCCTTCCTCGATGAAATCCGCAAGCAGTATGTTTTAACCGCGCGCATGAAAGGCCTGAGCGAAAACGGCGTTCTCTACGGACATGTGTTTCGCAACGCCATGATGCTTGTCGTCGCCGGCTTCCCGGGTGCGTTCGTCAGCGCTTTCTTCACCGGGTCGCTGCTGATCGAAAGCATTTTCTCGCTCGATGGATTGGGCTTGCTCACCTACGAATCCGTCATGAACCGCGATTACCCCGTCGTATTCGCCAACATCTTCATCTTCGCGTTGCTCGGGCTTGTGGTGAACTTGCTCTCCGATCTCACCTACACATGGATCGATCCCCGCATCGATTTCGAGACGCGAGAGGTGTGAGATGACGCACGACGCCCTAGACGGGGAATTGGCGTCAAACGCGCCCGCGCCGCTGGCGCCGCAACTGCCGGCGAAGGGCTGGCTCAAGCTGACGCCGGTCAATCGTCGTCGCTTCGCCAATTTTCGCGGCAACCGTCGCGGCTACGGGTCGTTCTGGATATTCGTCGTGCTTTTCGGCCTCTCCTTGTTCGCCGAGGTTTTCGCCAACGACCGGCCAATTTTGGCGTTCTACAAAGGCGAAGTTCTGTTTCCCATCGTGCGCGACTACGCCGAGGAAAAGTTTGGCGGCTTTCTCGCCGTAACCGATTATCGCGATCCCGTGATTGCCGGGGAGATTGCGCAAAACGGCTGGATGGTGTGGCCGCCCGTGCATTTCTCCTATCGCACGGTGAATTTCGACGTTCCAACGCCCGCGCCCTCGCCGCCCACCTGGATGCTGAGCCAGCAACAATGCGAGCCAACCTTGAAACGCCGCTTCCCCGATCGGCCAAATGCGACGTGCGCGGACCTTGAAATGGATTGGCTCGGCACCGACGACGCGGGGCGCGATGTTGTGGCGCGGCTTATTTATGGTGTGCGAATATCGCTGCTGTTCGGCCTCGTTCTCGCCGCTGTCTCCTCGGTTATCGGCATCCTCGCTGGCGCCGTGCAGGGCTATTTCGGCGGCTGGCTCGATCTTGTGTTTCAACGCTTCATCGAAATCTGGTCGTCGCTGCCGCACCTCTACATCCTCATCATTGTTTCCTCGATTTTGACTCCGAGTTTCTTCGTGCTGCTGGGAATTCTCCTGCTCTTCTCGTGGGTCAATCTCGTGCATGTGGTGCGCGCCGAATTTCTCCGCGCGCGAAATTTTGAATACGTCACTGCGGCGCGCGCCTTGGGTCTCGGCAACGCGCGCATCATGGCGCGCCATGTATTGCCAAACGCCATGGTGGCGACGTTGACGTTCCTGCCATTCATCGTGACCGCCTCGGTGACGACTCTCACCTCGCTTGATTTTCTCGGCCTCGGCCTGCCGCCAGGTTCGCCCTCGCTTGGCGAAATGCTGTTGCAGGGGAAGGCGAACCTGCAGGCGCCGTGGCTTGGCCTTTCAAGTTTTTTCGCCATTGCGCTGATGCTGTCGTTGCTGGTGTTTGTCGGTGAAGCCGTGCGCGACGCTTTTGATCCGCGCAAGACCTTCGAAAAGCCATTCCGCAAGACATCCGGAAAGACAGTCCATTGAGCGGTCCTGAAAAGGCTGAGGAAATCCTTCTTCGCGTTCGCGGGCTGAGCGTTGCGTTCGCGCAAGACGGGCAGCAAATCACCGCTGTCGACAACGTGTCGTTCGAACTGGCGCGTGGCCGCACGTTGGCGCTCGTCGGCGAATCCGGTTCTGGCAAATCGGTGACGGCGCTCGCCATTGCGCGATTGCTCGGCTCGACGTCAGCGACCTTTCCGTCCGGCGAAATTTTCTACAAGGGGCGTGATCTCTTGCAGTCCGACGAAGCGACCTTGCAGAAAATTCGCGGCGCCCAAATCAGCATGGTCTTTCAGGAGCCGATGACCTCGCTCAATCCACTACACACAATCGAGCAACAGGTTGGCGAAATTGTCGCCTTGCACGGCGCAGGCCAACCGCGCGCAAGCCAACCGGGCGCAAATCAGGCTCGCGGACGCCAGGCGCGCGTCGTGGAACTTCTCGAGGAAGTCGGCCTTACCGATCCCGCCTCGCGCCTTGGCGCCTATCCTCATCAACTCTCCGGCGGACAACGCCAGCGCGTCATGATCGCGACGGCGCTCGCCAACCGTCCAGATTTGTTCATTGCGGACGAACCGACGACGGCGCTTGATGTCACCGTGCAGGCGCAAATCCTTACCCTGCTGAAACAGCTTCAACAAAAGCTCGGCATGGCCATGCTTTTCATCACCCATGATCTCGGCATCGTCCGCAAGATCGCCGATGATGTGTGCGTCATGCAGCGCGGAAAAATCGTCGAGGCGGGGCCGGTGGCGCAGGTTTTCGCCAACCCGCAACACGCCTACACACGCGCCCTGCTGGCCGCCGAACCGCGCGGCGCGCCGCCGCCCTCCGACGCTGCGGCGCCGCCGGTTGTGACCGCCGCCAACATTCGCGTCTGGTTTCCCATCAAGCGCGGCTTTCTGCGTCGCACCGTTGCGCACGTGAAGGCTGTCGATGGCGTCGATGTTGTCGTGCGCGAGGGACAGACGCTGGGCGTCGTCGGCGAATCCGGTTCCGGAAAAACCACGCTCGGCCTTGCCGTGTTGCGGCTGATCCGTTCACAAGGCGCAATCGCTTACCTCGGTCAACGCATCGACGGCGTTAATGCAAAGGCGATGCGCCCGTTGCGGCGGCACATGCAAATTGTCTTTCAGGATCCCTACGGCTCGCTGTCGCCGCGCTTGTCAGTCGCTGAAATCGTCGAGGAAGGGCTGGCCATTCAAAAGCCAGGCCTCAACCCGATGCAGCGCCGCGAAATCGTCGCCCGTGCGCTTGCCGACACCGGCCTCGATCCCGCCGCGATGGACCGCTATCCGCACGAGTTCTCCGGCGGTCAACGACAGCGCATCGCCATTGCCCGCGCGATGGCGCTGGAGCCGAAGTTCGTTGTGCTCGACGAGCCAACGTCGGCGCTCGATATGTCTGTGCAGGCGCAGATCGTCGATTTGCTGCGCGATCTGCAAAAACGCCGTAACCTCGCCTATATGTTCATCAGTCACGATCTCAAGGTGGTGCGTGCGTTGGCTACCGACCTTCTGGTGATGCGTCACGGCAAGGTCGTCGAAAGCGGCGCGGCGCAAGAAATTTTCGCGGCGCCGAAAAGTGATTACACACGCGCCTTGTTCGCCGCCGCTTTCAACATTGAGGCGGATGTGAGCGGCGCCGTTAGCGATTAGGAGAAGCCTGTGGCTCGCGCGTTTTTGCTGGTCCTCGATTCCTTCGGTTGCGGCGGCGCAGCGGACGCTGCGGATTTCGGCGACGCCGGCGCGGACACACTCGGCCACATCGCCGCCGCGTGCGCGCAAGGCCGTGCTGATCGTCCCGGATTGCGCAACGGCTTGTTGCGCGCGCCCTATCTCGACAGTCTGGGGCTGGGTCTGGTGGGCGAGGCTTCGACCGGCACGCTGCACGCCGGCTTGTCGCGCGCAAATCCGCCGTTGGCCGCGTGGGGTTATGGCGTCGAAACGTCGTCCGGTAAAGACACGCCGTCAGGCCACTGGGAGATCGCCGGCGCCGCCGCCGATTTTGCGTGGGGATATTTCCCCGACACGCGTCCGAGCTTTCCAGCCGGCTTGACGCGCGACATCATCGCGCAGGCGGGACTGCCGGGGATTCTTGGCGACAAGCATGCGTCGGGAACCGACATTCTTGACGAACTCGGCGTAGAACACATGACGAGCGGCAAGCCCATCCTGTACACCTCGGTCGATTCAGTGCTGCAAATCGCCGCGCACGAAGAGACGTTCGGCTTGCAGCGTCTCTACGATCTCTGCAAGCGCGTGCGCAGCCTCGTCGATCCGCTCAACATTGGCCGGGTTATTGCGCGGCCTTTCGTTGGCGCGTCGCCTGGCGCATTTGTGCGGACGCCCGGGCGCAAGGATTTCGCCATGCCGCCGCCACATGGCAATCTGCTGGATGGCGCGGCGCAAGCCGGTCGCGATGTCGTCACCATTGGAAAAATCGGCGACATTTTCGCGCATCGCAATACCGGCAAGGAAATCAGAGGCGCGGGCCACGCCGACCTCATGGAAAAAACCACCGACGCAATGCACACCTTGGCGGACGGCGGGTTGTTGTTCGCCAACTATCTCGATCTTGACACGGACTTTTGTCACCGCCGCGATGTGGCTGGCGCCGCCGCCTGCCTCGAGGATTTTGACGGACGTTTGCAACGCCTCGCCACGCATTTGCGTCCCGGCGACCTCGTCGTCTTGACCGGCGATCACGGCAATGATCCGACCTGGCCCGGCACGGACCACACGCGCGAGCATGTGCCGATCCTGGCCTTCGGCCCGGGCGTTGCGTCGCGCGCGCTTGGCTGTCGCGAGACTTTCGCTGACATTGGCGCCAGCCTCGCCGCGCACCTCGGTCTGGCGCCAACCAGGTCAGGGAAGGTGTGGCCATGAGGTTCGACACAGGCTGTGCGTGCTGCCGCGATGATTTTTACGACTATGAGGAATGGCTGATGAAAAGCGTCGTCACCGTCGACCACCCACTGGTGCAGCACAAGCTGACGCTCATGCGGGACAAAGCCACGTCGACCAAGGCGTTTCGCGAGCTGCTTCGCGAAATCGGCATGCTGCTTTGCTACGAGGTGACGCGCGATCTGCCGACCGCCGCCGTCGAGATCGAAACGCCGATGACCACTATGCATTCTCCCTGCATTTCGGGAAAAAAACTTGTCTTCGCGCCGATTTTACGCGCCGGCACTGGCTTTCTCGAAGGCATGCTCGAACTGGCGCCGTCGGCGCGCGTCGCCCACATTGGTCTGTACCGCGATCCGCAAACCCTTAAAGCCGTCGAATATTATTTCAAGACGCCGAAGGACATGGCGGATCGCATCGTCATTCTCATGGACCCCATGCTGGCGACCGGCAATTCCGCCTGCGCAGCGGTCGAATTATTGAAGAAAGCCGGCGCAGCCGACATTCGCTTCGTGTGTTTGCTGGCGGCGCCAGAGGGGATCGAAAAGCTGCGTTGTTCGCATCCTGATGTGCGCATCTGGACGGCTGCGATCGATTCCCATCTCAACGAACACGGTTATATCGTGCCGGGCCTGGGCGACGCCGGCGATCGCATGTTCGGAACCCGATAAACTCCGGCGCTCAGCGAGGCCGAAAGATATCGCGCAGGCGATTGCGGATGTTGATATCGCCCGCGCCCATGGTGGCGAAGGTGAGGCCGCTCTGGTTGCGGTATTGCGCCGAGAGCGTGCCATCCCACGGATGGTTGGCGCCGGCGGTGAACGACAGGCTGGCGGAGGCTGCCGTGTAGGTATCGTGGTTGTTGTAATTGTCGAAGACGAAATCGCCGGTGTCGAGCTTGAGATTGCCGGTCTTTGACCACAGGCCTGCGCCCGCCAGCATTGTGTTGCGCCCCGCATAGGCGCGCAGGGCGTCGTCAGCGATGATGGTGGTGGGCGTGTCGGTGTAGCGGCGGCTGCCGTTGGCGAAGGAGCCGCCGATGGAGCCGCCGGTGGGCCCGTCCGGCCCGATGGTTACGCTGACGTTGAAGGACCAGGCGTTCGAGGTCGAGACATTCTGCTGGCTGATGAGGTTGAGATCACGCCCGGCGTCGAGCGTGATGGTGCTGGCGCCTACATTGGCGCCGATGAAGGAAATATCCTGACCTGAAATAAACGAGGCATCGCGACCCGCCGTCACCTGCGCATTGGAATAAATGGTGGAGTTGGCGGCGGACATGCCTCCATCGGCGCCAATCGACCAGCCATTTTGCTGTACACCAAGCGTCACACCCCAGTTCGACGAACGAGAACGCGTGGTGTCCGCAACAGCGCTGAGGCCGAGGTTGTTGCCGGCCACAAGCGTCGCGTCCCGCCCGGCGGAGACAAACGTGCCGCCCATAAGCGCGAGGTCATGCCCCGCAGAGAGGGTCAGATCACGCCCCGTGAGGATGCGGGTGACCGTGGAGACAAAATAATTCAATCAATTGTGAAATTCCCAAATTTTATCCAATGGCCAATGGCTATTTCCATCCGCTCAAAACTGCCCGTTTCAACAAACATCGCGAACCCACCATTCACCTGTCCTATTGGCTCCAATTGAAAACGTGCGCGCCCTTTTTTTGGCCATAATACCGAAGGGTGATTGGGATACCGCCATGTTTTTCCTTTTTTCCCCAAACCCCACGAGAGTTTAGGGAAATTTTTTATCAATGTATTACCCAAATAAAATGCTGCAATTAAAATGATCTGATTTGAGTCTTGGTCGAATTCATACAAACATTGCCAATCGACCAACTCCATGTTTACCCATCGATAATCCTTAGGCGTTGCTTCTTCTGGCTGGACGCGCGCCATCTTGCTCAGGAATTCGCCAGTCTCAGGATGGATTAATCTGAACATTTTGACTTTCCTGGCGAAGAATTTCAAAATATTGCAAAGATTGCCAAGCTCGTAGAGGGGCCATAATCCCTCTGATCTCAGTTCCGACTGAAATGAAATCAATTTCTGTTCGGCAGATTCGCGCATGCGACGCGTCTCGACCATCGCTTGCGTCGGTGTCATGTCTTTCAAGTATTGAAGCTGTGAAACAATACCTGAGTTTTTTACGTACCCCATCACTTCACCACAAAAGGAATGCCTTTGCCCGCTAAATAATTTAGCAGTTTCGGATCGGCCCCCTGATAGAACACCCACTTGATCGCTTTGACGTCAGGGTTTGTAGCTAACAGGTATAAGTCGCCCTCAACCTGCTGTTTGATCGCGCTTGTCAGGGTTGCGTCGACGCCAGCCTTCACCTCGTAAATGGTGCCTTTGTCAAAAGCATCAACTCTCCGCGTCGTCAACGTACCGTTTGGGAGCGTCACACTAAACGTTTCTTCGGTCGACTTGAACCCCAGCCCCAACTCGTCCGCCAGCCTTGCCTCGCCAAAATTTCCGAGGGTTTTTGAGGCGACGGGGTCGCCGGCGGCGACAAGATAACGTCCGGAAGCGTCAATGGTCGCCCGCCCCTGTGTGACCAGCCCATCCAATATCGCTTTTGCGGCGGTTCCCTCCGCTCCGAGCACAACGACTTCCTCGGTTGCGCCCAATAGTAGACGCGTTCCGATAAACCGGACGCCGGTGACAACAGCTTTCGCTCCCGGGACACCAATCAAAGCCGCATCAACAAACAATCCGGATTGGTCGTTGGCTCGCCCATTCAGTCGCGGATCGGTTGAAGGATCTCCGGTGGACGGGATGATTCGATCCAGACCATATTTCTGCATGAGCAGAACGGCTGTCGGGGAAGACGGATTCGTAGCATATCCGCCAAAGGTCGCGGCCCAGTCATTTGAGAAAGCCCGCAAATTTTCAATGGTCGTGCCGCGCGCCGCCGCAAGCGTCGAGATCAGCGCATCAAGCCCGGCGGGCCTCTCGGCCCAGGAGGTTGCGCCGACAAACCTGGCAAAGGTCGCCGGCTCGTAGAGCGAGCATTGCAGCAACGTGTTGAAGGCCTCCGCAGCATTGTTGAGCGCCGTGAAGGAGCTTGCCGTTCCCAGCGTGCCAGAAGTCTTGAACAGCAGGCCGGCAAGAACGTTCGACACGAATTTCGGATCGTTGGCGACGCTCGCCTTGAAAAAATCCAGCGCGATTTCGCACCGCGTTCCATTTTGTGGGCAATCCACCATGATGGAGCCGCCGGAATATTTGCTCGCCGAGCCGAACAGCAGCGTTTCGCCCTGCGCGAGAAGCAGCAAGTCGAACTTGTCGGGTGTGCGGCCCGAGGCGCGTATGGCTGCAAGCGCATCCATCTTTGCAACAACGCCGTTGAACAGCTCGGAGCCGATCACCGAACGCGCCTGATCTTCACTCAGGCCATTCAGCATCAGGCGCTGATAGGCACGGACGCCAGAGTCGCCCTTGTCTTTCACGGCTTGCGGCACGCCGGCCGCCAGCGTGTTGATGGTGTTGCGCGCCAGCGACAGATCATCATAGAGCTTGAAGAGGTTCAGCGCCGGGGTGGCGAACGACCAGGAGGTGCGGCTGGTCACCACGCTCATGTTGTTCACATCCCGGTTGAGGCCGGAGATGTCGAGATTGGGGCGATTGCGGATGTTGATATCGCCGGCGCCCATGGTGGCGAAGGTGAGGCCGCTCTGGTTGCGGTATTGCGCCGAGAGCGTGCCGTCCCACGGATGGTTGGCGCCGAGGGTGACCGAGAGGCTGGCGGAGGCTGCCGTGTAGGTATCGTGGTTGTTGTAATTATCGAAGACGAAATCGCCGGTGTCGAGTTTGAGATTGCCGGTCTTCGACCACAGGCCTGCGCCCGCCAGCATTGTGTTACGGCCAGCATAGGCGCGCAGGGCGTCGTCAGCGATGATGGTGGTGGGCGTGTCGGTGTAGAGGCGGCTGCCGTTGGCGAAGGAGCCGCCGATGGAGCCGCCGGTTGGCGTGGCGCCAGTGAAGGTCACGCTGACATTGAACGACCATGCGTTCGAGGTCGAGACATTCTGCTGGCTGATGAGGTTGAGATCACGCCCGGCGTCGAGGGTGATGGTTTGATTTGCTGCGGGCTATTTGGTCCACCCGACACATTTGAAAGCGCCTGTCGAGATTTCAACTTCGTAAATGGAGCCGAAAAAGTCAGTAAGCCTGATTTTGCCTTCTTCAAAAAAAGTTGTGAAGCCGGTGATATTCCCGCCCAAACAAACTCCTTGGGGAAAATGGCTCACCCACAACAGCTTTCCGTCTTTGAAGCAGGCGAAATTTTCGTGGTCTATGCCGCCAAGAGCAGCGACCTTTTCAGCATTAAAAGTATAAAACTCAAAGTCCTCAAATTTGGCGCTTTGGACGGTCGTTAAATTACTCGCAGGAACGAACGTCGCACGCAGGCACTTATAAATGGAGTCCTTCATCAACGGATCCTCATTTTAGCGGTCGCGGGTCTGTAAAATATCCTAAAGGAAGCTTGGTTTGCACGAGAAATTGCTGTCCGCCTCCTGAACCGCCCAAAATAGGGGCCGCTAAGCCCGTCTCAATCAGGCCCAAGCTTTACGCCGCCAAGCGCTTCACCAATCAGCACCATGCATGGCCCGGAAGGCGCCGCAGCGCTCGCCTTCCCGGCGATATCGGCGAGGCAGCCCGCGATGTGCCTTTCGCCCTCCCAGGACGCGCGCTCGATGAGCACCGCAGGGGTTTGCGGCGGCAGGCCTTCCGCCATCAGCCGCGCGCACAACGGCGCCAGCGTTTTCAGCCCCATGTAAACAGCCGTCGTCGCGTGTGGATCTGCCAGCGCGCGCCAGTCGAGGTCCTCCGGCAATTTGCCGTGATGGGTATGCGCGGTGATGAATTGCAGTCGGCGCGCAACGCGGCGCTCGGTCAGCGATGCTTGCAAAGCCGCCGCCGCCGCCGACGCGGATGTCACACCTGGTATGATTTCGATGGCGACGCCAGCAGCGCGTAGAGCGGCGATCTCTTCGCCCGCCCGCCCAAAAATCATCGGGTCGCCGCCTTTCAGCCGCGCCACGCGACGCCCGGCCAACGCGTGCTCGATCATCAGCGCGGAAATATCTTCCTGCGTGCAGGAAGGTTTGTAGCCGCGCTTGCCGACATTGATTTTCGTTGCCTCGCGCCGGGCAAAGTCGAGCGTGCCGGGCAACACGAGATCATCGTACAAAATCACGTCCGCCGATTGCAGCGCACGCACCGCCTTCAAGGTCAGCAATTCCGGATCGCCTGGCCCCGCGCCAACCAGTGTGACGCCGCCAGCGCTGCGCCCGGCCGCGTCGCGCCTCGCCGCTTCAGCCAGCGCATCAAAGTCCGCCGCCGTCGGCGCGCGTCCTGCCTCGGCGAAAGCTTGCTTTGAAAACAGTGTCCAGAAGCGTCGGCGCGCTGGCGCATCGGCGAGCGCGACCGTTGGGCGCCATTGCTTGGCCGCGCTCGCCCACAAGCGGAAATTGGCCGGCAGCAAAGCTTCGATTCGCGCCCGAATGGCTTGCGCAAAAATCGGCGCGCCGCCGTCCGTCGAAATTGCGACAATGAGCGGCGAGCGCTCGACAATGGCGCCGAACTGGAAATCGCTCACGTCGGGCTTGTCGAGGACGTTGAGGGGAACGCCAGCCGTGCGCGCCAGCACGGCGAAGGCCTGGGCTTGCGCCATGTCCGCAGCTTCCGCCAGCGCCAGCGCGGCGCCGGCAAAGTCATCGGCGATGGGCGCACGGTTGTGCAGAACGATGCGCGGTTCGGCTTGCGCAAGGGAAAGCAGCCGGCTGCCGGGGTCCAGCGAATAAACATCAACGTGCGCCCCTGCAGCGGCAAGCAACTCCGCCTTCCACGCGGCGCCGTCGCCACTGCCCGCCAACAGAACGCGCCGACCGGCAAGCCGGTAGAAGACAGGCAGGCTGGCAAGCTGGCCCATACGGGGGGCGCTGGTTTCGCCAGGCAGGCGGGGAACGGGCGGAGCCTCGACCATGCCCCGCGTTTAGCCCTTGGGCTCGCCGCGCGCCACGAGAATTTTTGGCGGCAAGCCGGGCATCACGCGGGGCGCCTTCGACTTTTGTCGTATCTGCGCTACCGAACGTTCGACAAAGTGGGCAAACACAAACGTTTGAGGGCTCACCCACCCCGCGCTCCCGCGTTTCCGCTTGACTCACTCCACCCGCACAGGTTTGGATTAGGTGCGCACTTTTGGCCCAACAAGCTGTTTTACTGGCGGGGCGTGTCGCGTTTGGGAGGGAGCTTTCCGTGAAACTCAAGTCATTTATTCTGGCCCTGTCGGCCAGCACCGTGCTTTCTGGCGCGGTTTGCGCTGCGGATATCAAGGTGGGCCTCAGCGGCCCGTTCACCGGCGGCTCCTCGTCCATGGGCGTTTCCATGCGAGATGGCGTCAAGCTCGCCGTTGATGAAATCAACAAGGCCGGCGGCGTCAACGGCGACAAGATCGTACTCGTCGAGCGTGACGATGAAGCCAAAAATGAACTCGGTGTGCAGATCGCGCAGGAGCTCATCAACAAGGAAAAGGTCGTCGCCACTCTGGGCTTCATCAACACCGGCGTGGCGCAAGCCGCTCAGCGATTCTATCAAGAAGCGGAAATTCCCGTGCTTAACAATGTTGCGACGGGTTCCATCCTGACGCGCCAATGGCCAGACCAGAAGACCAACTACATTTTCCGCACCTCCGCCAACGACACCATCCAGTCGAGCATGATCGCCGAGGAGGCCATCAAGCGGCAGAATTTCAAGAAGCCGGCGATCCTCGCCGACTCCACCAACTACGGCCAACTCGGACGTGAAGATCTGACAAAAGCTCTCGACAAGCTGAGCGTCAAGCCGGTCGCCGTTGAAAAGTTCAACATTGGCGATACCGACATGACCGCGCAGGTTCTAAAGGCGAAAGAGGCGGGCGCCGACGTGATCCTCACCTACGCCATCGGGCCGGAACTCGCGCAGGTCGCCAACGCGATGGCCAAGCTCGGTTGGAAAGTGCCGTTGATCGGGTCGTGGACGTTGTCGATGGCGAGCTACATAGACACGTCCGGCGCCAATGGCGATGGCGCGATGATGCCGCAAACCTTCATCCAGGCGCCGTCCACGCCAAAGCGTAAAGCCTTCATCGAGGCCTATCAGGCCGCCTACAAGGTGGATCGTATGCCGTCGCCGGTCTCGGCCGCGCAGGGTTACGATTCCGCCTATCTGCTTGCCGCAGCCATCAAGCAGGCCAAGTCGACCGACGGTCGCAAAATCCGCGAAGCTCTCGAAAATCTCGACACCAAAGTCGTGGGCGTTGTAACCAACTATGACAAGCCGTTCAGCGCCACAGATCATGAAGCGGTTTCTCCGAACATACCTGTATTCGGCCTCGTCAAGGGCGGCCGCGTCGTGCCGGCGCACCCGGAAGATTTTGAGGGCGACAAGGCGCTGCGCCTCAAGCCGAAGTCGTAAGTCGAGCCGACGACGAACGACCGGCGACAGATTGTGATTCGCCCTGCGAATTGCCGTGATGTCGCCGGTCTTCCTGTCGGGACTTGCGGGCTCAAGACTTGCGGACTCGAGACTTGCTCATCCCGAACTTGCTGATCCGGGCTGCGGATTTCGCGTCGTTCCACGCACTTACTTAACGCAGCACACGTCGGTCACAGCGGAAAACCCCATGCAAGTTCTTGCCCAACTTATCGTTAGCGGCATTACTGTCGGCATGATCTACGGCGTCATCGCCTTCGGCTATCAGCTGACGTTCTCCACCTCGAAAACATTGAATTTCGGCCAGGGCGAAGCGTTGATGCTGGGCGCGCTTGTCGGCTTGACCACCATCAATTTTCTCATCGGTCATTCCATCGGCACTCTGCCTGCCTATCTTCTGATGTTGCCGGTCGTCTTCATCTTTGGCCTGCTGCAAGGCGCTGTCGTTGAATTCCTCGGCATCCGTCAGGCCATCCGCACCAAATCCGAATCGGGTTGGATCATGGCCACCATTGCCCTCGGCATCATCTTCAAAAATCTCGCCGAAAATATATGGGGCCGGGACGCCCTGCGTTTTCCCTCGCCGCTGCCCGAAGCGTCGCTCGATTTCGGCGGCGTTCGCATTCAGCCGATGGAAATCGCCATCGTCCTGGGCGCCTTGCTGTTGATGATCGCGGTCGAAACCTTCAATCGCCGTTCGATCTACGGCAAAGCGGTTGTCGCCACCGCCAATGACCGCGACGCCGCCGGCCTGATGGGCATCGACACGCGCCTCGTCATCACCTTTTCCTTTGCGCTTTCCTCTATGGCGGCGGCCTTCGCCGGCGTGCTGGTGGCGCCCGTGACGCTCACCGGCGCCACCATGGGCGCAGCGCTCGGCCTGAAAGCCTTTGCGGTCGCCATCATCGGCGGCTTGTCGAGCGGCGTCGGCGTAATCATCGGCGGGCTCATTCTCGGCATCACCGAGAACCTCACCGGCTATTACCTTTCGACCGGCTACAAGGACGTACCCGGTCTCATTCTCTTGCTGCTTGTCCTGTCGCTGAAACCCGCCGGGCTGTTCGGCAAAACCGCCATCAAGAAGGTCTGACATGGCGCGTACCCTGTTTCTTGCCATCGTCATTCTGGCCGGCGTTCTGGTTCTGCCGTTCGTCGTGACAAGCCCGTACTACCTGCATCTGATTGTGACGGTCGCGATCTTCTCCATCGTCACGTTGGGGCTCGATATCGTGTTTGGCTACACCGGCGAAGTGTCGATTGGCCACGCGGCGCTGTTTGGCATCGGCGCCTACACGGCAGGCTGCTTGTTTATGCACTTTGGCTGGGGCTTCTGGCCGGCTCTGTTGTTCGCACCTTTCGTCGCCGCCGCCTTTGGCGCTGTGCTTGCCTTGCCGGCGTTGCGCGTCACCGGCCCCTACCTCGCCATGGTGACCCTGGCGTTCGGAACCATCGTGCAGATTCTCATCAACGAGATGACCGACCTGGGACCGTGGCTGAACCATCTCAACCTGACGAACGGGCCGCTCGGCGTCACCTTGACGACGCCGGTGTTCTTCGACTGGCGCCACCTTGGCGACAGCATTCCGCTGTTTGACATGTCGATCAAACGCGTCCGCGAAATCCAGTATTTCTACGTCGCCGTGTTCTTTCTCGCGTTCACCATCCTCGTCATCAACCGCATCCTCGCCTCGCGCCTCGGGCGCGCCTTTGAGGCTTTGCGCGATAGTCCCATCGCCTGCGATTGCATGGGCGTCAGCGTTTACAAGCACAAGGTCATCGCCTTTGTGACCAGCGCCGCTTTTGCCGGAATGGCCGGTTCGCTGTTCGCCTATTCCGAGCAATATATCGCGCCCAATAATTTCACCTTCGATCTTTCGATCCAGTTTCTGCTGGCGGTCACCATGGGCGGCCGCAAGTCGCGCCTTGGCCCGATCCTTGGCGCCGCGATCGTCGTCTATTTGCCAAATCTGTTGTCTGACATCGAGTTGTTCCGACGGGTTGCGTTGCTCATCGCCATCGTCGCGGTGTTAGCCGGCGGTTACGTAATGATCCGCAAACCCGAGCAACGTTTGCGGGTGGGCGTTCCCGTCGCGCTTTGCCTCGCGTTTTTCGTTTTCTCGCTGATGCTCGAAAGAATTACCGATTTCAAACTGTCTATCTTCGGCGCGATGATATTGTTCGTGGTTTACTACCTGCCGGATGGCATCGTTGGCTTCCTCAAGCAGATTGTCGCCGCGTGGAAACCCGAATGGGTTCGCACCCACGTTGTGATCGACGCCCACGGCGCGGCGGGGCAGGCGGTCGTCACCGCCGCCGCCGCCAATCCTGACGAGCCGCCGCTACTGAACGTCAACGACATCATCATGCAGTTTGGCGGTCTGCGCGCTCTCGACACCGTAAAGCTTGCCGTCCAGCGCGGCGCCATACACGGCCTCATTGGCCCCAATGGCTCCGGCAAATCGACGATGATGAACGTGTTGACCGGCATCTATGTGCCGACCTCGGGCGAAATCGTCTTTGACGGCGAAACGATTGCTGGATTGAAGTCGCCCGAGATCGCCGCGCGCGGTATCGCCCGGACCTTCCAGAACGTGCAGTTGTTCGGCGAACTGACGCTGATCGAAAATGTGCTGGTTGGCCTGCATCACACCTACGCATCCAACGTCTTTGAAATCGCCGCAGCTGCGCCGCGCGCCCGCATTGAGGAGGAGCGCGCCCGGCAGCGCGCCGCCAGCATCCTGTCGTTTGTTGGCCTTGAAGGGCTCGCCAACGAGGAAGCGCGCAATCTGCCCTACGGCAAGCAACGGCTCCTGGAAATCGGCCGCGCCCTGGCGCTCGATCCCAAACTTCTGTTGCTTGATGAGCCCGCCGCCGGCCTGACAGCGCCTGACATTCGCGAGCTTGTCTCGATCATCCGCAAGATTCGCGATCAGGGCGTTACGATCATCCTCATTGAGCATCACATGGACGTGGTCATGTCCGTATCTGACACTGTCACGGTTTTGGATTTCGGCCAGAAAATAGCCGAGGGCAAACCGGCTGCGGTGCAGGCGGACCCCAAAGTCATCGAAGCCTATCTAGGCGGCGCGCCCGCAACTGCGGCTTGAGGTTAGAGCGATGCTGAAGATCGAAAATCTCGTCGCTGGATACGGCAAGGTGCAGGTGCTGCACGGCGTCAGCATCGACGTTGCAGATGGCCAACTGGTGACCCTCATCGGCTCCAACGGCGCCGGCAAGACGACAACGCTTCGCGCTGTTTCCGGCATGATACAACCCGCCTCCGGGTCGATTCGCCTTGGCGAGGTCGAAGTTGCCGGGATGGCCGCCTACCGCATCACGCGACTGGGGCTCGCCCACTCGCCGGAAGGGCGTCGCGTGTTCCCGACGCAGTCGGTTACCGACAATCTGCTGCTGGGGGCCTTTCCGCGCTTCACGGGGTCGCGTCCAAGGGGCGACACGGCCGCCGATCTTGAAAAAATGTTCGAGCTGTTTCCTCGCCTCAAGGAACGCCGTCAGCAACTCGCCGGCACCCTCTCGGGCGGCGAGCAACAAATGCTCGCCATGGCGCGCGCGCTCATGCTTAACCCGGAAGTGCTGCTGCTCGACGAACCCTCCATGGGCCTCGCGCCGAAACTCGTCGAGGAAGTCTTTGCTACGATCGCCCGCTTGAAAGAGCGCCGGACGACGATGTTGCTCGTCGAGCAATTCGCCGCTGCCGCGCTGGCCGTCGCTGACTATGGTTATGTGCTGGAGAACGGTCGCATCAGCACATCCGGACCTTCCGCCCAGCTGCGTGATGACCCTGCCGTACGCGCCGCCTACCTTGGCTCGGCCCACTGACAGGTGGGCGTACAAACACAGCCCGAACCAATACAGCCCGAACCAACACAGCGACGCCGGGGCGCCGCCGTGTCAAACCGTGATGCCGGCAGGGCTTATTCCGCGCCGTCGCCGTTTTCCTTCAACTGCTTCAGAAAAGCGATGACGTTGTCGAGTTGCGCTTCGCGCGTCAGGCCGGGGAAGATCATCTTGGTGCCTGGCACTTTGGCGCGCGGGTTCTTGAGATACTCGCGCAGCGTTGCCTCGTCCCACGTCAAGCCGGAATTCTTGTTGGCGTCGGAATAGTTGTAATCCTTGTTGATTCCGGCCGTGCGGCCAAACACGCCGTTGAGCACCGGCCCCACGCTGTTCTGCGCATCGGCGCCAATCTGGTGACAGGCACGGCACTGGTTGAACGCAGTGCGTCCGGCGGCGGCGTCGCCATCAGCCGCGAAGGCGGGCGCACACAGGGCGAGGCTGGCGGCGGTTAATGCATAAGCGAGTTTCATCAATATTTCCTTCCGCAGGGCGTAACCAAAAACCTGGAACAGGACTTTGTCCGGGGTGACAGGCGGGCACATGCCTATAATATGGGAGACCGGGCGCGCTCACAACCAATCGTCAGCTCGAAACCGGCCAGGCAGGGCAGGGGGGTCGCCAAAATGTCGTATCTCCGCTGGTTTTTCTGCGTCGCGGCGTTTTGCCTCACGGCGACTACGGTTGGGGCGGCGGACCGGATCAGGATCGCGGCGCAAAAAACCGGCACACTGGCTTGGGAGCTTGACGTGATTCGAGCCCGTGGCCTTGATCGCGCCGCCGGCCTCGATCTCGAAATTACCGAACACGCCAGTCCCGAGGCCGGCAAAATCGCGCTCAAGGCCGGCGCCGTCGATATGATCGTTGCGGATATTGTCTGGGTGGCTCGCGAGCGCGCGCTTGGCGGCACGATGTTGTTTTACCCGTTCAGCAGCGCCGTCGGCGCCGTCATGGCGCCGCCCACCTCGGCGGTTCGTGCGATGACCGATTTGCGCCACAGAAAACTCGGTGTCGCCGGCGGCGCCATCGACAAGAGCTGGCTGCTTTTGCAGGCGTGGGCCCGCCAGCATGGAATGGAACTCGCGGAGCAGACGCAGATCGTTTACGGCGCGCCTTCCTTGTTGGCGGCCAAAGCAGTGCAAGGCGAACTCGACGCCGTGTTGGAATACTGGAATATCAGCGCCGAACTGGAAGCGCAGGGGCTGCGACGGGTCATCGAGATGGCGGACGTCGAGCGTGATCTTGGCGCGCGCGGCAAAGTATCGATGCTCGGGTTTGCGTTTTCGGACGCATTCGCGCGAAACAACGGGCCTGCGTTGCAGCGCTATTTCGACATCGCCATGCGCGCCCGCACCCTGCTCGCCAACGAACCGGCGCTTTGGCTCTCGCTTGCAAAACGAATGCGTTTCTCCACAGATGCGCTGAGCGCGACGCTTCGCCAACGCTATGCTGAGGCGCTGGCGCCGCGTCCGCTGGATGAGGACGAGGCAGATGCACGCATTCTCATGCGCACGCTGGCGGCTTCCGGCGGCGCTGAGTACGCGGCCGCAGAACGCGCCATGCAGGCCGGTATTTACTGGCGACCGGGACGGGGAGGTTAGGCGTTGGCGCTTCGGCTTGTTTCGCTCGCCGCGTTGCTGACGCTGTGGTTTGGCGCGTCGCAATTTGTCAGCCAGCAATTGTTGCCCGGACCCGGCGCCGTCGCCGCCGCGTTGCTGAGCGAGGCACGAACCGGCGCGCTGTTTTCCAACCTTGCGGCGACTTTGGCGCGCGTCGCGGTTGCCTTTGTGCTGGCCATGACGGCCGGCTGCGCGCTGGGCTTTTGCATGGGCCGCTCGCGCACGACGGACAGGCTCCTCGATCCATGGCTTGTCGTGCTGCTCAATCTTCCCGCGCTCGTCATCATCGTGCTCGCCTACATCTGGGCTGGCCTCAACGAAGCCGCCGCCATTACCGCTGTCGCCCTCAACAAATTGCCAACCGCCGCCGTCACCCTGCGGGAAGGCTCGCGCGCCCTGGATCGCGGCCTTGATGAAATGGCGCAGGTCTACTCGATGTCACGAACGGCTTGGCTGCGACATGTGGCGGCGCCACAACTTGGCCCCTACTTTGCCGCCGCCGCCCGCTCCGGCTTGTCGCTGGTCTGGAAAATCGTCCTGATTGTTGAATTGCTCGGCCGCTCCAACGGCGTTGGTTTCGAAATTGGCACAGCTTTTCAACTGTTCGACGTTACCCGCATACTGGCTTATGCTCTGGCATTTGTCGCCGTCATGCTGGCGATCGAATTTTTCGTGGTGCAGCCATTTGAACGTCATGTCACCCGCTGGCGTCCGCAAAACCCTTGACGTCGACATCCGCCGTATGGGCTACCGCGCCGTTTCGGGCGCCACGCTTGACGTGCTGGACGCCGTTGCGTTTTCACTGGCGTTTGGTGAAGTCGCGGCCATCGTCGGCCCTTCTGGTTGCGGCAAAACCACATTGCTGCGCGCCATCGCGGGGATCGACGGCGATTTCGACGGCGTTGTCGCGCGTCCACCGGGCGGCAAGCTTGGCTACGTGTTTCAGGAGCCACGCCTGCTCGCGTGGCGCAGCGTGCTCGACAACGTCGCGCTCGCCGCGCCCGCCGCGAGCCGCGCCGAAATTGACACGCTGTTCGATCTGCTGGGCCTGACCGAACATCGCAATCATTATCCGGGCGAATTGTCGGGCGGACTGGCGCGACGCGTTTCCCTGGCGCGCGCCTTTGCCGTCGAACCCGACCTGTTGCTGCTCGATGAGCCCTTCGTTTCGCTCGATGCCGCGCTGGCCGGCCGCCTGCGCGCCGAACTCACCGCGTTGCTGTCGCGCCGACCGGCGACCACGCTGCTGGTAACCCACGACATCGAAGAAGCTGCCGGCCTCGCCGACCGCATCCTGTTATTGTCGCCGCGTCCAGCGCGTATCATTGGCGAAGTGCGGGTCCCTGAGCCGCGCGGCGCGCGCGATGCGCAAGTGGTGGCGCGCGTCTGTGCAGAGGTCGCCGGAATCGTCTCCGGTTTGCCGGCATGAACAACCTCAACGTCGATGCTGACATCGAGGCAGCGCGAGCCGCGTTGACGCGCATTTTCGGCTACAAATCCTTCCGGCCCGGACAGGAGGAAATTCTGCGCGCTGTCTTCGCGGGCGCAGACGTTCTGGCTGTGATGCCGACCGGCAGCGGAAAATCCCTTTGCTACCAGTTGCCAGCGCTTTGCCGGCCCGGCCTTACCGTCGTCATTTCGCCACTCATCGCCCTCATGCGCGACCAGGTGCAGCAGTTGCGCGCCCTGGGCGTCGCCGCCGGTGCGCTGAATTCCTCCAACAGTGGCGGCGAAAACCTCTCGATCGAACGCGCCATTACGGAGCGACGTCTGAACCTCGTTTACGTCGCGCCGGAGCGGTTCGCATTGCCGGGCCTCATCAGCCTGTTGCGAAACGGCGGCGCCAATCTGCTCGCCATCGACGAAGCCCATTGCATTTCCCAGTGGGGCCACGACTTTCGCCCCGAATATCTGGCGCTGCGCGAAATCGCCGAGGATTTGGGCGGCGTGCAGACCTTGGCAGTAACCGCCACTGCGGACAAACCGACGCGCGAGGAGATCAGCGAAAAGCTTTTCTCAGCGCCGCCGCAGGTGTTCCTGCATTCTTTTGACCGGCCGAATTTGCGCCTCGCCATGCGGCGTAAAGCGAACGTCATACGTCAGCTTGCGGCCTTCATCGACCAGCATCGCGGCGACAGTGGCATCGTCTATTGCAGTTCGCGCAAGCGCACCGAAAAAATCGCCGAAGCGCTGACCTCCATCGGCCATCGCGCCATCGCCTATCATGCCGGCATGGACGCCGAGTTGCGCTCCGCCCACCAGGATGAGTTTCAGCAGGCGGATGGAGTGATTGTGGTGGCCACGGTCGCCTTCGGCATGGGCATCGACAAGCCTGACGTTCGCTTCGTTTGCCACGCTGATTTGCCGCAAAGCGTCGAAGCCTATTATCAGGAGATCGGCCGCGCAGGGCGAGATGGTCTGCCGGCCGATACCTTGACCCTGTGGGGCGAGGACGACGTCGCTTGGCGGCGCAAGCAAATCTTCGACAATGACGCCCCCACCAGTCGCAAGCGCGTCGAGGAACGAAAGCTTGAGGCGCTGCTGGCGCTTTGTGAAACGCCGCGCTGCCGTCGCCAGACTTTGCTGGCGGCGTTCGGCGAAGCGTCGGGCGCCTGCGGCAACTGCGATGTTTGCGCTGGTGACATGAGCCTGTTCGACGGCAAGGTGGAGGCGCAGAAAGTCATGTCCGCGATCCTGCGAACCTCGGGCCGCTTTTTCTCGACGCACATTGCCAACATCCTTACGGGCAATATGACGGAATCAATCCGGCGGCATGCTCATCACGCCTTGAAAACGTTTGGCGTCGGCAAGGACCGCACGCCTGCCGAATGGCGATCCATCTTCCGCCAGTTGCACGCGAGCGAACTCATCGAGCAAGATGTTGCCGATGAGGGACGCTGGAAATTGACGCCGCAAGGCGACAGCGTTTTGCGCGGCGAGGCGGCAGTGGCGCTTCGCGCCGCCGATGTTGGACCCAAGATCGAGGCGCAAGAGCGGATGCGCGTTGCAGCGGCGCCGACAGCGGGCCTCAATACTGAAGCGCAAAATCTGTTTGCCGCCCTGCGCGCCAAACGTCTGGAGATCGCCAGGGCGGAACGCCAGCCCGCCTATGTCGTTTTTGCAGATCGCAGCCTCATCGACATGGCGACGTTGCGGCCACGCGATCTCGAGGGAATGCGGCTTGTCCATGGGGTTGGCGAAGCCAAGCTGATGCGTTATGGCAAGGCGTTTTTGCAGGTCATAAGCCATCATGCGGACGGCGGACGCTAGCATCCACCATCGGAAGAAAGTGAGTCACATAGTGACGCGCTTTCTGGAGATGATAAGTGGATACTTCAACAAAGACGACGTACCCGGAATCTCTGATTCCGGGTACTAGCGCCATTTCCGACAGCTTGAATGACTTTCCCGGGATGCGCGCCGGCAATGGATTGGCGCGTGTCCTGATTACAGAAGTCCTCCACCACGCACCCGGATGTCGATTGAAAACCACAATGATTGAACCCGCCCGCCCGCCGCCCGCGCCGCTCGCCCACAGGGACATCGTCATCATCATGACGGGCCTGATGGTGGCGATGTTTCCGGGCGCGCTGGATGCGACGATCATCGGGCCGGCCCTGCCTACGATAGGCCGCGAACTCGGCGACGCCGCGAACCTTCCATGGATCGTCACTGCATATTTGCTGGTTTCGACGGCGGCGACGCCGCTGTACGGCAAACTCAGCGACATCCACGGGCGCCGCGTGACGTTGATTTTCGCCATCGCGGTATTCGCACTGGGCTCTGTGTTGTGCGCCCTTGCGCCAAGCATGATCACGCTGGCGCTGGCCCGTGCCGTCCAGGCGATAGGCGGCGGCGGGCTCATTTCCGTCGCCATGACGGTGGTCGGCGACATCGTGCAGCCGCGCGACCGCGTACGCTACCAGGTGTTCACGTCCATGATGTGGACAACGGCGAGCCTGCTTGGGCCGGTGCTCGGCGGCTGGTTCGCAGACACGTGGGGCTGGCGCTGGATGTTCTGGATCAATCTGCCTTTATGCCTTGCAGCCTTTGCCTTTACCGACAGCAGATTGAAGCGGTTGCCGCGCAACGAGCGCCCTCACTCCCTCGATTTTCCCGGCGCCGCACTCCTCGTTGCGGCCTCCACACTGTTCCAGCTTTTGTTGAGTTCGGGGGGCGTGCGTTTTGCCTGGCTCTCGTGGCAGATCGCCGCGTTGCTCGCCGCCTTCGCGCTGACGACGACGCTACTTGTCTGGCGTTTGCGCACCGCTCGCGAACCCCTCATTTCTTACACCTTGCTGTCGAACAACGTCGTCCTGACCGGCGCCGCGTCGGTCGGAATCGCGATGGCGGCTTACGTTGCCTTGAGCATCTACCTGCCGGTCTATTTCGAGATGATCTACGGCTTGACGCCGTCGCAATCGGGTTTCGCGATGCTGCCGCTCATGGTGTGCCCGACCATCGGCGCGATGGCTGGCGCACGCGCGCTGTTGCGTGTCCGGCGTTATCGTCGTGTGCCGATGGCGGGGATGGCGCTGGCGGCCCTCGCGTTGACGCCGATTTCTGTCTGGCCGGGCGGCCTGCCCCTGTTTGTCGTGGAAGCGCTTCTGGTTCTCGTTGCGGTTGGCGTTGGCGCCGTTTTTCCTGTCACCACTGTGTCGGTGCAGAATGCCGTCGACCTGCATGAGCTGGGCACCGCGACCTCGCTCCTCACGTTCACCCGCAGCCTCGGAGCTGCATTTGGCGTCGCCTTGTTTGGCGCCATCTCGCTGCTGAACCATTCCAGCAACACGCCAGCGGGCGCCCTTGCCGACGCAAATTTCAAAGCCGTCGTGGAAAATTTCAGATGGATGTTCTTCGCCGGCGCCGTCGGCTTCGGTTTGGCGTTATTGACGATCAGCAGAATGCGGGAACAGCCCCTGCGAGATTTGCGCGCCGACAATCCACCCGAAAGCCGGCCCACGGCTTGACGCACGGTACGTGGTTAACCAATTGTTAAAATCAATTGTCTTAATTCTTTATAAATTCAAGCCGCGTGTTAGAGTTGAAATCAGGTGCTTGCAGGCGGCGCCGCAGTAGCAACAAGCCATTTATAAAAAACGTGATTTGCAAAGGCATTGTGGCATGGCCCTTCTTGAAGTCGATTCCTTCGCCAACACCGTCGTGGAAAGCGGCGTCCTCCAGCCTGACGCGAGGTCAACGTCGGCCCTGCCGCTGGGGATCGACCTTGGGTCCTACAAGCATATCGCCGTCTCGCTCGATCCATCCTGCAGCGCCTACTGGCTGGCTTTCCGCTCGCAAGGGGTTCCGTGTTTTACGCTCGACATGCTGCGGGAGCTCAATCAGTCGCATCGCATGATCCATCGTTTGGTGCAGGAGCGGGCTCCCGGCGATCCTCAACCTGTCAAATTTTTTATTGCCTGCTCCGATACACCCGGCGTCTTCAGCCTTGGCGGCGATCTCGATTATTTCAGAAAATGCATTGATCGCCGCGACCGCGACGCGCTGCTCTCGTACGCCAACGCTTGCGTCGAAGCCATGTACAACAACGCCTTCGGGTTTGATGTCCCCGTTGTTTCGGTCGGCGTCATTGAGGGCGATGCGCTGGGCGGCGGCTTTGAGGCTGCATTGAGCATCAACGTGCTGATCGCCGAGCGTGGCGTCAAAATGGGTTTGCCCGAGATCGTCTTCAATTCATTTCCGGGCATGGGCGCATTCAGCTTCCTGTCGCGCAAAATTGGCGTTGCCGCCGCGCAAAAATTGATCCTGAGCGGAGCCACTTACCTCGCCGAAGATTTGTACGCCATGGGCGTCGTCGACATCCTCGTCGACAAGGGCGAAGGGCGGGAGGCGGCCCGCACATATGTGAAAGAGAACGCGCGACGACACCGCGTCCTGCACTCGCTCAACAAGGTGAAAAACCGGGTCAATCCACTCACCTTGCAAGAACTCCGCGATATCACGGAAATCTGGGTCGACGCCTGCCTGACGCTTGAGGCAGCCGACTTGCGCAAGATGGACATCTTCCGCGCTGCCCAGCGGCGCCGCCTGCGCCGGGCGGGCGCCACAGACGGGACGCAGCGCGACTTGGTCAGCCACTAAAATGCGGCAAGGGCCTTGCTGGCGCGCTCGAACTCCAGCTCCAGTTGCCGCATGTGCGCTTCGCCACGCTTGGCGACTTCGCTTGCGTCGATAGAGCGCCATTCCAGGCAAAGCTCATAGACCCTTTGCGCGCCGACGTTGGCCGCGCAGGAGCGCAACGCGTGCGCTTGCTCGCGAAACGCATGCGCGTCGCCAGCCGCTACAGCATCCGACAACTCTTTCAAGACGCTTGCGGCGTCACTGACGAATTGCCCGATGATTTGGTCGACAAATGGCTTGCCGCCGAGTTTCTCGAGGTCGTCAAGGGTGCGGTGATCGACGGGCGCGAGGTCGCTGTCCTTGCCGCGCAGGGGTTCGGCCCCGGCGGCGTCGCTGACCGGCTCCAAGGTTGCGACACGCGTAGCAAGGCGCCCGGCGCAGAAGCGCGCCAGCCAGGTGACCATGTGCGCGCGCTCCACCGGTTTTGTCAGGCAATCGTCCATCCCCGCTTCCAGACATCTGGCGCGGGTTTCCTCGCTTGCATCCGCAGTCAGCGCGACGATAGGAACGCGCGGCTTTTCAAGTTCCACAAACCGCGCCAGTTTGGTCGTCTCAATGCCGTTGAGAACGGGCATGTTGACGTCCATGAAGACCAGATCGAATTCGCCGCCGCCAAGTTGCTCAAGCGCCTGCTCGCCGTTGTCGGCCAGCGCGACCGTGTGCCCGCAGCTCTCAAGTATCTTGCGGATCACCAACTGGTTGGTGCGGTTATCCTCGGCCACCAATATCCTCAAACGGACCAGCGCCAACGGTTCGCCATCGCTTTTGCCACTCCGGCGCGTGCACAGAATTTCCGTGATGCGCAGGGCAGCGGCGATCTCCATCGCATCTTCGCGATTGACGACGCGGGAGCAAAACTTGCCAATCAAGCCAGGGCTGACATCGGCAGGCTCCGCTGCATCGATCCAGACACAAGGCGCGACGCCTTCCCGCTTCAGATCGCGTAGACGATCTACGGCGGCGCCCAGGCTGGCGCCTAGCGTTCGTTCATCGAAAACGAAAATCGGCGGCTTGGCGGCGTTGGGTATGTCCAGCGCGCACTGGTCGAGGATGGCAGCCGCCGTATCGAAGCATTGGGCGCCCGGGCAAAGCTGGCGCATCTGCAAACAAAGCACAGGGTCGCTCGAAAGCAGGTAGACGGGTTCCTCGAAGCTGGCTTCAACGTGGGGTTCTGCGTCTGCAAAGGGCAGTTCAAACCAGAATTTGCTGCCCTCGCCGGGAGTGCTGTCGACGCCAATCGCGCCGCCGCTCGCAGTGATGATCTGTTTTACCAACGCCAGCCCCAGACCGGTGCCGCCATACTGATCGATGATCGTTTCGTCGGCCTGCGCGAACGCGTCGAAAATTCGCTCGCGAGCCTCTTCAGCGATACCGATGCCGGTGTCGCTGACTTCAAATCGCAGGCGAGCGCTTGCGTCGCCATGCGGCAAAGCTTCGAGCCCGATGACGACGAACCCAGCCTCGGTGAATTTGATCGCGTTGCCAACCAGATTGACGAGGATCTCTTCGAGGTGGCTCGCATTACCCGTGACGTGGCGCGGCGTGCGTGCGCCGATCATCACAGACAGGCGTAACCCCTTGGCGGCCGCAGCGACGCCAAGCATGTCGCGTATGTCAGCAAGAAATTCGAAAAGATCGATGCGCTCGACCTTGACCCGTTGATTGCCGAGCTCCATTCGCGAAACATCCAGAATGCCGTTGATGAGCGTCAACAAAGAGCGTCCGGAGCGGCCAATGGTGTGCGCCATGCTTGATTGGTCGGCGTTGAGCGGCGATTGCTGCAGCATGTCGCTGAGCCCGATGATGGCGTTGAGCGGCGTGCGCAATTCATGGCTGACGCCCGCCAGGAACATGGATTTTGCGCGACTTGCTGCTTCCGCCGCAAGCGTTGCATGCGAAAGCTTTTGGATCAGACGAGCCGCGTAAGCCGGGATGATGACAAGGCCAAAGCCGAGGCCGAGGGTAATTTCGAGATGTTGACCCCAGTAGGGCGTCAGATAGGCCACGACGGAAAAACATGCCATGACGCCGATGACGCCGGCAAACAGGTAGCGGACGCCGAAACGGAAACCGTATCCAAGGATGACCCAGAGGTAGATCGGGTAGAGCATCACGCCAGCGTCGCCGCACAGATAGACGCCCCAGGTGACGGCGGCGAGGTCGACGAACAGTCCAATGGCGAGGCGCGGGCGCGAAGCCGCCGGAAAGGCAATCAGATGGCCGAGAAGCAGCAATCCGCTGCCGGCGCAAGCAATGAACGGAAACTCGGTCTCGGCCAGCGCATCGAATGCGGCGGCAGATCCCAACTCGGCTGCGACCGTCCAGAACAGCAAGATGCAGAGCAGGATCGCCAATCGGTTGATTGAGACTTCGTGTTCGCTGTCGCCCCGGTTTTGGAGGCGTTTTTGTAGCCAACGGAACGGTTTTGGAGACTTTTCTTCGCAATCGGCCGCAATTTTGGATTCAGGCGCTTTCAAGCTGCGCGCTCCCTTCGCCGCGCACCGCTGCGGCAATGATCGCGCGGAACTTGGCCGCAGAAGTCGGTCGGCCGAAAAGGTAGCCTTGGGCCTGGTCGCAGCCTTCCGCAGCCAGCCAGTCCGCCTGTTCCTGTGTCTCGACGCCCTCCGCGAGAACCGTAAGGTCGAGGCTGTGGCCAAGCGTGACAATAGCCCTCACGATAGCGGGATCGTGCGGGTCCGTGCGTAGATTTCGCACAAAGCTTTGGTCGATCTTCAGTCGCGTCACCGGCAACCGGCTGGCGTAGTGCAGCGATGAGTAGCCGCTGCCAAAATCGTCAATCGACACGCCGACGCCGATATCGAGCAGCTTGCGCAAGTCCCGGGCGACGGATTCTATGTCCTTCACCATCATGCTCTCGGTGATTTCGAGATCGAGTTGACGCGGGTTCAGACCGCTTTCCGCCAGCACGCGCATGACCAGCAACGGCACGTTGTGTTCCTCGAACTGCACGGGCGACATATTGACACTCACGCTGAGCGGCTCGCCGCCAAGCGCCGTCCATTTTTTGGCTTCGCGGCAGGCTTCCAGCAGCATCCATTCGTTGATGGTGACAATCAGGCCGTTTTTTTCCGCACGTCCCAGAAACTCTGCGGGAGAAAGAATGCCAGCCCCTGGACGCTGCCACCTCAAAAGCGCTTCGGCGCCGACGATGCGGCCAGTCGCCAGATCAATTTGAGGCTGGAAATAGGGGATAAATTCGTTCTGCTCGATGGCCCGCGCCAGGTCCCGGTCCAGCGCAATACCATCGCGCGCATGGGCGTGTTGGTGCGCCGCATAAAAGCGGTAGGCGTGGCCCTTCTCCGCCTTGGCGCGATACATGGCAAAGTCGGCGTTGGTCAGAAAGTCATCGGGCAGCTCGCCGTCAAGTGGGTGCATTGCAATGCCAATGCTGGCGCGCGCCGGCAATTCCGTACCCTCGAAATTCGAACAGTCGGCGACGATGGAAAGAACACGTTCCGCCATTTCCACGGCGTCGTCTCCATTGGTGACGCGCGTCTGCAGGATTGCGAACTCGTCGCCGCCAATGCGCGCCAGAGTGTCGTGTTCCCGGATGGCCTCCTTCAGGCGCGAGCCGAGCATTTTGAGGAAGCGGTCGCCGCCTGAGTGTCCGATCGTATCGTTGATCGCCTTGAATCCGTCGAGATCGATCATGTGCAACGCAAAGGAGTGATGACCGCGTCTGGCGCGAACCAGGTGCCCGCGGATGCGTTTAAGCAGGAGTATGCGATTGGGCAGCCCGGAAAGTGGGTCGTGGTGCGCAAGGTGTTGCAGTTCGGCTTCGGTTCTTTTCTGTTCGGTGATGTCTTGCGAACTCGTCAGCACACCGTCAATTTCATTGGCGGCGTTCCTCAAAGGTGATTTGGTGATCAGGAATATTCGCGGCGCACCGCTTGCGTCAGCAATTTTTTCCTCGAACGGCGCGAGCGGTTTACCTTGCTCGATCACCAGTCGGTCAAGCGCAGAATAGCGCGCCCCGGTTTCCACGCCGACCAGGTCGGTGAGGGAAAAAGCCGAGACGGCGTGCGCATCCATGCTGGCGTAGTCCGCCTGCTGGCGATTAACGAAAAGCAAGCGCCCGTCGACGCCGGTCGCGCATATGTGCACCGGAAGGGTGTCGATTACCTGCGCCAGACGTTCGCGCGAATCCCGCAGCGCGTACGCCTTGAGGCGCTCGCTATCGGCAAGCTCGCGCTCGAGCGAGGTGGCCCGGGTTTCCAGCAACAATTGTTGGCGGCGCATTTTGAGTAGATTGCGGGCCCGCGTGATGAACTCATGATGATCGACCGGAGAGCGCAGAAAGTCCGTTGCCCCCGCCTCGAGCGCCCGCAGGCGAAAGCTGCGCTCGTCATGCACGGTGATCACAACGACCGGAACATCGACCGCTTTGGGGATTTCGCGAAGCCGACGTACAAATTCCGCGCCATTCAATCCGGGCATCTTGTAGTCGGTTATGATCAGATCGGGCGTGTTCAATTCGAGCCAGGCGATCGCCTCGAGCGGTTCGCCGAAATCATGAACCTGAACGTCTTCTTCGATCGTCAACGCCAGCTTGGAAAATATATGACGGTTCGTCACACGGTCATCGACGATCACAATCACGGACATGACAGGGCTTCCGATCACCTGGTAACAACAGCGATGTATTCCCCACAAGCTAGCGAATATTTATTAATCAATTGCCTATGTATTTGTTAACGTAACGGAATATTGAGCGGTAAAAACCGCCCTGTAGTTGCAGGGGTTGAAATTTGCTATCGGTTTTTGGTCAGGAATTAACTTCGTCAACGAGGTTACCCGCAGAGATACGACCTGCCGGGCACGCGCGCGCTCATGGCTGCAGCGGAGTAACCAGGCGAAGGAAGGCGGCGAGATCGTCGGTGACGTAATCGACGTGCGGCGGCGTTTCGCGCATGATTTCCCAAGCTTCGCGGTGATCGATCTGCCCGGCTTTCGGCGCTACCAGGGTGCAACGCATGCCGCGCGCGTGCGGCGCCGCGAGGTTGTGCGCAATGTCCTCGAACATCGCGGCGCGGCGCGGTTCGACGCCGTGTTTTGCGAAAAACCTCTCGTAGGTTTCCGCCGCCGGTTTCGGCAACAGGTCAGCGGCGACGATGTCGAAAATGTCTTCGAACATTGTGTCGATGCCGAGCTTTTGCGCCGTCTGCAACGCATGCTCGCGTGAGCCATTGGTGAGAATGAGCTTGCGCCCCGGCAGCGCTGCGATGGCGCTGGCCAGCGTTGCATTTGGCTTGAGGCCGGAACGATCAATGTCATGCACGAAAGCCAGGAACTCCGGCG
Source organism: Hyphomicrobiales bacterium (assembly GCA_043744855.1). Taxonomy (GTDB): domain Bacteria; phylum Pseudomonadota; class Alphaproteobacteria; order Rhizobiales; family Beijerinckiaceae; genus Terripilifer. The sequence goes on from JAYTTW010000306.1 coordinate 40,709, forward strand.
CGCTGATTTCGTGCTCCATCATCAACCCGCGCAGGGTCGTGCCATACCGCTGGTAATAGTATTTTTGCAGCGCGCGCGACGACATGCCGTCAAGGCCGAACAACTGCGCGAGGAACAGCGTGATGCGCGCGTCGATCTTTGGCCACAAATCGCTGTCGCTGGGGTAGAGAGTGTTGTCGAGATCGAACACCCACACGTCGACGTCGGCGAAATGCATGCGGGCGCGCGCCGCGAGTGCAACCTCAGGAGCGTCGGCGGGCCAGACGATCGTCATCGTTCCTTCAATCGTTTGGCCGCCCAAAACAACGTTGGAGCATGATCCCGAAAAGTGGACGCCGGTTTTCGGAAAAGATCATGCTCAATCAAAAACCTGGAGTGCGACGACGTTTTCGAAGAAGCGTCATCGCGCTCTAACGCGTAATCAGCGTGCCGGCGCCACCGTCTGTCAACAGTTCAATGAGCACCGCGTGCGGCTGCTGTCCGTCGAGGATGACAACGCCTTCGACGCCTTGTTCTATGGCGTAAATGCAGGTTTCAACTTTTGGAATCATCCCGCCGGTAATCGTGCCATCAGCGATCAGTGCGCGAATTTGGGCGACGCTCAACTGTTTGAGGAGTTGCTTGTTCTTGTCGAGCACGCCTGGCACATCGGTTAGAAACAGCAGGCGCTTGGCATGCAGCGCGCCAGCAATGGCGCCCGCGAAAGTGTCGGCGTTGACATTGTAGGTTTCGCCATCCGCGCCCTGACATACGGGCGCCAGAACGGGAATAAGTTCGCGTCCGAGCACCTGTTCGAGAACCATCGTGTCGACTTTGACGGGTTCGCCAACGAAACCGAGATCAAGCATCGTTTCGATGTTTGAATGGGGATCAACGATGTGCGTGATTTTCGAGGCCAACACCATATTGCCGTCCTTGCCGCACAGCCCGATGGCGCGCCCGCCCTCGTTGTTGATGAAGCCGACAATCTGCTTGTTGATGGAGCCGGCGAGAACCATTTCGACGATCTCAACTGTCGCCTTGTCGGTAACCCGCAGTCCTGACGCGAACTCTGATTTGATGCCGAGCTTTGTCAGCATGGCGCCGATCTGCGGTCCGCCGCCGTGCACGACGACAGGATTAACGCCGGATTGCTCCAGCAAAACCATGTCGCGTGCGAAACGCTTGGCGACGCTTTCGTCGCCCATGGCGTGGCCGCCGTATTTCACCACGACGATGGCCTCATCGTAGCGCAGCATATGCGGCAAGGCCTGCATGAGGATTTCGGCCTGATGCTGGGGGCTTGCCTTTGGAGATTCGGTCATCGCACTCGTCCGATGCTGGGTTGCGAGGCTTCTACGTGCTTCCGGGCGCCAGCACAACGCGCCGGTCGCGCCGGCATCGCACCCTGTTACGCACCACGTTACGCAGCATTTTACGCGGCGCGTTCCGCCAGCAATCGCATCACGGCGCCGCGCAACTCCGCAACGCCCTCGCCGTTGTCCGACGAGGTGAACGCCACCTGCGGAAACGCCGCGGGGTTTCGCTTCAACGCGGCGAGCGTCGCTTCGACACGCTGTTGGCGGTCAGCGGCTTTCACCGCGTCCATTTTGGTCAACACGACCTGGAACGACACCGCTGACTGGCTGAACTGCTTCATGGTGGCGTGATCGACATCCTTCAGTCCGTGGCGTCCGTCGACCAGCAGGAAAACCCGCAGCAGCGACGCACGACCGCGCAGATACGCGTGCGCCAGCTCCGTCCATTCGCCGACGCGCTGGCGTCCCACGGCGGCATAACCATAGCCCGGCATATCGACGAGACGCAGGCGATCGCCAAGGTTGAAAAAGTTGAGCTGTTGCGTGCGGCCCGGGGTTTGCGAGGTGCGGGCCAGGGTCTTGCGTCCGGTCAGCGCATTGATCAGCGAGGACTTGCCGACGTTGGAGCGTCCGGCGAAGGCGATCTCCGGCGGCCCCATCGGCGGCAGGCCGTTGATGTCTGCGGCTCCCCAGATGAAATCACACGGGCCGGCAAACAGCTTGCGGCCTGCCTCGACAAAATCGAGCGCTTCCTCGTTCATGGCGCGTTCGCTCGCTTACTTGGCCGTGGCGCGCGCGCTGAACATCTTGCGCAAATTATCGAACAGTTCGATTTTCACGCCGGCTTTCTTCATGATCAGTCCCTGCTGCGTCACCGACAACGTGTTGTTCCATGTCCAATAAATGACGAGCCCCGCCGGAAACGAACCGAGCATGAAAGTAAACAGGATCGGCATGTAGGAGAACATTTGTTTCTGCACCGGGTCGGTCGGTTCGGGGTTCATTTTCATCTGAACGAACATCGAGACGCCCATGACCAGGGGCCAGACACCCAAATGCAGGAACGGCCCGAGCACAGGCAACGTCGTCGGGTCAAACGGGATCAGCCCGAAAAGGTTGAAAACGTTGGTCGGATCTGGCGCCGACAAATCCTTGATCCAGCCGAAGAACGGCGCATGACGCATTTCGATGGTGATGAAAATCACCTTGTAGAGTGCAAAGAAAACGGGAATTTGCAGCGCAATCGGCAGACACCCAGCGACCGGGTTGACCCCCTCGCGCTTATAAAGCTCCATGAACTCCTGTTGCTGCTTTTGCTTGTCCTCGGGGTAGCGCGCCTTGATCGCCTCCATCTGCGGCTGCACCGCTTTCATTTTCGCCATTGAGAGATAACTGCGGTTGGCGAGCGGGTAAAACGCCGCCTTGACGAGCACCGTCACGGCGAGAATCGCGACGCCGAAATTACCGACGAAGCGATAGATCCAGTCGATCAGCCAGAACAGCGGCTTGGTGATAAAATAAAACCAGCCCCAGTCGATCATCAGGTCGAAATTCTTGATGCCCTGCGTGGTCTGGTAAGCGTCGATGATTTTCGTCTCTTTGGCGCCAGCGAAAATTTTGGCGCTGGCGGACGTGTCGGCGCCGGGCGCCACCGTCACAGCATCGCCGAGAACGTCAGCCTGATAGTTTTTTGTCACGGTCGCGCCGGTCGCCGAAAAGCGCCCCTGATAATGTTTGCTCTGGTCGGGAATGACCGCCGTCGCCCAGTACTTGTCGGTGATGCCGAGCCAGCCCGCCACCCCGTCATAAAGCCGCGTCGACCTGGTTTCCTTCTCGATGGCGTCGTAGCCATATTCCTGCACGCGCGAATCCCCGACAACGCCGACGAAGCCCTCATGCAGCACAGCGTAGCCGGCGAGCGGTGGCTTGCCGCGCCGTGACACGAGTGCGTAGGGAAACAGCGTCACCGGTTGGGCGCTGGTGTTGAGGACGCTGTCGGTGATACTGAACATGTAATGGTCGTCAACGGCGATGACGCGGCGGAAGCTCAGCCCGCCGCCGTTGTCCCAGGTCAGCGTCAACGGTTTTTTATCGGTGAGAGAGGCTACGTCGGCGGTCCACACGGTATCGCCGTTGGGCGTCACAGTTGCGCTGCCGGGCTGCCCGACAAAACCTGTGTCGGCATAATAGGGCTCCGGTGCGCCGGCTGGCGAAAGCAGGACAACGTTGGGACTGCCGGGATCGACGGTCTCCCGGTACGCCTTCAGCGCGACATCATCGATCCGGCCGCCCTTGAGCGAGATAGACCCCATCAGGCTGGGCGTATCAATTTTCACACGCGGGCTTGCCGCCAGGCTGGCTGCACGGCTGACGGCCGGCGCAGCGACCGCAGCGGGGGCGATGCCGGGGGCGCTTGCCGCGCTCGATGGCTCGGGGGTGGCAACGCCGGCAGCAGGTGTGGCGCCAGCCGGTGCGGTTGGCGTCTGCGTATTCTGCACTTGCGCTACAGTGTCGCGCGCCCGATCCATTTTCGGCGCCGCATAAAAATACTGCCAGCCCAGAATGACGAGCAGCGAAAGGCCCATGGCCAGAAACAAGTTCTTTTGGTCTTCACGCATGTCTGCGAAATGCCTGTTCTCGAGGTGGGGATTGGCGCCAGCGCCTCACCCTGTCGTGCTGTCGAATGCTTTGCCGGTGCGCCGGCCCGGCTTTGCCGCATGAATTTTATGAAACGCCTGCGAAAGTTGTTCGCGCAGTCGCAGGAAATCAACGCCGAGCATGCCTCGACGCGCCACAATCACGTAGTCATGATCCGGACGACAACCGAGATTTGATTGTTTTCGCAACGCCTCGCGCAGGCGACGGCGGATGCGGTTGCGTTCAACGGCGCCGCCTGTCTTCTTGGTTACCGTCAGCCCGACACGGGCGCCGGTCAGGGCCTGCGAAGCCAGCAGGAATCGCGGCGCAGCCTGCAGGACAAAGTGGGCCGAATGCAGGCGCGCGCCTTGGCTCGCCGCGACAAAATCGGCCCGACGCTTGAGCCGCGCAGGGCCGGTCTGCAAAAATTTGGGGATAACCACGGGCAAGGTCTGGGGAGGCTCGCCCGACATGCCGTTCGCGGTCCCCGACATGCCGTTCACGGTTCCCGACGTGCCGTTCACGGTTCGCGACATGCCGTTCGCGGTCATCGGGCCGCTGCCCCTCGTGTGGGAGAAGGCGACGCCGCCGCTAGGCCGAGAGCCGCTTGCGACCGCGCGCGCGACGCGCTGCGACCACCTTGCGGCCGCCAGGGGTCGCCATCCGCGAGCGGAAACCGTGACGGCGCTTGCGCACGATCTTGCTGGGTTGAAAGGTCCGCTTCACGGCGAGTACTCCGGTCGCAATCAGACGCTTAGGGCTCGCGAACAGGCTCGCGAAAGCATGGGCGTCGATCAAGGGTTTTGTTTCTGAAACGCCGGCAGGCCCGCATGCCCCGTCAGACCAGACCACAAGCAGATCCGACGACACGACAAGCGAAAAGCCGACGCCGGCCCAGTCGAAACCAAGCCGAAATCGTGCCGGCTTATAAGTGGGGCAGCCCGGCAAAGTCAATCGGGCCAGCCCGATTCTCAGGGCCACGAACTTAAGTTAACGGCGATTAACGGATTGTGTTTTGCGTGATTCAGTGTGGCGGTTTGATTCGGAGCGCCGCCATGAGCCTTGCCTT
>JAYTTW010000307.1:0-3737 GCA_043744855.1 Hyphomicrobiales bacterium
TTGGGTGGGGTAGCCGAGGCGTTCTTTCGCCTGTGTGGAGATTGGGCCGATATCAGTGACTATGTCTTGCACAGCTACGCCGCGAACTTCATCGAAATAGCGCTTGAATTGAGGAACAGCGCCTTTTGATGGCCACTTGATCAAGCCTTGAGCGTCAAGAAAATCCAGTTTCTTCTGCGTGGTCATTTTTTCAAGTTCGCCGTTGAGTCCTGCTCGTTTGAGCGCATTGACGGGCACGGCCCAGTGGCGTCCAACATTCGACGGGTCTACCGCACGCCATGGCTTGCCAGAATCTCCTTTTCGCGTTCCCGCACCAGTTAGGTCGCCTAGCCTATAGCGCCCTTTCTCATCTAAAAACCGGTAAAAGCGATCTACATATGACTGGTCATAGTCCTGAGCGACGCGGTTCCACGTAAACCGGTCCGATTTTGCGAAAGCGAGGATCGTATCGTGCACTGGCCCCCATCGTTTAGAGCTTGAATGGCTTGAGGTCCGCTTCCAAATAATTTCGCTGAGGAAATTCTCCTTCCCAAACACCGCATCCAGCAAAATCTTCAAATAATGGCTCGCCGTCGGGTCGCAGTGCAGATAGAGTGACCCCGTCGGCTTCAGCACGCGGTGCAATTCGATCAGCCGCACCGCCATCATCGCCAGATAGGCCATCATGTCGTTCTCGCGCAGGAAGACGCGCATCGCCCGCAGCATTTCCGCCGCGTCCGAATTGCCCGACTGCATCACGTCATCGAAGGCCTGTTCCGCCGTCGGTCCCCAGTGCCACGTATCGTCGAAAGCCTCGATCTGCGCCGGCGACTGATGCCCCTCGGGCGCTCGGAAAAGCACATTGTAGGTGGCGTTCGAGTTGAACGGCGGATCAAGATAGACGAGATCGACGCTCGCATCCGCGACATGCTCGCGCAGGATGGCGAGATTGTCGCCATAATAGAGTGTGTTCGAAACGGCCATGCTCATAAATTCCTGAAAGCTTCGTCGTCTTCCTATGCTCGCCCTTTCGCAAAGTCGACGATGGGGTCGCCGCCTTCATCAACCCTAACCCCCACCCGCTTAATCTCCCAATCCAACTCCACCCCCGAATGCGCCCGCACGCGCCGCCTTACCTCTTCGCCCAGCGTCTCGAGATCAGCCGCGGTCGCCGCCCCCCGGTTGATGAGGAAATTGCAATGCATTTTCGAGACTTGCGCGTCGCCGACCGCGAGCCCGCGGCAGCCCGCCGCGTCAATGACTTTCCAGGCGCTGAGGCCGGGCGGGTTTTTGAAGGTCGAACCGCCGGTTTTCTCGCGGATCGGTTGCGAGGCTTCGCGCTTTGCCGTGATCTCATCCATCTGCACTGCTATCGCCGCTGGGTCGCCGTCGCGGCCCTGAAAAAGTGCGCTAGTGAACACGAGATCGAGCGGCGCGGCGCTGTGGCGGTAGGAAAAGCCGAAATCGGCGTGGCGCAGCACGCGCAGGTTGCCATTGCGGTCAAAAGCGCGTGCTTCCACCAGCACATCCGTCGTCTCGCCTTTGTGGGCACCGGCGTTCATGCGCAAGGCGCCGCCTAGCGCGCCCGGAATGCCGCGATAGAAGGCAAGGCCGTCAATGCCCGCTTCCGCCGCAGCTTTGGCCAGTCTCATGTCCGGCACAGCGGCCCCTGCCCGCAAGCGCGCGCCCGGCTCAACCACCACTTCGCCAAACGCCCGTCCTCCCAGCCGCAGCACCACGCCCGGCATGCCGCCGTCGCGGATCAGCATGTTTGAACCTAGGCCCAGCGGGTAGATATGGATTTGGCGCGGCAGAAGCGACAGAAAATAGGCCAAATCCTCTTCGTCGGCAGGGGAGAACAGCACCTGTGCCGGGCCACCGACGCGGAACCAGGTGATGTCAGCCAGCCGAAAATTGGCACTCATGCGCCCGCGTAGCTTGGGCATAAGGCCCGCCAGCTGCGGCACAATATCAGGAAAATTCACGCCGCGTCCCCCGCCGCCAGTTCGCCCGGCAAGGCATAGGCCCATTGCGAGATGTTGCCAGCGCCCAGAAACACGACGTAATCGCCGGATTTTGCCCGGCTGCGGATGTGGCCGGCTAGCCGATCCGGCGCCTCCAGTGCAACGACATGGCGGTGGCCGTGCGCCTTGATTGCGGCAACCAGCGTGTCCTTGTCTATGCCGGGGATCGGCGCTTCACCTGCCGAATAGACATCAGCAATGTAGACGACGTCGGCATCATTCATGCAGGTGGCAAATTGCTCAAACAAGGATTGCAACCGCGTATAGCGGTGTGGCTGCACGATGGCGATGACCTTGTCTTTGGTCGAAGCGCGCGCCGCCTTCAGCACGGCGGCGATTTCCACGGGATGATGGCCATAATCGTCAAAAATCTCGACGCCCTGCCAGTCGCCGGTACGGGTAAAGCGCCTCTTGACGCCGCCAAACCCGGCCAGCGCCTTGCGGATGGCGTCAGCGGGCATGCCCAGTTCATGCGCCACCGCCACCGCCGCAGTGGCATTGAGGGCATTGTGGTGGCCGGGCATTGGCAACACCAGATCGTCGATGCGCACCGCATGCCGGTCCTTGCGGCTGCGGATAAGGACGCTGAATTTCGACCGCCCGCCGGAAAGGTCAATGTCGACAATGCGCACGTCAGCCTGCATATTCTCACCATAGGTGATGACGCGGCGGTCCTCGATCTTGCCGACCAGCTCCTGAACCGTGGGATGGTCGATGCACATGACGGCAAAACCATAGAAGGGCAGGTTCTCAACCAAAGCCATGAAAGCCGACTTGATAGCGTCGAAGGTTTTGAAATGATCGAGGTGTTCGGGGTCGATATTGGTGATTACTGCAACGTCAGCAGGCAGTTTTAAGAACGTACCATCGCTTTCGTCCGCCTCCACCACCATCCAATCGCCCGCGCCCAGCCGCGCGTTGGTGCCATAGGCGTTGATAATGCCGCCATTGACCACGGTGGGGTCAAACCCGCCGGCATCGAGCAGCGTGGCCACCAGCGACGTCGTCGTTGTCTTGCCATGTGTACCGGCAATGGCCACGCAGCGCTTGGAGCGCATCAGCTCGGCCAGCATTTCGGCGCGGCGCACCACTGGCACCCGGCGCTCACGGGCGGCGGTCAACTCGGGATTGTCGCGGCGGATGGCGGTGGAGACGACGACAACCGCCGCATCGCCAACATTCGACGCTACATGGCCGATGTGCACGATCACGCCCTTGTCACGCAGGCGCTTGACGTTGGCGCTGTCGAACGCGTCCGACCCCTGCACGCGATAGCCACGATTGACCAGCACTTCAGCAATACCGGACATGCCGATGCCGCCGATGCCGATGAAATGGATGGGGCCGAGATCGCGCGGCAGATTCATGAACAATGTCTCCAGAAAGCTAGTTTTGCCGGCCCGCCACCTGCAAAACGAGGTCAGCCAGCCGTTCAGCTGCGTCTTGCACACCAGCGGCCTTTGCCGCAAGCGCGGCTTTGACGAGGCCAGCCGTGTCAGCCAGCGCCTTTGTCAGGGCATCCGCCAACCACTGCGGCGTGAAATCCGCCTGTTTGATGACGGTGACGGCGCCGGTTTCTGCCAAAACTGCCGCATTGGCCGCCTGGTCATTGTCGAGCGCGAAGGGGAAGGGCACGAGGATGGCGGGGCGGCCGATTACTGCCAGCTCCGACACGGTGGAGGCACCGGCGCGGGCGATGACGAGATGGGCCTGCGCCATCCGGGCCGGCAGGTC
>JAYTTW010000308.1:0-14767 GCA_043744855.1 Hyphomicrobiales bacterium
GGTGGCGGCTTCGGCGGCGGCGTTTTGAGCGGCTACGGCGTCTACACCTTCACCATTCAACTCATCGCCACCATGTCGTCGCTGGTTTCTTTTTCCATCATCCTGTGGACCCTGTCGGCGGATTTCACATTGCCGGGTTACAATATTGCTGTTCCCGGCATGCTTTTCTGGGCGGCGTTGCTCTACGCGGTGCTCGGCACCGTGCTCACGCACGCCATTGGCCACACCCTGCCGCGCCTGCAATTCATGCATCAGCGATACGAAGCCGATTTCCGTTTTTCGCTGGCGCGGGTTCGTGAATATTCCGAGCAGGTGGCGTTGCTGAAGGGCGAGACGACCGAACGCGAGCGCGCCATGCGCCATTTCCGCCGCATCTTCGACAACTTCATCGAGGTCACCAACGTTCGTAAAAAGATCAATGCCTTTATCAATTTTTACAACCAGATTGGCGGCTTCATCCCGTTCATCGTGGCGGCGCCGTTTTACTTTATTGGCAAGATTCAGTTTGGCGTGCTCAACCAGACGGCGCAGGCCTTTGGCAATGTCGACAGCTCGCTCAAATTCTTTGTCAGCAACTACGGCGCGCTGGCCGAATTCAAGGCGGTGCTGGATCGCCTGAACGGTTTTGACGCCGCCATTGACCGCGCCCAGACGCTCGAGGCGTCGCCGCCGATTGCGCCGCGCGCCTCGCCTGACGGCGCTGTGCATGTCCAGGGGTTGTCGCTGGCGTTGCCAAATGGCCGCAAAATCATTGACGCAGCCGCCTTCGTGCTACAGCCGCATCAATCGGTGTTGCTGAGCGGCCCGTCGGGCTCCGGCAAATCGACGCTTTTCCGCGCCATCGCGGGGCTTTGGCCATTCGGTTCCGGCGCTATTGAGACGCCGCAGGCGGCCTCCATCATGTTACTGCCGCAGAAACCCTACATCCCCATCGGCTCCCTGCGGCAAGCCGTGGCTTACCCGCGCGACGCCAGCGAGTTCGACGACGCCGCCCTGCGCGACGCCTTGCAAGCGGCCAACCTGCACGACCTCATCGACCGTCTTGATGAAGACGATAACTGGCAGCAACGATTGTCGGGCGGCGAGCAACAACGCCTGTCCTTGGCGCGCGCCTTGTTGACCAAGCCCGATTGGCTGTTTCTCGACGAATCCACAGCTTCGCTCGACGAGCCCGGAGAGGCGGCGCTTTACGCAACGCTGGCCGCGAAACTGCCGACGACGACGATTGTCTCGATCGGTCACAGGTCAACGCTTGGAGCGCTGCACCAACGCAAGCTCGAACTGCGCCCGCATGGCGATGGGGTCTTCAGCGTTGAGCCAATCAAGGCGCCAAGCGAACCGGCGACGAGTTGACCGCGTAACGAGGAACCGCAACGGTAAGGGGGATCCACATGCAACGCCGTCAATTCCTTCATTCAGCGACGGCTGCAATGGCCTCGACGTGCCTCGCGCCACGCGCCGCGCACGCCGCCAATTTTGCTGGCCAGAGCGTCACGGTTTTCATTCCTTATGGCATTGGCGGCGGCACCGATTTGTGGGGTCGCTTTAACGCGCCGTTCCTGACAAAATTCCTGCCGGGCAATCCGGCCAACGTCGTGCGTAACGTGCCGGGCGGCGGATCTATCAGCGGCGCCAACGTTTTCGCCGCCACCGCCAAACCCGATGGCCTGACGGTGCTTGTCACGTCAGGATCGACACAGTTTCCCTATTTGCTGGGCGTCAAGCAGGTAAAGTACGACTATCGCGATTTCCGCTTCGTGATGGCTTCGCCGACCGGCGGCGTCGCCTACCTCAGCGCGAAACATGGTGTGTCTTCTGTCGCTGAACTCGGCAAGCTTAAAGGCAAGAGCCTGCACTACGCCAGTCAGGGGCCGGCCTCGCTCGACCTTGCGCCGATGCTGGCCTTTCGGCTGCTCGGTCTCGACGTTCAACACGTCTTCGGTTTCCCCAGCAGGGGCGAGGGGCGCCTCGGCTTCGAGCGTGGCGAATTCGACATCGATTACCAGACCACGACCGCCTACCTTCGTTCGTCCTTGCCGCTGGTCAAAAGAGGCGAGGCCGTGCCGCTGTTCTCCTTCGGCGCCCTCGACGACCGCGGCCAACTGGTCCGTGATCCCAATTTTCCGGAGCTGCCGCACATCGGCGAGGCCTTCGAAACCGTCAACGGTAGGCCGCCCGGTGGCGTCGAGTGGGAGGCGTTTTACTCGTTCCTGATCGCTGGTTTCCCGGCACAGAAACTTCTGCTGCTGCCGAAAGGCACGCCGGACGACATCCTCGAAGCGTATCGCAACGTGTTGCGACAGATGGTGCGCGACGCCGACTACATCGCTCACAAGGATGAGATGATCGGCGAATACGATCAGGTGACGGACGCCGCCGGTGAAGCGCTGTATCGCCAGGCGATAAGCATCACGCCAGCGGCGCGCCAATGGGTGCGCGACTATCTCGGCAAAACCTACAACGTCAGCTTCGACTGAAACGCAAAGGCGGGATCATGGCGTCGCAACTGGAGCCGCTCATCCTCGATATGATGGAATGGCTGGTGCGGGAACCGCGCAGCTACACGCAGACACTCGATGCGTGGCGCACGTCCTGCCCGCGTTTGACTGTGTGGGAGGACGCGGTGGATCGCGGCCTCGTGCGGCGCCAACGCGCCAATGGCGAAACGATAGTGCGCGTGACGGACGCCGGCATCGAACTGTTGCGCAGATACCGCGCGGCAGCCTCGACAGGCTGAATCGTGGTGCGCTGGAGTTGCAGAACTTTGCGCGCCCTGGCCGGCGTTAAATCCCCAAAGCCGCGTTGCCTGCCAGAACCCGGTCCACCATTTCGCCGCACTGGCCAAGGTAGTTGGCGGGGTCCACCAGCGGCGCCAGTTGGTCGCGCGTCATGTGCGCGGCGATCTCAGGATTTTCAGCCAGCAGATCGAGGAAGGGACGCTTCGTTGCGATGACCTGCCGGCAAATGTCGTAGACGACATCGTGCGCCCGCTGGCGGCCGAGCGAAGGCCCCAGACCCATCATCACCGCCTCTGACACGACGAGGCCACCGGTGAGGTCGAGGTTGCGCCGCATTCCCTCCGGGTTCACCTGCAAACCGGCAACCAAGGCTTTTGTCTGCGCCAGCGCGCCCGACGTGAGGCAGAAGATTTCCGGCAACGCGATCCACTCGATTTGCCACGGCCCGGTAGAGCGTTCGTGATCGGCAATGTTGGCGTCGAGCAGCGCCGCGACATGCTGGCGCACCACGGCCGCGCAGCCGTGGATGTAGGCGGACGAAATCGGATTGCGCTTCTGCGGCATGGTCGACGAGGAGCCGCGTCCCTCATGAAACGGCTCGAACACTTCCTCGACTTCCGTCTGCATCATCAGTTTCACGTCCATCGCGATCTTGCCGAGGGTGCCGGTTACCAGTCCCAGGAAACAACCGGTCTCCGCGATGCGGTCGCGAACCGTGTGCCAGGCGATCTCGGGTTGCGCGAGGCCAAGTTCCCCGCACAGCGCCGCTTGCACCTTGAGGCCCATGTCGCCAAGCGACGACAGGTTGCCCGCTGCGCCGCCGAATTCGCCAGCCAGAACGCGCGGCCGCAACTGGCGCAGACGTTGCAGATGCCGCTGGAAGGCGGCCAGCAACACGGCGGCCTTGTAGCCAAACGTGATCGGCACCGCTTGTTGCAAATTGCTGCGCGCCGCCATCGGCGTGTCGCGGTATTGCCGCGCCAGGTTCGAAAGCGACCTGGCTATGGCCAGCAAATCGCGCTCGACGAGGTCGAGTCCGACGCGGATTTGCATGATTGTCGCGGTGTCCGTGATGTCCTGCGTCGTCGCGCCCCAGTGGCACCATTCGCCAAGGCCGTCGCGGCACAACCCAACAAGTTGCTGCACGACGCCTAGGATTGGATATCCAATGCGCGCGGTTTGCGTTTTCAATTTGGTGATGTCGATTTTGTCGACGCTGCAATGGCGCAGGATTTCGTCGCAGGCTTCCTGCGGAATGACGCCGAGGCGGGCTTGCGTGCGCGCCAGCGCCGCTTCCACGTCGAGATAGAATTGCGTGCGCTGACGGTCCGAAAAAACCTCACGCATATCCGCAGCGGAAAAAATATCGCCGAGAATGGCGGAATCGATAATGGTGGCGGACATTCACAGGCTCCGGAGATAAATCTCGATCCGCACTAAGCCGCTTTTTCCGCCGCATGCAATCGCCTTTCGGCGCAACGCGCGCTACAACGCCGGAATACAGGAGACCGGCGTGCTCTGGATCAAGACCCTTCACATACTCAGCGTCATGGGATGGCTTGCGGGCGTTTTTTACTTGCCGCGCATCTTCGTAAATTACGCTGAGGCCAAAGCCGTTGGCGAGCCGGTTGCGCGGCTGGCCGGCATGGGCTGGCGGCTGTTTCGCTTCGCCTCGATCCTGGCGCTTTTCGCCATTGGTTTCGGCGCCGTGCTGTGGTTCGGTTACGGCGTTGATGGAGCCTGGCTGCACTGGAAGCTGGTTTTCGTTCTGTTGCTCGTCGCCTACCACGCGCTCTGCGGCCGCATGGCGATGCAGATGCGGGACGGGACGCTTTCGGGAACGCCGTTTTATTTCCGCGTGTTCAACGAGATTTCGGTGCTGCTGGTTTTCGCAATTCTGGTTTTCGCGGTGGTCAAACCGGTCTGATCAGGCGGCGTTCGCGGCGCGCAGCGGCAAATCAAAAACCAGTTCCCGCGCCGGCTTTGGCCGCGCGAAAAAATAACCCTGGACGGCAGTGCAGCCAACAGCGCGAACGATATCGAGCTGCGCTTGCGTCTCAACGCCCTCAGCGACAGTGATGAATTCCAGGCTGCGCGACAGCGCGACGATGCCGGCGACAATATGCGCGCTGCGCGCATTGGTTTCCATTTCCACGACGAAGCTACGGTCGATTTTGATGACATCGAACGGAATTGTTTTCAGATAGGAGAGCGAGGAATAGCCGGTGCCAAAGTCGTCAAGGGCGATGGCGACGCCGATCTCGCGCAATTGCTGAAGTATTTCGAGATTGCAGTCGGAGCGCTCCAGCAGGGTTGTCTCGGTGATCTCCAGGGTCAACCGCGACGGCTTCAGGCCGGAGCTTTGCAGCGCTTCGCGCACAGTTGCAATCAGGTCGCCGCCCTTGAATTGCGCTGGCGACAAATTGACCGCGACGCGGATGTTCTCCGGCCACGCCGCCGCTTCGTGACAGGCGGTCATAAGCACCCACCTGCCGATCGAATGGATGAGCCCGGTTTTTTCGGCAATCCGGATAAACCGGTCCGGCGGCACCATCCCCAGTGTCGGGTGACGCCATCGCAACAGCGCTTCCATGCCAATGATAGCGCCGGAATTGACGCCCACCACGGCCTGATAATGCATCTCGAATTCGCCGTTGGCCTGGGCCAGGCGCAAGGCGGTTTCCACCGTGCGCTCGGCGCGAACCGCCTCATCCATTTCCGGATCGAAGAAGCGCACGCAATGCCGACCGCTGGCTTTCGCCTGGTAAAGCGCGAGATCGGCGTTTTTCTGCAACATCGAAGCGTCAACGCCGTCGGAGGGCGCCACCGCGATGCCGATGCTGAGCGAGATGGTCAGGGAAAGGCCATCGAATGTGTAGGGCGCGCTGATGACTTCCATCAGCCGCTCCGCGAGGGCGCCGGCGCTCGACTTCACGTCCGCTTCGGCAGGCTGCAGAACTGCAAACTCATCGCCCCCGATACGAGCCACCGTGTCGGCGTCGCGCACCGTGGAAAGCAATCTTTCGGCGACAATCTGCAACAGACGGTCGCCGATCGGGTGGCCAAGCGTATCGTTGATGAGTTTGAAATCGTCGAGGTCAAGCAGCAGGATCGAAAACGTCGCGCCGCTGCGTCGGGTCTGCGCATAGGCGGCTTCCAGTCTTTCCGCCAGCATGGTGCGGTTGACGAGGCCCGTCAGGGCGTCGTGATGCGCCAGATAGGTGATGCGATCGTCGGCCTGTTGCCGGGCGGTTATATCCTCGTGCACACTGAGCCAGCCGCCGCTGGGCATCGGCTTGCGCGATTTTTCGATGACGCGACCGTCGGCGAAACGCTCAATCCCATGTTCGACCGACGGCGTCGCCATGGCGCTGACGCGCCCGTCGACATAGTTGCCGGGGTCCTGCCCAATATAGACGCCCCGCTCGACGCGCTTCTGCAGGATTTCCTTCATCGACATTCCCGGCCGGATGTCGTTGGCGGTGAGACCGTACATCTCGGCGTAACGTCGGTTGGCGAGGCGAATGCGCTGTTGCTCATCGTAGAGCGCAACGCCTTGCGGCATGTTGTCGAGGGTCGCGTCAAACATCGCGACCGTCTCCTTGATGTGTTGCTGACGGATGGATTCGGGTCTCGGCGCAAGCCGCCAATACGTGGCGGCGCCAGCCGCCGCCGCGAGCAGAACTGTCGCCAGCAGTCTGGCCATTGAATCCGGTAACTGTTTGCCGGCTCCAACCAACTCGAGACTGACCAAAGCAATTGTGAAAATTGCCAATGAAATTGTAGCGGCCCGCCACGAAATCCCGTTATTCGCCGCCGCGAGCCACCGCCCGATCAGGTTTCGCATCGATCCAAAATCCCCGAGGTCGCTCGTGTACAACGACGGCAATATCGCAAATTTACGTAAATTATCGACTAACGTTATGACAATTAAAGGGTTTTTTAACCAACCAAGGGTTGCTGAAAATTGCAGGATCAACCTAAGCGATGCATCAGTTTTTCGTAAAGGGCGTTGTTGGCGCTGAAGATGTATTCGAGCGCCCCGACGCCCACATGTTCGCAGCCGCGACCGATCAACCAGTCGGCCAGCGCCGGCGCCCGGTCGCGCGGGCAAACCAGTGTCATCGGGCCGGAGGCAGGGCTTCCGAAAATCGCGCGCGCTTCAAACAGGCTGGAGGCGTTGCGCGCAAGTTCTGCCGCGTTGCTGGCGAAAGCCCGCACCTGACGCGATGTGCGGGCGTCTTCCTCCGCAGCAATGCGACCCAGAATGGCGCGCGCCTGGGATCTTGCAGCGTCGTTCCAGTCGGCCTTCAGCGAGGCGACCAGATTGGCCTCCGAACGCAGGATGACGCCGTCGTCAAGCACCTTCAGCGCGTTGGCGCGAAGCGTCGCTCCGGTCGTCGTAATGTCGACAATGAGTTCAGCCCCGCCAGCGGCCGGCGCGCCTTCGGTCGCCCCAAGACTTTCGACGATGCGATAATCAGTAACGCCCTTCGCGGCGAAAAAGGCCCGGGTGAGGTTGATGTATTTCGTCGCCACGCGCATCCGCGAGCCGCGCCGGGCGTGAAACGCTGCGGCGACGTCTTCAAGGTCGCCCATGGTTCGCACGTCGATCCAGGCTTGCGGCACCGCAACAATCACGCTGGCGTTGCCGAACCCCAGCGGCGCCAGAAGTTCCATGCGCTCTGCGGCAAGGGGTGTCTGCTCGCGCACCAAATCCTCTCCGGTGACGCCCATGTGCGCGGCGCCGGAAGCGAGTTGCTGCACGATTTCGCCCGCCGACAGATAGGCGATCTCAACCCCCGGCAATTCCGCCAGTCCGCCGCGATAGTCGCGCGCACCGCGTCCTTGCACGAGATTGAGCCCGGCGCGGGCAAAAAAGTTCGCCGCATTTTCCTGCAAACGGCCTTTGGAAGGCACTGCAAGAATGAGTTTGCCGTCGCTGTCGCTCACGCCGCGCTCCCCGATGCGGACAGTCGGTCGCAGAACAGGGCCGCGCCGACGGCCGGCACATCCTCCTTGGCGCCCAGCGCGCGCAGCAGTCGATCATATCGGCCGCCGCCTGCAATGGGGGGACCGGCAGGCGCAGCCATGTCGTGCGCTTCGAAAACGAAGCCGGTGTAATAGTCGAGGTTGCGGCCGAAACTGGCGCTGAATTTTAGTTTGGAAACGTCGACGCCACGCGCCGCGATAAAGCCGGTGCGGGCGTCGAACGCATCCAGCGCTGGTGTTATTTTAAGGCCGGCGTCGTGCGCCAGCGCACGCAACCGCGCCGAGGCGCTGTCAGGATCGCCAGCGATGTCGAGGAAGCGCGCCAGCACGTCGCGCTTCTCCAGCGGCGCGCTACTGTCGGCTTTCATCGAAGCCTGCTCCAGAAAGCGATCGGCGATCTCGCCGACGCTGCGCCCGCCGACCGAGGCGATGCCGGCGATGGACAGCAGATTTTCGACGAGCGCCCGTGCCCCGGTACGATCAACGCCCGCCAGCGCTTGCAGGACGCCGGAGTGTTCGTCGCCAGCCGCGGCGGCAGGCGGCCGCAAAATGTCGTCAAGCGCTTGTCCACGCATAAACCCGCGGCGGATGCGCCGCAGCCATCCCGGCTCAAGTTCCAGCGCTTCGATAACCGCGTTGAACAGGCCGGCGTCGCCAAAGCGTGTTTGGGTATGCGTGGCCGCCTCGCCGCAAGCCTCAAGGGTCAAGGCAAGAATTTCAGCGTCGGCCGCTTCCTTGTCGGGTCGGCCAAAACTCTCGACCCCCACCTGATTGGTCTGCGCGGGCGCGCCTTCGCGATAGCGAAAAACCGGCCCGAGATAGGAATAGGCTGCCGGGTTTCCGGCCTGGGCGGAGCCCAGATAGGCGCGACAGATGGGGATGGTGAACTCCGGTCGCAGGCAGAACTCGGCGCCGGAGGGGTCAATGGTGAGGAAAATGCGACCGCGAATGTCCTCGCCCGACAACTCCAGAAACACCGATGCGGGTTGCAAAATTGGCGGTTCTTCGCGCCGAAATCCGGCCGCGACAAAGCGCGCGAGCAAGCGTCGGCGCTGCTCGACGTCGCCCATTTTGCTGGAACCGGTAGGGTTTGCTGACACGCTGAAGTTCCGGATGAAGCGCTCTCCATATCAAGAGCGGCGGCGCGGCGCGACTGCTTTCGCCCGGCAAGGTGAACATCAAGGCGCGCCACTGCCCGATTTGAGGCGCCAACGGTGACGCGCCAATGCGGCATTGCAGCATCCATCCGCCATCGCGGGAAAATTAGGTGGTCTTTTGTACGCGGGTAAAAAAGTCGCGAGGCCGCCAGATATTTTTTGGCGTCTGCCGATTTTCCGGTTATAGGATTTATCAACAACAAGGGTCGCCGCAAGACCCCATTGGCGCACGGGACGGGAAGACGACATCCATGATGAGCGAAAAGCGACGCGACCTTTACGCCGGAGGACTTATCATCGTCCTCGGCGCTGGCACGGCGATAATTGGGGCCACCTACAAGCTTGGCAGTCTGACGGCGATGGGGCCAGGGTATTTTCCCGCCGCGCTGGGCGTTCTCCTGGCTTTCATGGGGGTCATCATCGCCTTCAACGCGTTCACCGGCAAACTCGAGCCAGCTCCCAAGGTCGACGACCAACATCACGGGTTCGCGGAAAATTTCGACTGGAGAGGCTGGGGATGCATCATCGGCAGCGTGCTGCTGTTCATGCTTTTCGCCGAGTTCGTTGGTCTGCTCACGGCGTCGTTTTTTAGTGTATTCGTCGCTTGCTGGGGCGACCGCGACGCCAAGTTTACCGAGAGTCTGTTGCTTCCTCTAGGCATAACTGTGTTAGGCAGCTTGCTCTTCTCATTCTTGCTCCACGTCCAAATTCCAGCAACTCGGGAAGGTCCCATTCCACTTTTGGCGTTGGGGACGATTGTCGGGTTGTTCGTATGGAATATGTATCGCAAAATCCGGTCTTTGTCAGCGCTCGTTCAAGGGCTTGCCAACTTAGCCGCTGCGGTTGTTTTCACGCTCGCGATATATTTTCTGACGCATTTATTGATACTTCTCCTGTCCAGCCTTTTCCATTGGGGACTGGCTGGGCTTCCTGCCTTATCGACCATCTTGGCTCTGCATTACGTGGGTGTCGTAATGTTGGTCCTTCAATTAGTCACGGAAAAATACTTGCAGAATAAAAATGCTGTGATCGGCACGAGCATTTACGCTGTGGCGTTTTTTCTATATTTTTGTGTAGCTTCTTTGAAGCTCAACGGGGGAGCGTAAGCCGTGGGTGGTTATGAAGGGCTCATGCATGGCTTCTCGGTTGCCTTGCAGCCGGAGAACTTGTTGTGGTGTTTCGTCGGCGTGACGGTCGGCAACATGGTGGGCGTGCTGCCCGGCATGGGCGTGCTTTCGGCGGTTTCGATTCTGCTGCCGCTGACTTTCGGCATGAAGCCGGTCGCCGCCATTCTCATGCTTTCGGGAATTTTCTACGGAGCGCAGTACGGCGGCGCGATCTGTTCGATCTTGCTTAACCTGCCGTGCCACCCGCCGCATGCCGTGACCTGCCTCGACGGTTATCCCATGACCAAACAGGGCCGGGGCGGCGTGGCGCTTGGCATCACCATGATGGGGGCCGCCTTCGGCGCCGCCTTCGGCATTCTGCAAATGATCTTTTTTGCGCCCTACGTGGCGGAGGTCGCCTTCAAGTTCGGGGCGCAGGAAATCTGTTCGCTGATGTTGCTGGGTCTGCTTGCCGGTTCGACGCTGGCGAAAGGTTCGCCGCTCAAAGGCGTCGCCATGACCATTCTGGGTCTGTTGCTGGGCATCGCCGGCACCGACATCAACACCGGCGTCATGCGGTTCACGTTCGGCATGATCGACATGGCCGACGGCGTGGCTCTCGTCGCGTTGTCGCTGGGCATTTTCGGCATTGCCGAGTTCCTCAAGAGCGTCAACAACACCGCGCCCATCAATACCGCCTACACCAACCTCAGAGTGCGTGACATGCGGCCCAGCATGGCCGACATCAAGCTGGCGGCGTTACCCATTCTGCGCGGCACGGTCATCGGCAGTCTCTGTTCGATGATTCCCGGCACCGGCCCGACGATCGCCTCCTTCGTTGCTTACGCGGCTGAAAAGAAGATTTCGCGCACGCCCGAGCGGTTTGGTCACGGCGCGCTCGAAGGCGTTGCCTCGCCCGAGGCGTCGACGCACTCCTCCGTGCAGGGCGACTTTATCCCCACCATGAGCCTGGGCATCCCCGGCGACGCCGTGATGGCGCTGCTGCTCGGCGCGCTGATCATTCATGGCATCACGCCGGGGCCGCGGCTGATCGTCGAGCATCCCGACATCTTTTGGGGTCTTATCGCCAGCTTTTGGATCGGCAACCTCATCCTCATTTTCCTCAACGTGCCGCTCATTGGCATCTGGGTGAAAATGCTGATGGTTCCCTATAAGTACTTGTTCCCGAGCGCCATGTTCTTCATCTGCATCGGCGTGTTCGCTGATCGCAATGCAATGTTTGACGTCGGCGTTACCCTGTTCTTTGGCGTCTTCGGCTATCTGCTGATGCTGTTGAAGTTCGAGCCCGCGCCAATTTTGCTCGGCTTTGTACTTGGGCCCCGCTTCGAGGAGACGTTCCGTCGCGCCATGATCATTTCACGCGGCGACATGATGACGTTCATCGAACGGCCGATCAGCGCTTTCTTCATTGGCATGTGTGTGTTGTTGCTCGGCGCGCAACTCTATGTGCGGTTGCGCAGGAAGAAAACTTCGATACTTGAGCCGCTGCCGGAAACTTTTCCCGCGTCGGCGGAGTAAGGCGTCCCGAAACGACAAGCGCCGCTGCGAGCCGTGCCATCAAGCACATGGTCCTGACGCCAAGCGACGCGACGCCGCAGCATCTGCGAGATGCGCGGTATCGCGTCGGTTTTCTTTTTGACAGCTTTTAATGTAGCTCTCCCGTCGGCAGTCAGCCTCGATACGAAGAACGCATCTGTTTTGACCGTACGAACACTTCCGGCGTCAGCCGAGCGAATAGGCGATCGGCGAAACGCATGATTTCGACGAATGAGTCCGGCCCAAACGCCGAGCCACCGCCCGAGACTTTCCAAGTCTCGCCCGAAACTTCCCAAGTCTCGCCCGAAACTTTCCAAGTCTCGCCCGAAACTTTCCAAGTCGATCACCCATCCGTCTCGTCAACGGCGCGCGTTCGCGGCTGGATGCGTGTTGTCGGCGTGGCGTTCAGCGTCGCCATTCTGGCGTTGTCCGCCTTCGTGTTGTTTCGCACCATCACGACAGTGCGTTGGGGTGACCTTCGCGCCGCCTTTGCAGCGACCGGCTGGGATCAAATCTCGCTCGCGGTGCTGCTGACCTGTTTCTCTTATCTGGCGCTCACCTTCTACGATGTGCTCGCCCTGCGCCAACTCAGTCTCAAGGTGCCTTACCGGCAGACAGCGCTCGCCTCTTACACAAGTTACGCCATTTCTTTCACGCTCGGCTTTCCGCTGATTACCGGTGGAACCGTCCGCTACTGGATTTATTCGCAGTCGGGAATTTCCGCCGCTCGTGTCGCCAGTCTCACGTTGATCGCGGGTGTCACCTTCTGGCTTGGCATGGCGCTTGTGCTGGGCAGTGTTTTGAGCATCGATCCGGCGGGGATCGCCGACATCAATCAACTCAAGGTATGGGTGAATGCGAGCATTGGCGGCGGCATCCTTGCCGCCATCGCCGCCTACTTCGTCCTCGTCGCCAGCGGCCACCGCCGCTTCCGGGTGCAGGGATTGGCGTTGGAACTGCCGGGCTGGCGCGTGACGCTCGCGCAAATGGCGCTTGGCGTCATCGATCTCTGCGCGGCAGCGTCGGTTCTCTACGTATTGCTGCCAAATGGACACGCGATGAAATTTTTACATTTCATGGCGGTCTACGTTTTCGCCTGCATGCTTGGCATTGCGTCGCACGTACCCGGTGGCATCGGCCCGTTTGAGGTGACGATGCTGAAGTCGATCACCGCGCCGAGCCAGGAGGGACTGCTGGCGTCGCTGCTGTTGTTCCGCGCCATCTATTACGTCATCCCGTTTGTGCTCGCGCTGGCGATGATCGGCGCCCACGAAGGCATCCGTCGATGGACGGCGCTCCGTGAGGCCATGCGTCGCGCCAGCGACGAAAACAGCCCGTGAGGCGAATGGAAGCGCGCCGCGCCGCTCTATTTCGTTTCCTCTTCGCCGCCAGCTTTCAAAAACTTGCGCGCCGTGATGGCGATCTTGCGGTCCGGAATCCCGACTGCCTGCCTGTCCTTGTCCGTATAGGGTACAGCATCAAGCACATGACGAATGATTTCGAGCCTGGCGCGCTTCTTGTCATTGGCGCGCACCACCGTCCACGGCGCTTTATCGTTGTCGGTTTTTACCAACATGTGTTCGAGTGCGGCGGAATAGGCGTCCCACTTTTCGATTGCTTGTGCATCGATGTCGGATATTTTCCAGCGTTCCAATGGGTCATGCCAACGCTCGAACAACCGTTTGAACTGCATTTCCATGCCGATGGTCAAAAAAAACTTGAAGAGACGAATGCCGTCGCGCACAAGCAGCGCTTCGAAATGCGGCGCTTCATCCAGGAAAAGCGCCGTCTCGTCCGGCGTGCAAAAATTGAAGACACGCTCGACGCCGGCGCGATTGTACCACGAGCGATCAAATATGGTGATTTCGCCGCGCGTCGGCATGTGCGCGACATAGCGTTGAAAGTACCACTGTCCGGCTTCGGTTGGCGTCGGTTTCGACAGCGCGATGACATGCGCGTGTCTGGGATTTAGATGTTCGGTAAAGCGCTGGATGGCGCCGCCCTTGCCCGCCGCATCGCGTCCTTCAAACACAATGGCGAAGCGCTCACCCTTTTCCCGCGTCCAATTGACGAATTTGACGAGTTCGATCTGCAACAACCGGAGTTGGCTCTCGTAAGCCTCGCGCATCAGATGTTCGCTGTAGGGGTAGTCGCCGGAAGCCAGCGCCCGCTCGGCGATAATTTTTGGCAGGCTCGCGACCTTGAAATCGAGGCGTTGCGCGGCGAGCGCGTCAGGCTGCCGTGGCTTGGCGGATATTTCCGCCGCTGAAATTTCATCGCCATTGCGTTTGCTGTCGCGGGAAGGTTTGTCAGATTTGCTCATTGCGCCAACTTTCGCGCCGACATTCGCGCCACTTGGCTGCTGGCGCAATCCCCAATCATTGAAAACGCGCTGCGGAGGGATGTTCGCCGCCATCCCCCTTGCTGGAAGATTGCCGCCTCACTCGAAGTTTTCACCGCCTTACTGATAAATTTTTGGCGCCATGTTGGGCCGACGGTTGCGGCGTTCCTGCGCTGGTTGATAGGCGACGCGGGAATGATAGGGGCAGTAAGGCACGCCGACTGGCGACTTGCCGCCGCAGTAGCGGAACTCGGGTGTCGATGGATCGCCGAGCGGCCAGCGGCACATGGCTTCTTTAAGCTCCATGATGGTAACGCGTTCCGACATGGGGATCACGACTTCCTCAACCGGGCGCATCATTGGCCTGATCTCAGTGCGCGGCGAATAGGCGAGGGCGTTGGCGCCGTTGGTTCGCGGCACGTGTGAGCGCGACGCCATGGGCCGATGGTTGTGAACCTTTGTGGTTCTGGCTCGCGCCGACGTTTGGCTCGGCGCTTTCACCCGGCCGGACAGTCCGAGCCTGTGCACCTTGCCGATGACCGCATTGCGGGTAACTCCGTTTGCCAAAACCGAGGCGATCTGGCTGGCGCTTTTGCCATCGAGCCACAATTGTCGCAGTTGTTCCACACGCTCATCGGTCCAGGACATGCGTCCTCCTTGGTCCATGTTTTGCGGTCAAAGCCGAATCCGGGAGTCAACGCTGCAACGGCGGTCGCCGTTGTCGTTCAACGCCTCACACTCTCGAAAAAGGTCCGCCACACGAGATGTCGTAGTCGACGAGGGGGAAACTACACTAGACCTTGAATCTCGCGCAAGGAGTTGGAGGCGCCGCAGGTGTGGCTTCCTGTGGTTTTCAACAGCGCAATCAAAATCGCT